>JAGQHF010000073.1 GCA_020431985.1 Nitrosarchaeum sp. | reverse complement strand
GATGTCCTATCAACAAGTATTATTTAACATGATTCAAGACGATGCTAGAATGTTTTTTATATAGATTCAGAAGGAGAGAGGATGTTTGGGATCAAAGGAAAAATGCACCATATGTGGTAAAAAAATTAAGATGAGGTACAACCCCATGGAAGAATGGAAGATTAAAGGCCCTATTTGCGGTGATTGTTATTCAAAAAAAATAAATGAACATTATCCAGGGGATCACGCTCGAGTGAATAAAGAGGAATAATCATTCATTTTTAGAATACTCGTTAACATATAGACAATTCCAAGCAAGTGGATCTTCTTTTACATTTTTTTCTTCTAGGAACAAAATATCAGTAATGGTCTTTTTTCTTTTAAGCAGGTTTACTTGAAAACTAGAAAATTTTTTACAATGACATGTTTTGTACAAACACACATCGTTGTCACCTTCATCGTGATCCTCTGCTGCATGACCACAATTGCATTGGATGCTCTTCTTTACATCATCTAATGAGTGCTCAGAATAGACCCCCAGTCGCAGATATGCTTCTCCTCCATTACCCTTTTTGAAGCGTTCATAGTTACCTGATTTTGGCAAGATTTTGAAAAATGACATGTTTGAATCAGGTTTTTGAGACTCTGAAGCCATCATAAACCAATATTGATCGTTTCTTTCCACAAATCGGACTTTAATGGACGGATCAACCCACCAGTGTATCGTATTTTGCCATAGATTCGTGGCCTCTTTTCTTTCGGCAAACAAAGGAACCAAATTCATACGAAGATCGAAGTATCTATAAGCTACACCAAGAAAGTCGTTGAACCATGGAGTTATAGATTTCGCAGGCAACCTCAAAAAATGACAATCAAGCCTATTTATCTTGATCTGAATTGATGGTAATACCCTTATATCTTGGATTTACGGTAGGATCTGTATGGTTTCCTACAGAACAAGTATGCAGATTGTTGCAGATCTCTTGACTGCTACGGAACAATCAGGACAAGAAGGTATCAAAACCACTTCGTTACTAACCAAAGCGAATCTTTCACATTCTAGACTATCAAAATTTTTAGACAATCTTACAGGTTCAGGACTAATTACTAAAATCGAATATGACGGAAAAAACACCTTCGCAATTACAGAAAAAGGCAGACAATACTTAGAGTCGTATTCAAAATTCTCCAGTATTGCAGAATCTTTTGGGTTAGAACTCTAGGATCTCTTTTTTCGTTTTCTCTCGGAATTAATTTTACGGCGCTGTTGTCTCTCTTTAAAGGAGCTATAAAGTATGATTACGCATATTCCCCCAATTGAACCATAAAACAAAAGCAGTAAAGGAGGATCACGTAGTTCTCCGTTGGTGGGCGAGATAAAAGAGATTGGAATTCCAACAACGCAGAATACTAGAATTACTAAAAGATATCTGTCCACAGTGGAATGAAGTCATAAAACCATATATCTTTTTGAGTTTGCACTAAAACAAGTTCATGATAAAAACATTAGAGATCATTGGGTTGGTGTTAATAGGAATCATGTCACTTGCTTTTGTTGGTGTTATTCCTCAGGTAGAATCTGGATTGTCACCAGTTTTTTGGGGTTGTGCTGTAGGAGCACTTGCAATCATTTTTTATCGAAAGAGAAAGAAAAATCAGCAAGAATGAGAATCATACTGTGATCAAGTATTAATTAACCGACAGATCTATAAAGGAGGATCAGAATTATTTTTCAAGGGGAGTATGACTGAAAAGACAAAGTGGTGGGAAGGTTTAGGAAAAGAATTAGAAGTAGATATAGAGACCTTTGAACAATAATTCTCTTAATTTTTGATAACATGAAAACTTAAGCCTCGAGCGGGATCTGAACCCGCGACCTAACGCTTACGAGGCGTTCGCTCTACCAGGCTGAGCTATCGAGGCACTTTTTGGAGGAGCCATTAGAGTTAATAAAAAGCCTTTCCGATTCTGAACAAATGAAAACAACCATTTCAGGTATTAGAGGAATATTTGGTGAAGATTTCAACTTAAAGGATGTAATATTTTTCTGCAATAATTTTTCAACATTAGTCAAATCCAAAAAATGCGTTGTTGGGATGGATACTAGGCCTTCAGGTCAAATGATAAAAGAAACTGCAACAGCTGCATTAATGCAGAATGGCATCGATGTTTTTGATTTAGGCATTGTTCCAACTCCCGTTGTGTTCCGCGAGGCTAGAAAATACGGTGCAGGAGTAATCATTTCATCTTCTCATAATCCAATAGAATGGAATGGCTTAAAATTCATAATAGAAGGGAGAGGGATCAATGAACGAGAATTACCACAAATTTTAGAAAAACAGGAATTACCAAAAACGGGATTTGGGGTAGAGACAAAAATCACGTCGTCATATATCGAAGAAGCCAAAAAACTGATTGGAATGATTTCTGGAGAACCCAAAATTGCAGTGGATATAGGCGGAGGTGCAGCAAAATCGGTTGCTCCCACCTTACTAAGAGAGCTAGGATGTAAGGTAGATGTAATAAATGAAGAGCTAGATTCAACGACAAGAGGGCCTGATCCCACAGCAGACAATCTTGCTCATTTAGTTTCTGTATCTGCAAATAAAGACATTGGTTTTGCTTTTGATTTAGACAGTGATAGATTGGTTGTTGTGAGAAATGGGGTAAAACAGACACCAGACGTAACTCTAGGATTAGGGGTTGCTAAGGCACTTGATCTGGGATACACAAAATTTGTGTTGAGTATTGATACTAGTGTATCAGTGGAGAAATTCATAAAAGAAAAGGGAGGTATTGTAAAAAGATCCAAAGTCGGTGAAGCAAATGTGATTGATTTGATGTTGGAGACAAAATCACAGGCAGGCGGAGAAGGAAGCAGTGGAGGCTTCATTCTACCAGAATTCAATTACTGTAGAGAAGGAATACTGACCAGTGGGCTTATTGCCTCAATGCTTAGCAATCCAAAATTTAACGAGATACTGAACTTCATGGAAAGCTATACGCAAATCCGAGACAAAATAGAAGTTGATGCAAAATATCATGATACCGTGATTGGGAAAATTTCTAAAAAATTTGAAACAGAATTTTCAGAAGTGATTACACAAGACGGTGTAAAAGGTATTATCGATGAAGACAGTTGGGTATTGATAAGAAAATCAAACACTGAAGATATTATCAGAGTATCTGGAGAATCAAATGACTTGAACAAGTGTAAAAAAATTGTAAAAGATACACTTGGTGTTGTGAAAAAAAGTTATGACGAAATTAGATGAATCTCAAATTGTCAGAATTTTTCAAGGTCAATTAAATAAAAAATTCACACCTGAAGATGTAGAATGTTTCAACATAGGCAAGACAAAGATTGTGGTCAAAATAGATACGTTGGTTCAAAGTACAGATATGCCTACACAAATGAATTTAACTCAAGCAACAAGGAAAAGTATTGTTGCCTGTATAAGCGATTTTGCCGCAAAAGGTGTGAAACCTGAATATGGAATAATATCAGTAAATTTACCAAATACACGGTTGCAAACAAAAGTTGCTGAGATAGCTGCGAGTCTAAGAGAAACTTCTAAGGAATTTGGAATAAAGATTCTGGGAGGAGATACAAATGAAGGGAAAGAATTTGTTTTTCATGTATGTATTTTTGGAAAAACAGATAGGATAATTACAAGAAGAGGATCAAGGGTAGGAGATTCAATATTTGTTACTGGTTCATTTGGATATACTGCAGCAGGATTAAAGATTCTATTTTATAACATAAAAGGAGGTAAGAGATTTACAAGAAAAGCTGTCAACTCCGTCTTAAACCCAAAACCAAGATTGGCATTTGGTATAAGATGCAAAAAATATTTTTCGTCTTCAATGGACTCTAGTGATGGTTTGTCCACGACCCTAAATGAGATGGCAGAGCAAAGTAAACACAAATTCATAATTGAAAAAATTCCTGCTAATGTAGATCTTTACACATTTGCAGAGAAAAACAAGATAAAACCACACAACCTGGTATTTAATGGAGGGGAAGAGTATGAATTCATTTTTACTGTTCCAAAAAAATATGTCAAAACTGTTAAAAGATGTGCATCTAAACTAAATACACCCATAATTGAAATTGGACATGTTACAATAGGAAAAGGTGTTTTTATCAAAAATGACAATAAAACAACAAAGTTGAAAGATTTGGGATGGAGACATTTCAAATAGCTATTCGCCTGAACGGAAGTTAAGTTCAACTCTTTGAATTATATCAAATACAGTTGCAGCAGGAAGACCATTGACACAGTCATTTATCCACATTTCGTCCAGAGATAATAAACGATTCATATCATCAGTTGGAAGATCTGTAGGTTGAGATTCTGGATACTTTAGGTGCATCTTGTACCCTTCCAATGCAATTTTTTCACATTTCTCTTCTAGTGCTAGGAGTGGAGAGATTTCACTTTCAGGTGCAAAAAAACTGAATGCTACAGAACCTAGGAGTGCCGTAGCCACAGCAATGCCAACGGCAGGTAGTAACACAGAGCCCATGTATTGAGTAATTTCTTCCAGTATTTGAGTAATAAAATGTCAACTGGAAGTATTTGAAAAATCAATGTTTTTTAAACCCTTTAAGGCGTGAATAAACATTGTCAGAAATTGAGGCTAAAACTGAGGCAGTAGTTGAGGAAACTGAGGCAGTAGTTGAGGAAACTGCGGATAGAACAGTACAAGAACCTGAAACGAAAAAGGATGGTCCCGAAAAATGGGGAATTGCTCATATTTACAGTAGTTACAATAACACAATTATTCACATGACTGATCTTACAGGTGGGGAAACAGTTGCAATTAGTTCTGGAGGAATTCACGTTAATGCTGATAGGTATGAATCATCTCCGTTTGCCGCAATGAAAGCTGCAAATGCGGTTGTTGAATCTGCAAAAACAAAAGGATTCACAGGATTTCACATTAGAGTAAGAGCAGTTGGAGGAGTGGGATCAAGAGTTCCGGGTCCAGGTGCACAAGCAGCAATTAGAGCATTGGCACGAGGAGGCTTTAAAATTGGAAGAATTGATGATGTGACTCCAATACCACACGACACTACAAGAAAGAAAGGCGGAAAAAGAGGCAGAAGAGTCTAGCCTACAATCTTGACTCGGATATCACAACCTCTAGCCTTAAAATAATCTGCCATAAATTTTGCAAATTTTTCTGGAGGTTTGCTCCAATGATATTTGTTTATCATGTCAGAAAATTTGTTTTCTATTCCAGTTTGTAAATTGGGTTTGAATGCCAACTTGAAAAATGTCCAACCAAAGTTTGTAGTAGGTTCGCTGAAAAGATAACCATTGTAGCATCCTACTAGACTCTCCATGTGAGAGAGAGCTTTTTTCATCAAAAGAAGATCATCTACATAGTTTTTAGCGCTAATTTCTAGAACTATATCCATTTTATGCTTCTCCGTTATCATGTGATTGTTTGCTGAGTTTGTCAGAGAGTGAAACAAATTTTCCATCTTGTTCGACATTGATTTTAGTTTGCATCCGTATGTTCAGTCCGACAGATCTGAATAGCATTAGTAACTTTCCACCATCAATCACCTCATCAATTTCACCAGATTTTATTAGCTCGGCTAATTTCTCAACAACAATTTTTGTTTCATTTGGAAATTGAGACTCTGCGTTCTGTAATACTTCTACTCCTCTATATCCTAGCTTTGTGACTAGTGTCTGTTTAGGAGAGACGACAGTCTTTGGTTCTTGGCTGGATTGTTTTTGGGTGTTTTGTTGGGATATGTTTTTTTGCATTTCGGCTAGTCGTTTGGCCTTTAATCTTTCAAGTTCAGAATCATCACTCAGCCCTTAATCACTCCTACAGGTATTAATTTTGCTACTTTAGTTGCAATTCCAAGATTATGAGAAACATCAACTACGGCATCAACATCCTTGTATGCCTGTGGGGTTTCTTCAATTATGCCGTCACGAGTTAGCGCCTTAATGAGAATTCCCTTGCTATTCAAAGACTGCTTAACATCAGATTCAGTGAAATTTCTTCTTGCCTTTGATCTAGACATTGTTCTTCCAGCTCCATGAGCAGTTGAACCGAAGCTCAAGTCCATGGAATTTGGCTGTCCAAGTAGGATCCAGCTTGCAGTGCCCATAGAACCTGGTATAAGTACGGGTTGTCCAATATCACGATATTTGGATGGTACTTCATCAAGATTTGCGGGAAATGCTCTTGTTGCGCCTTTTCTATGAACCACAAGTTTTCTCTCCTTTCCGTCAACTTTGTGTTTTTCAACTTTGGCTATATTGTGGGCTACATCATATACTAGTTTCATATCAAGATCGGATTCAGATTGATTAAACACTCGTTCAAAAGATTTCCTAGTCCAATGGGTTATCATCTGTCTGTTGCTCCATGCAAAATTTAATGCAGTAAACATAGCCTTTCTATAGGAATCCCCTTCTTCAGAGGTATTTGGGACACATGCTAGTTCTCGATCAGTTAATTGAATATCATACTTTTCCAAAGCTTGTTCTGAAACTCGTAGATAATCACTACAAACTTGATGACCAAATCCTCTAGAGCCACAATGAATCAAAACTGTGATTGTTCCTTCTCTAATGCCCATTCTTTTTGCGGCTTCTTCGTCGTGAATCTCTGAAACCTTTTGGATCTCAAGAAAATGGTTTCCAGAGCCAAGTGAGCCTAGTTGTGGAGCACCTCTTTTTCGTGCTTTATCTGAGACTTTGTTGGGATCAGCATTAGCTATTTTCCCATTTTCTTCACAGACATCTGCATCATGAGATGAACCATAACCATTATCAATAGCCCAATTAACGCCATTAACCAAAACTTCATCCAGTTGGGAATGAGATAGTTTCACTGCACCTTTAGAACCCACACCTGAGGGTATAGAACTAAACAAATCAGCAACAAGTTCCTTTAATTTAGAACGAACTGTATTTTCATCAAGGTTACTGCGTAATAATCTAACACCACAGTTAATGTCATATCCAACACCACCTGGGCTAATCATTCCTTCTTCTGCATCCATAGCTGCCACACCTCCAACAGGGAATCCATATCCCTCATGACCATCAGGCAATACAACACCATGACTGACTATACCTGGAATGGAAGCTACATTTCTTGCCTGCATTATAGTTCTGTCAGCAAGCATTTTTTGGAGTAATTCTTCATTAGCATAGATTTTTACAGGAACTTTCATGCCAAGATTAGAATCAGCATCAATTTGGTATTGATTTTCAGCAATTTTTTTTGGGATTATGGACGACATGATGAATAAAAATTTCTGTTATTCCAATTTAAATCTAAAATCCAGATTATTTGTGATTATGGTTTGAGAAAAACCTTAAGGGAATCAGGCTTTTTTGCATATTCTATTGCTTCTTGGAATCTTTCGAGTGGAAATGTTATATCTACCAAATTATCAATTGAGATTATTTTCAGCGCTAATGCATCAATTGCAGGTTTGAATGTGCCACATCTTGAGCCAATAATTGTGATTTCATTGACTACTGTAGGAGTAAGATCAAGATTCTCTTTTGCAGCAACGGTTGATTTCAAAATCACAGTTCCTCGTGGTTTTACTAGTTTCATAGTGTCAACAAATCCGGAATTATTGCCAGTTGCCTCAACAACTAAATCAAATCTATGTTCATCACTTGAATCAATTCCAATCTTTGTTATGATTCCAAGTTTTTGTAGATTTGCCAATTTGTTTTGATGTTTTCCAAAACATACGATATCTACACAATGAAATTTTAATACACTTGTGATAAGCTGTGCCAGTCTCCCGTCTCCTACAATACCTATTTTCCATTCAGGTATAATCTGTATTTGCTGAGTGATTTCTAATGCTGCAGCCAAGGGTTCCACAAAAACCGCTTGTTCATCAGTTATGGTGTCAGGTATCACATGGAGGTTCTTTTCAGGTAATGAAAGAAATTCTGCAAAGGCTCCATTTCGGTTCAGAATGCCAAGTACAGTTCGATTAGGACAATGTCTTTCCAAGCCATCCTTGCATAATGGGCAGTTGTCACATCCAACATTAATTTCTCCAACAACTCGCTTGCCGATCAAGTCTTTGTTTTGAGATTTGATCACTACTCCTACAAACTCATGACCCATAATTCCTTGATATGACATGTACCCATCTAGTATCTCAAGATCAGTTCCACAAATTCCAGCCAGATTAATTTTTACAAGTGTTTCTTCTGGGCTTGGATCCGGATATTCTTCAAGTAAGTCCATTTTTTTTCCGTCAAAATATGCAGCCTTCATAAATCATGTTTTATGTTTCATTTTAAAAGTTCTTCACAGAATTACTTGAATTTTCAATAAGTAGATTTATTTTCAATATGCTAGAATTGTATATGTTGGCAATTTTACCCATAGACAGCGGTCGCTACGGTACAAAAGAGATGATCGAAATCTTTAGCGAGCAAAAAAAGATAGACTACCAGCTAGAAATAGAAGGAGCTGCTGCAGTTTCACAAAGTGAGATAGGCTTGATTCCAAAGTCTGTTGGTAAAAAAATCTTAAAAGCTGCCACATCTGGAAAGATTACCGTAAAAAGGATCAAACAGCTTGAAGCAAAAAGTGATCACGATACTGCTGCATTGGTTGAATCGCTAAGTGAGAAATGCACAAAAGATGCAAGGCCATGGATTCATTATGGATTGACAAGCAACGATTTAGTAGACACTAGCAATTCTATGCAAATGAGAGATGCATTAAGCATAATACAACCCAAAGTTGCTAAAATTGCATCAATACTTGCAAAGAGAGCAGTTCAATACTCAAAGGTTCCAGCAGTTGGAAGAACACACGGTCAGCATGCAAGTATAATTTCATTTGGATTAAAATTTGCAAATTGGGCTGCTGAGATGGCAAAACATGTAGAACGCATAGAGCAAATCAAAGAAAGGATCCTTGTTTGCAAAACTCTTGGAGTTGTTGGAACCGGTTCACTAATGGGTGCAAAATCACTTGAGGTTCAAAAGAGAGTAGCGAAAAGATTAAGACTATATCCAGCAGAAGTTACTACCCAGGTCATTCCAAGAGAAAGATATGCAGAATACATCTTTGAGATGGCATTGATTGCAGCTACACTTGAAAAAATGGCAATTGAGATTAGGAATTTACAGAGAACAGAGATTGCAGAAGTGGCAGAACGGTTCAAAAAAGGACAGATGGGAAGCAGTGCAGTTCCAGTAAAAAGAAACCCAATCAAGAGCGAAAGAGTATCATCATTTTCAAAAATGCTTCGTAGCCAGGTCGGAATAGCATTTGAAAACATTCCACTTTGGCATGAACGTGACTTGTCAAACTCAGCAAACGAGAGATTTGTCATCCCTACCGCATCAATCTTAGCAGATGAGATGTTAGAGACTATGACCAAAATCATCTCAGATTTAATGATAGATGAAAAGAGAATTGTTGAAAACCTATACATTACAAAGGGTCAAATTTTTGCAGAATTTGTTTTGGAGGCTCTGATAAAGAAAGGGGTTCCAAGATTTATTGCATACAGAGACGTACAGCGTGTAGCGTTTGAAGCAAAAGACAATGGAATGGAGTATATTGATGCTATCAAAAACGACAAGGCATTTTATTCTAAACTCTCAGAAAAAGAGATAGACGAGATATTCTTACCTGAAAAACATTTAGGTGCATCACCTAAAATCATCAGCAACGTAAACAATACTGTTCAGAAAACAATTAGAAGGTTCGTCTAGCCTTTAGAAGAGATTTATGAATTCTAGAACCATATTGTAATGCCTTTTTCCTTTTATTAAACGAAATTTCGGGCACTCCAACCTCACTTGCAAGTTTGCGTATGATGTGTTTTCGATATAGATCCTCAGAACTATGGATTTTCTCAGAGAGAGGTATTGTTTTTGCAAACTCTACAAATTTTTCAGAAAGGAAGGGCTGAACTACAGTAATACCAAACTCAGAGGTTACAGAATTAACTGCCTTCATCATTTTAATTTCATTATCTAGTTTGGTATTCATTACTGTGAGAATTTGTGATTCTCCCATCTCAAAGACTTCTCGGTATGCATTATAACCACAGAATAACTCATCAATTCCATTTGCAGTTACCACTGTGTCTAATCCTAAATTATTTACAAGCTTTGCCACATAATAAAATGCTATGCTATTTTCATTCCAAGACAGATTTTCTGTTTTGATTGTTTCGTTTATCTTAAGTGCAATATCTGGAAATGATTCGTATTCAATTTCCAAGATATTGTGTTTTAGATTCAATTCTTGATTTACTATTTTGGCAAATACTATATCGTGTGATTCGGGAAAACCAATTGTTACTAATGTGACATCATAGTCCAGAGACTTACATATTTGTGCAATCAAAGTACTGTCTACTCCTCCAGAAAATGCGACAGCAATTTGCTTTTGTGGAACATTACCGATGATGCTGGTTTTGATATATTCTAGTAGCTCTTTTCTCAGATCATTCATTACTGATCGAAGTTAGTTTTCTGTGCTTTAACTATTAATGTAGTCATGTGTAAAGTAAAACATGAATCGACTATCGGCAAATGAGATTGAGAGGGAGTTGAAGAATCTTAATGGATGGAATGTAACGAATGAAAAGCTTCACAAAGAATTTCAATTTCAAGACTTTAACGCTGCATTTGGATTTATGACAAAAGCTGCTGAAAAATGTGAGAAAATGAACCACCATCCAGAATGGTTTAATGTGTATAATAGATTGGTCATAGATCTAACCACTCATGATGCTGGAGGAATCACACAAAATGATGTGGAGCTTGCTAAGATTCTAGATACGTTAGTTTAATGTTGAACTTTCAACCATAGGTTTACAGAATTTATATACAGATATGAGTCAGGTGACTTCACATGGCTTCAAGTCCAACAATTCTAGACTCAGATTTCAGATACATAGACAAAAATGGAAATTTGTTAAGGTCAAGAACAGAATTAACCGTAGCACAGATGTTGTCGTTTCTTGAGTTGGATTATAGTTATGACCATAAGATAATGATTAAAGGAAATACCATTAGTGTTGATTTTAAGACAAACAAGGGTTTGATAGAAGTCATCGATAATGATGAGGACATAAAAAAATACAAGGAAATCAAGGAACTTTTGCCAGAGAAGAAGATTATGGCGATAGGACATCCAAAGTATGCATCTCAAATCAAGGAGCTTCAGGATATCGTGTTTTATGACAAGACTCCTCAAACAGGTTCAATATTCCTTGAAGATCCATCGTTTTCATTTGATTATGCACATATTTTACCACTGGTTGAAAAGTGCTCAATTTTGCATGGACATACTTCATCGGTAATGGTAGAGCTTGTAGGACAAATGAAAGATAATTTGCTTTTGGATTTTGGAGTTGCAAAAAAAATCATAAAGGAAGTAATAAACATCTTTGATCACAAATTTTTCATCAACCAGAAGTATCTTAAAAATGAAGATAGTTCTCACTATGAAATAGAATTTGAAGGTCCAAAAGGAATGTTTGATTTGCAAGTTCCAAAAAACACAACATATCTTTTGGAAGGAGAAGCAACAGTTGAGAATTTGTCTAGTGAAATAATCAAATTACTTGCTCCAAAGATGCCCGCAAATGTAGAAGCAGTTGGAGTTTACATATACGAGGGATACAATAAGGGCTCCCACATCATTTCAAATATTTCCAGATAACTGAAGATGGAACCAAAGATTACAGAAAAAGCATGGAATCCAGAGTTAGAGAAGAATATTCTCAAACAATGGGAGGAATCAAAGATTTATGATTTTGTTCCAAAAGAGGACAACTTTACAATAGATACTCCTCCACCATACCCCTCAGGAAGGCCTTGGCATATTGGAGCAGCAGCACACTATTCCCAAATAGATATGATTGCACGCACAGCAAGAATGGCAGGGAAGAACGTCTATTTTCCTATAGGCATTGATAGAAATGGGTTACCAGTTGAGCTGTACACTGAGAAAAAACACAACATTAGAATGCGCGAAACAGATAGGGAAGAATTTTTAGAACTATGTCGCGAGTCACTGGATGACTTAGAAGCCGAAATGATTCTAATTATGAAAAATCTAGGAATTAGCGGTAACTTTGCAAATCATTACAGGACAGATTCAGATGAATACAGATCCTTAACGCAGGCAACATTCATTGAGTTATGGAAAAAGGAGGAAGTGTACATCGCTAACAGACCAAACAACTATGATTGGGTATCTGGAACAACTATTGCTGATGCCGAGATAACATATGAAGACATTCCAACAAAACTAGTCTATATGAAATTTAAGATAAAAGATACAGATAAGGAGATTATTATTGCAAGTACAAGACCAGAGCTTTTGTGTGCATGTAAAACAATCATTGTTAATCCAGAAGATCAAAGATACACACAATACATCGGAAAGAAAATAGTGGTTCCACTTACAAAGGAAGAAGTTGAGTTGAGGACTCATCATTCAGCTCAACCGGAATTTGGTTCAGGAGCTGTAATGGTATGTAGTTATGGTGATCAAAATGATGTTGCTCTGTTTAGGGAATTTCAGATGGAAGAAATTGTTGCAGTTGGCCTAGATGGGAAAATGACCGATGCTGCTGGAGAGTATGTTGGCTTGAAACCAAAACAAGCTAGGACGAAAATTATTGAAGACTTGGAAAGTAACGGGTTTCTCGAAAAAATTGAAGATATTGTACACAGGACGCCTGTCTCAGAACGAAGCAAGATTCCAATAGAAATTATACCTATGGAAGAGTATTATCTTAAACAAAAAAACTCTGTTGAAAAAATTAAAACACTTGGTCAAGAAATAAAGTTTCACCCTTCAATGCACAAACAGATTTTGATGAACTGGCTGGAATCGATTAACATCGACTGGCCAATATCTAGACGAAGATACTATGGAACAGAGATTCCAATATGGTATTGTAAATCATGCTCGGCACCGCATGTTCCAGAGCCAGGAAGATACTATAGACCTTGGAGAGAATCACCGCCATTTGACAAGTGCACAAAGTGTGGAAAATCAGAATTTGTGGGAGAAGAACGAACATTCGATACATGGATGGATTCGAGTATATCTCCTCTCTTCGTAGCCAAATACGGTAAGGATGAAGAGTTTTTTGACAAAGTATACCCCACAGCAATTCGCCCTCAGGCAAAAGACATAGTGAGAACATGGCTTTATTACACACTTTTGCGTTGTGAACAACTTACTGGAAAGAAACCATGGTCGGAGGCATGGATTATGGGATACGGTCTTGACGAAAAGGGGATGAAGATGAGTAAAAGTAAAGGAAATGCAATTGATCCATTGCCAGTAATTGAGAGATTAGGTGCAGATACTTTCAGGTTTTGGAGTGCTAGTGAGATTAATCATGGTTATGATTTTAGATGTAACGAGCAAAAGATAGAATCTACAAAAAAATTTCTGAGTAAGCTCTGGAATGTCTCAAGATTTCTGTCTAGTTTTCCTGTTATTAACTCAGGAAAACCAAATCCAACTGACAGATGGATATTATCAGAACTAAATAACCTGGTAAAAGAGTGCAGAGAGGGATATGAAGACTATAACTTTTTTGTTCCTGCAATCGCAATCAGGGAGTTTACATGGAATCTGTTTGCAGCACATTACATCGAAATGGTAAAAGCAAGGGCATATGGAATTGGCTTTTCAGATGAGGAAAGAGATGGAGCAATATTTACACTGCACAAGACTCTTTCAACAATTCTGAAATTACTGGCACCAATCACTCCATTTATCACAGAATATCTGTGGAAGTCTCTCTACTCTGAGGAAAGCATACACTTGGAGAGACAGGCAGAACCAGAGTCGGTTGAGGATAATACCTCACATACAAAGGAGATAATGGAGTTTAATTCCAATGTTTGGAATGAGAAGAAAAACAAGGGATTATCGCTGAAAGATTCTATTTCAATTCCTATTCCAGAGAATCTGGCAATATTTGCAAAAGATTTTGCATCAATGCATAATTTAGAATAAACCAGATCATAATTAGATAATAGGAGATAATGGCAGTCTCGTATATTGATAACCGTGGAATTTATGGAAAAATGTTTTAACAATGTCTGCAGGCTACAGTGTATGGTAAAACCCATACCAGAGGGATTTCACACCACGACGCCATCTCTAGTGGTAAACAACTCCAAAGAAGCAATAGAATTCTACAAAAAGGCATTTGATGCAAGAGAGATATACCAATTTCCAACTCCGGATGGAAAGACCATGCATGCTATGATTCAGATAGGCAATTCTTTTGTAATGATGAGTGATGAATTTCCACAGATGGGAGCCTGCGCACCAACAACAGTAGGAGGAACATCGACTACAATCCACCTATACGTGGATGATGCAGACAAGACTTACAATCAAGCAATACAAGCCGGAGCCATACCCACAATGCCATTAATGGATGCATTTTGGGGAGATAGATATGGGAGTTTGATTGATCCTTTTGGACATTCTTGGGCAGTTGCCACGCATAAAAAAGACATATCTCTAGAAGACATGTACAAGGCAGCTACAGAATTCATGTCAAAAAATGCTTTTTGTAAGCCTGAATAAAATCATAAATAAAATTTTCCAAACAGGCTTGTGTACCACAAGTAGGAAAATTTAATCTGCAGAATGTCACTAGAGACATCAATAATCAAACTTTTGCTGGGGATGTCTAATTATCTGTAAAATAGAAACCCAGGAACTGCAATGGACAGACATTAAAAATAAGCTTGTACTTATGATTACCAAATGGAGTCAAAGGATAAACGGTTAGTGATAGTTGCAATAGTTGCAGGCATTATTGGATTAGCGGGAATGGTTGGATTTATTGGACAGGGTAATGTACGACATGTTCCAATTTTCTCACAAGAAAGAGTAGAACAAACAGTAGTGTTTGAAGACATTGATGGTAAAGTTCAGATCAGAGGAACGTCTGGAGTTGGAGGTGAGCCAAACCCACATCTGGTAACTAGAACTAGTTTTGCATATATCCTCACGGTTATCAACAATGGAGACAAACATCATAGGTTATACATAGAGGGGCTGGAGGTTCAAACAGACTTGCTAGAGCCTGGTCAGCAAGATACCATAATCGTAGTTCCTCAAACAGAGGGAATTTACAAGTATTATGACAAAAGGGAATCACTCAAGCTTCTTGGAACTTTGGAAGTTAGAACAGTTGTACCAAGCGATGAGTTTACCGGATTCTTAAAAGACATGATATGATAGATGAATATCCAGAATATTTCAAATTTAGTTTCTAAAGGTTGTAGTTAATCCCATATTTGATAATCGGATTATTTTTGTAAATAATAGAAACATCAAAAAATATTAAGATTATGGAAACAAATTCGTTCAAATTTCCAATTCCTCAAATCACTTATCTAGTTAAGAAAAAACTGTGGGCACAAGTTTTGGTGGCATTGTTTTTTGGACTAGTTGTGGGCATAATATTAGGTCCAGAAGTAGGAATAATTGAGAAAAGTACAGCTGGAACAATAACTGAATGGTTATCTATTCCCGCACACTTATTTTTAAAAATTATTCAAATGATAATTGTTCCTTTAATTTTTGCATCAATAATAAGAGGATTAACATCGGCTGGCAACTTAGAACAACTACAAAGACTGGGTTTGGGTGCATTGATATATTTTGTAATAACTACCATGATTGCCTTAACAATTGGAATTTTAATTGTCACCACAATCGAACCAGGTAACTTTATTGACAGTGTTCTGATTAGAGAAAGTTTCAACATAGAGGAAACAGAACCAATAGAAAAAGCCAATCTAACATTACAAGATATTCCTCAGAGCATAATAGGCATCATTCCCAGTAATCCATTATCTTCTTTTATGTCTGGAGAGATGCTGAGCATAATTGTCTTTGCATTGATTGTAGGAGTCTCAATGATTTCACTTCCAAAGGGAAGCTCCAAACCAATTCTTGACATGCTAGAATCAATTCAAATGGTTACCATGAAGATAGTGTCATGGGCGATGCGTTTGGCACCATTTGCTGCGTTTGGTCTAATAGCTGGAATTACATCAAAGCTGGGACTATCAGCACTGACGGGCTTAGCTGGCTATATGATCACCGTAATCATAGGGCTCTTTGTAATGATGTTGGTTTACATGATCATAATCAAATTTTTTGCAAAACGACCTCTGTTACCTACACTTGCTATGATGAAAGATCCACAGCTCTTAGCGTTTTCAACATCTAGCTCTGCCGCCGTGATGCCACTATCTATCAAAACTGCAGAAGAAAAGATGAGGATAAAACCGAAGATTTCTCAGTTTATCATTCCGCTTGGCGCAACAATAAACATGGATGGTACAGCATTATACCAAATAATTGCGGTGTTCTTCCTTGCTCAATTGTTTAGTGTCGAACTAGGATTTACTACAATTCTTTTAATTGCCTTGACGTCACTTGCAGCATCAATAGGTGCGCCATCGGCACCTGGAACTGGCATTGTCATATTATCAACAATCCTTATTGCTGCAGGGATACCACCAGTAGGGATAGTACTTATTTTAGGAGTAGACAGGATTTTGGACATGACAAGAACAATGGTAAATGTTACGGGTGATCTTACAGCTTGCCTATTTTTTGACAAGAGATCTAAGATAAAGGAAGCCAATAAGATGCCAACATGAAAAGTATTTGGACATTATTCTGTTCACCATGGTTCTAGGTAAAATATCAGTCAACAAAAACGATTTTGTTTTGTTATTAGCGGATTAAACTAGATCTGCCTAGAGCCAAACCTTTTCTTATGTTCTTTCATCAATAATATTGGGAATGGGGTGTACTCCAAGTTCTCATAAAACGTCTGAATTTGTGAGTTGGGTAGAGATTTTAGATATTGTTTGATGTTTTTTTCACAGGATAGATAAGATATCCCGGGATCAAATAATTTTTCCATGTCACATATTGGAAATTTTTAGATATAGCAATTATTAAGCTGTAATAATGAATTTCAGCTTATTCACTTAGTTTAAACTCTTTGAAAGGATCGGAGACATTCCAACAGTGTTTAAAATAATCAAAGCACCATCCTCTAAAATCTTCATCATCACTGTAAAACATGGAACGCAAATCAGGATTTCCACTCAAATCAGGAAACATTAATCCTGCAGATTTTTCATTTAAGATGACTGAGATCTGAACTGATTTTAACATTCTTCTTTCAATCTTCCCAGATTCTAAGAGAGGATAGAAGCCAGATTTTTCTAATAATTTTTTTCTGCCCTTTGGAATAGACGCATGTTCAGATATTATGTGTCTATATTTGGTTCCATGTTTAACACGTTTAATCATTAGCTCCATTAGGTCTAATGGAGTCTCAAATAATATATTGAATATATAATCATCTGATGTTTTGTAGATTTTTTTCCAAGTTTCAAGTACTTTTGCAACACCCACTATCTCATCACAGTTGCTCAAATCACCTATTCGGCGAATAAATTTTGATGGAAGGTTTCCAAATTCATGAGTGGTAAAATATTTTTTATTTTTAGACAGAAAATAAATTGATGGAATTTGGTTACAAATCGCTTCACCAAAAGTTGTGAGATGGTAACAGTTGTCTTTTTGTTTGGATATAAGTCCTGAATTTGTCATACGTTCAAAATTACGATGTATTTCTTGCGCAGTAACATTGAATTTTTTTGCCATTGTCGTTACTCTGGAAGGTTTTTCTCGAAGATCAAATAAAATTCCTAGTCTGATCTCACTCGCTAATTCTAAAAATTCAGAAGAAGTGTATTCAAAATCAATCATAGTATAAAAGATATTTTGAATGTATTAAAAACACTTCGAACAAGATTTGAGTGGTTTTATAAAATTGGATAACAAATGCAAAAAAAACAACATTTAAACTAAAAATATGAAATTGTTGTTTACCAACAACATAGTAAATATTTATCAATTTGAAACAAGATCGTCAAGATTTCCAGATTTTAACATTTCTTGAACAAATGATTCTATCTTTGTAATTCCACATCTAGGAAATGATTTTGAGTTACCATTTTGGTTGATTACGACGATAGTTTTTTCATCCATAAAAATTTCAACTCGAATAACATCGTGGTTCAATTCAGAAAGATAGACAAGTAGGGATTATTGGATAAGATTCTCTCGAGGCTATATATTCAGGTCTTGGTTTTTTGGCGCTGAAAGGTTCTACTAATTTATTGTACACACTATTATATACAAAAAATACATTGCTTCGAGGAAATGGAGTAATGTTTCCAGATGAACCATGCATGAGATTACAATCAAAAAACAATGCAGAGCCTGGAGGCCCTTTCGCAGAAAAAATGGTATTTTCTTTTGTCATATGTTCAAGGTTTTTATGGTCAGGGGTTCCTATCTCTTGTCGTTTAAGCGATTGCTTATGGTGATCATCTGGAGTCTGCCCTCCGCACGAAATGTATGTTTTATGAGAACCAGGTATGACCATGAGAGGTCCGTTAAACTCGTAATTTTCAGTTAGGTTAATTGAGCAACTAACCGCTCTCATTCTTGGCATTCCATCTTCTGCATGCCAGGTCTCAAAATCAGAATGCCAATAGAACTCTTTTCCCTCAAATCCAGGTTTTCTGTTTATTCTGGATTGAGTGATGTAAACATCACTACCCAAGAGCTGCCTTACGACATTAACTATTCGTGTGTCACTTGACATGTTTTGAAACAGGTTATTGTTCTTGTGAATATCAAAAATTGAGCGGACTTCACCGCTTTGTGGCTCAGTAATGACAAAATCTTGCTTCCTGATGTGATCGTCATGTGCAAGTTTTTCAAGTTCAGTTTCTAGTGTCTCTATCTCTCCTCTAGTGAATAAATTTTCAAAAAACAAATAACCATTTTCTTTGAAAAAGTTAGTCTTGTCTTTAGAAAGCGCTTCCAACTGTAATGTGTTCTCATATACTACAGGATCTTGTCTCTGAATTACTGAAAACGAATCATTCTTTCTTGTGGGATACAGATCGGTGACTACTTCAGAATCCATTATGTTGTACCTCTAGTATATTCTAATAATGGATATATCCCGTTTTCATCATGAACTTCTTCTCCTACTAGCGCAGGATTGAATACACAGATCATGCGCATTTGTGTAAATGCTCGCAAGACATGCTTATCATGCTTGTCAAGTGCATAAATTATGCCAGGAAAAATTTTGTGTCTTGTTCCATTCTCTTCTTCAATTTCTCCCGAACCCTCAATGCAATACACTGCTTCAAGATGGTTTTTGTACCATATTCTAGTTTCTGTGTCAGGTTTAACAATAGTTTCATGAAAGGAGAATCCAAGATTATCTTCAGACAAAAGCAATCTTGTACTTGTCCAGTTTTGCGCTTTAACTTCTCGTTTTGTATCCTCCGCAAGACGAATATCACGGACAATCAATTTTGAATGATCTCCTGCTCGATCTTTTTGTGAAAATCTGATTGCGTCATGACTTCTTTGATGCTTTGCTCCAAGATGTCCATGCCATGATTTAGTTCATCTTCGGATATGGTCAAAGAAGGAAGGAATTTCACAACCTGATCTACATGACCGCATCTTTCAAGAATCAGACCATTTTCAAAACACTTGTCTTGTATTGCAGCAGAGATCTCAGGTAAAATACAATCAATTCCATACACCATGCCTTTTCCTCTTATTTCTACATCATTTGAGATATTTTCTCGTGTAATTGTCTCAATCCTGTTTCTTAGAATTTTGGATTTGGATGCTATGCTGGCCTCTAGCTCTTGAGTTGTCCAATAGTGATCAATTGACGCTTTTGCAGTAACAAATGCCAAGTTATTTCCTCGAAACGTACCATTGTGCTCACCGGGCTTCCACTTGTCAAGCTCTGGTTTCATGAGCAAGAGCGAAAATGGCAATCCAAACCCACTCAATGACTTTGATAGAACTACCATGTCAGGTTCAATTTCTATTCCTTCAAAGCTGAAAAAAGAGCCCGTACGCCCACAGCCTACCTGTATGTCATCTACAATTAGCAGAATGCCAAATTCATGACACAATTCCTGTAATGACTCAAGCCATTTTGTGCTTGCAATGTTAATGCCACCCTCACCTTGAACAGTTTCTAGAATCATTGCGGCAGGAAGGTCAATTCCACTGCTGTTATCCTCCAAGACTCTCCGAATGTAGTCAATTGTGTTGATTTTTTTTCCCATGTAACCATCATATGGCATGAATGTAACGCCGTTTAATGGGGTAGCTGCACCGCCGCGATGGTGGGAGTTTCCTGTTGCCGCAACTGATCCCAAGGTCACACCGTGAAAACCATTTGTAAATGAAAAAATATTGTTACGCTTGGTCACCTTCCTTGCAAGTTTAAGAGCAGCTTCTACTGCGTTGGTGCCAGTAGGGCCAGTAAACTGAACTTTATAGTTCAGATTTCGTGGGGCCAGAATATTTCGATGAAATGATTTCAAAAATTCTTCTTTTGACTTTGTTGCAAGATCCAAACTGTGAACTATGCCATTATTCTCAAGATATTCAATCACATATTTTTTCAGTATTGGGTTATTGTGTCCATAGTTGAGAGAGCCTGCTCCGCACAGAAAATCAAAATATTTGTTTCCATATTCATCATAAACAAATGGACCCTTTGCACGATCAAGCATTACAGGATAAGATCTGCAATAAGATCGTACATCAGACTCTAGTGAGTTTATTTGTTTCATGCAATGACCTCCTTTACTTGTTTTGGAATGGGTCCAATTCTCACTAGATCCTCTTGTTCGTGATCCTTTCCCAATACAGATTTGGTGAACAGGGAACAGGTAGACAAAGGTGCATTCAGTTCCTTGGCAAAATTTTGCAAGAATTTCAATGAAGCTGTATTAGAAGGAGTCACAGTTGCATGAACATAACGTATAGACGGTCCCACTCTGCGTAATGATTGAGACACGAGATCTTGTGCAATTCCTTTGTTTCGATAATTTTTGTCTACTGCTACCTGCCATACAAACAAAGTATCCGGATTCTTTGGAGAAACAAATGTAGAAGCAAATCCAACGATCTTCGATGTACTTTCTGCCAAAACACAAGTATTAGAAAATTCATGGCAAAGTAGAATGTAGAGGTATTTTGAGTTCTCGTCTAGGGGTTTGTTGTTTTTAATCAGATTCCATATGGAGTCAGCATCATCTACTAACGGTTCTCTAAAAGTGATATCAGTCATTTCTATCTAAATCTCCAGTTTTTTGATGTTCTCCTTAGATTTTGGATCAAATTTTTGTAGGTTCTCGTCCACATCATTAGCGAACTCTTTAGTAAACCCAAGATATAATGGGAGTCTCTTTCCTTCTGATGTACCCGTGCTCATCATCATGCTTGCCAGAACACTGGTCTTTTTTACAAAATCATCCGAGAATCCATCAGAAGAGCCAGCTACCAATCCTAGATGATACAATTCTTTGGACGGATCCCAGGCAACAACATCAGGTTCTGCGCCCTGGATTTCAGTGGGATTTGGAAAACCGCTGCATTTTGCATAAAGCACGTCCAAGTCCTTTGTTTTGAATTTCTCAACCATACCTTTGACCAAATACTCCATTTCTGCCATTAACCAATATTTTGTGGGAACAGAGTTAATCTTTTGTAAGCTAATATGTGAAATTTAAGCTTCCATGTGGAGATTACATGAGTTCATCGAGTTGGCCCTTTTTAGCCATCTCAAAAACAAATGACTCAACATGTTTTATTCCACACCTAGGAAAGAATTTTTCCTTGCCTAAAGTATTCTTCACCACAATAATATCTCCAAATATGTGAATGCTCAGCTTGTTTTTTTCAGACATGGTTATTTTCTGAGAATATTAGATGTAGACAAAACAAGAACTGAAAGCACATGGTTTATTTTTCTGATCTTAGATGAAACGAGTTTTGTGGTATTTTTAGAATTCATTCTTTCAGTTTTTACAATACAATCATAAACACCATAAACTGGAATCACTTCTTTCACTCCTTCAATTCTATGAAGTACGTCAACTACATCTATCTGCTTGTGATTTGCACAAGAGAGTAGCAAAAAGGAGGATTCCATTGTCAAAGTTTGGTGGAACAATTTATTATTAGATTGTAAGCTTGTGTAATGAATTTCACTATTATTGTTGAGTCGAGTTAATTAGAATTTGAATTGAAATGGATGTATGGATGGCAGGGAATCACCATACTGGTAAAGTAAAAATCAAGACGTGGTGTAAAAATGCCTGAGCTGTTCTATGCTGTAATATCATTAATCATAACGGTTAGCCTATATCTTATAACAAAGCGAATAATCAATGTAAAACTTCGGAATTTGAAAGGATCAGACAAACTAGTAGGACTTATTTTGATAGGAATCATTTTGGGCGAGGTATTTTACTTGGGAACTTCGTTTGGTTTGTTTAGTTTTGCATTAGAATTGATAACATCAATTGGTGCCGTTGCAGTGGTACTTGGAATAGCTTTGCAAAACCAACTAAAAAATACCATAGCTGGAATTAGTATATTTTTGAATTCACAGATTAATGTGGGAGATAAAATAGAGTTTGATTTTGTACGAGGGCAGATAATCGAACTTCACCTGACAAAAACTATAGCCAAGACAGAAGATGGAGAAAAAATGGTCATACCCAACCACAAATTTAGTGAGGAGATGGTCATAGTATTTCCCAGAAGTTCAAAGTAAACAATTCAGCATTACAATTTATCTTGCGATGAAGAGGATCTTGG
>JAGQHF010000072.1 GCA_020431985.1 Nitrosarchaeum sp. | reverse complement strand
TTAATCGACTACATCATGATCCATATTTTTTGAATCTTTGAAATTCTAATTTGTCCCATGGATAAACAATGTATTCAGTTCCTTGTGTTTTTTGAGCAAAGAGTAATTGTTTTGGATATTTTTTGCCACGTCTGGCGAACAAGGTCGCGTATACTAACATGGAAGGATCCTTGGCTTTTACAACTATTTTTTTAAATGTTTTACCAGAATCGTAGATATCATCTACAAACAAAGAGTCCGTTGGGATTCTATTTTTATCCACAAATATTGTATCTAACGCCAATTGATCAGCAACTAATCGCGCAGGGATCAAGCCCCCTCTGCTGATTGTAGAAATGCTGGAAAACTCTCTATCGGTCTGTTGAATTTTGTGAGACAGTTCTTTTACCAAGTTCTCTATTTGAGACCATCGTATATTTAGAAATTCTTGTGTCATATCGACAACTAGTGGAACATATTGGTTTAGAATGTTTTGGGAGTCTTCTTTAGCGGAGACAAAATTTTTAGAATTTTAAAAGGAATCTTTCCGAAATCAAGATCCTTTTCGGATGAAGCCAAACAAACATCATCATTGTTTAATGGAAAACTCATCACGATGATTTTATCCCTGTAGGACATTGAAAAGTGAACTTCTCCAAATTCTCGGTCAAATTCATGCCGCATTCGTACACGTAAAGCCAACTCCATGAACATCATCTCGTCTTGTTTTTGTTCCTCTAGTGACTGAAACCCACTTTTCATGCCTCCAGCGACAAGGTGGCCACGATTATTGATGATGCGAGCAGATCTCATTTTGGGATCAATTTTGATAATTTTTTGGCAGATTTTTTCAAGATCATCAGAATTGGACATTTAATCTTGTAAACAAGCGAACTATTTATTGCGATCTGTATATTTTATAGATTGTGAGCGCCCAATCGCCTAAAGAATTAACCGAATATTACAAGCATTTGTCGTTGTTCTGGACTGACTTGATGCATTTGATGACAAGTAAACCTCAAGCCCTTACGTCAATAGGACCAATGAGGGCCTTTGCGACAAATTCAAAGAAGATCACAACTGAACTCATAGAGATAAATGAAAAGCTCTTGGATTTTAACAAATTTCTGACAGAATACTATAAGCAGTTAGCAGAAACATGGAATGTTGCTCAAAAGAAAGTCAGCCAGAAAATACCCGAAATTCCTCATGATGCCGAACAGATAGAGGCATACAAGCGAGTATGGGTGGAGATGTTTGATAATGATTTTACAGAATTGTTTGACTCTGAAAAATTCGGAGACAACTACGGCAAGCTAGTCTCGATGGAACTTGAGTTGACAAAACATTGGACAAATATATCAAATGTGATTCTGCAAGCAGCAAATCTCCCAAGCAAGGAAGAGATAGATGAGGTTTACAAAGAACTGCATGCTCTTAAAAAGAGAGTAACAAGATTAGAGATTGATACAAAGAAAAAGAAAGATGAGAAAACATGAAGGCAGAGACCAAGATTGACCCAAAACTAGTAGAAGAGATTCTAAAGTTTACAAGAAACATAGTAAAGGCTCCAAAACTAGTGGCTGCACCTGATGAAATAACAATCGAGGTGACACCTCATGAAATTGCACAACAAATCGACAAGACCAGGTTGTTGCATTACAAGCCGCTCACTGATAAACAGCATAAAACACCACTTTTGATTTCATATGCTCTGATTAACAGATATCATATCCTAGACATCCAAGCTGAAAAAAGCTGGGTGAGAAATTTGCTGGAACAAGGATTTGACGTATACATGCTAGATTGGGGAAGCCCTACAAACATGGACAAATATCTTGATTTTGACGATTACGTGAATGGGTATTTGGATAGTTGTGTTGAATTTATCAAAGATGAGTCATCATCAGAAAAGATTTCCTTGCAAGGATACTGTACTGGGGCAACTATTGCTACGGCATATACTGCAATTCATCCAGAAAGCGTAAAAAACTTCATAGCAACTGCGCCAGTCATAGATGGATGGCGAGACACTACAGTAATCAGCAACTTGGCAAAGCATATCGATGTAGATAAAATGGTAAAGACAATCGGAAATATGCCTCCAGAGTTTATGTATTATTGTTTTTCAGTTCTTAAACCATTTGAGCAAGGAATCGAGAAATATGTCAACTTTTTCAAAAACATAGACAACCAAAGATTCGTTGATAACTTTTTGAGGGTAGAGAAATGGCTTGGGGACACACCTCCAATTCCTGGAGAACTGTTCAAGCAGTGGATTAAGGACATTTATCAAGAAAACTTGCTCATCCAAAACAAAATGTATGTAGGGTCAAACCATATTGATCTAAAAAAAATAGACATGCCCATCTTTACGCAAGTAGCAGTAGGAGACCATCTTGTATCACCAGAATGCAGCATGCCATTACACTATGCTGTTGGCAGCCAAGACAAGACCTTGAGAATATACCCTACAGGACATGTAGGGATGATTGCAAGTTCACTATCTCAAAAGAAGGTTCTTCCAGAATTGGGAGAATGGTTGGCTGAAAGATCATAAAAAGAAAAAAATGGATTTACCACTAGTTGTTCTTTGTGGTGAATGCTGAAATCCAGGACTGCATGATGTTCTTGTTTAGATCTGCAAATGATTTTGCATTATCATTGAAGGTCTTGATGTTTTGCTGTGTTGCATCAATAGTTGCAAGTGTTACTTGATTTTGAATGGATGCAGTTTTTAGCAATTCTTCAGTAGTATCATGCATTGCTTTTAGTGTAGCTTCAGGTATATTTGCTGCAATACCTGCTTTCTGTGCGAATTCTTTCTGAATTGTCAGTGTAGAATCTGCAATGTTTTCATATGCTTGCAGGAATTCTTGCTGTACATTTGTTATTGCTTGGTGGTATTGTGGTACTGATTGTCTAAAGCTGTTGAAGAATTTGTCAACGTTCTGTTGGTATGCAGAAAATAGATCTTTTGCTTGTGTTTCGTTCTTACTCAATTTTTCACCTCCCTAGCTTTTGATTTCTT
>JAGQHF010000008.1 GCA_020431985.1 Nitrosarchaeum sp. | reverse complement strand
TCTACTTTACCTAAAATCTCTTTAACCTCAGATAGGGAGATACTTTGTTTCTTTTTTACCTCTTCCATACTTATACACCGAATGGTTTGATATGATCGAGTCTAGTGATTAAGGTTTTCGATTTATTTCCCAACTTTACATCTAGAGTGACAGCACGTCTGCCAACATTTGTGACAATTCCAACCTTTCCGTGGTATCGTCTATGTGGCAGTCCTTTGTGTTGTCTAGGATCAATTATGACAAGTGCCTGTTGGCCTTCTTGGTACTCCCGTAATAGGAAAGACACTCCTCTTGGAGCCTTTTTCTTTAACACAGATCTAGACTTATGCTTGAATCCATGTGAGCGACCAGAAGTCTTCTTAGTTGCCATATACGAGTAGAGCTCCGAAAGACCCTATTTTAACACTTACGAATAGGAGTTTGTTCATATGTCATACTCAGCGATTGATGACTGGAGGCTTGCAAATCCAGTATAATGGATGGCGTTTAGCCCTGCATCTGTTGCAGCATCAACATTTGTTTTCTTATCATCTATGAATAGTATTGAAGCAGGTTCAAAAGGTAGGTTTTCTATCACATGCCTGTATATTCTAGAGTCAGGTTTTGAAAAGCCAATTTGGTAGGACATGAAATGATGTTCAAAAGGTTTCAGTATATTCCAGTCATCCACTACCTTATGCGTTACCCTTTCGATATTAGAAATGATTCCCAGAGTATGTGACGTCCTCAAAGATTGTACAAGTTTAATTACATCATGGTTTGGTTTGGCATGTTTTCTAAAGTATGTGTTCCATAGTGATTCATTGGTTTGTTTTAGTGATATGGAATCTACATCATTGGCAATTTGCTGCCAAAATAATCTCTCATCGATTTTTCCAGAATCAAGATCGTTTAGATATCTGGAGAATGCATTAGTAACTTGATCCTCGTTAATCTGAAATTGTTTTGATATCTCGGATGTAATCCAAGACATATGCCAGTCAACCAAGACACCTCCAATATCAAATAAAACACATTTTATTTCTGACACATGATGAAAAGAATCTAAGCTATATTCATAGATAACAAAAGGAAAAAAGAAGAGTTACTCTTCTAGTGGTTCAGAATCGTCTACCGGAATATCTGTCGTAGATTCTACAGTGTCGGATTCAGATATTTCCGCTGATGATTCTACTTCAGAATCCTCAGAATCTTTTGCTTTTTTGGTTGTCTTTTTAGCAGTTGTCTTTTTGGTTTTCTTTTCAGCATCTTCAGGATCTATCACGCCTGCTTCACCCAGTGCAAAGATAACTTCCTCTTCAGGATGGTGAGGGCTGTCAACCATTCGGGCAATTCGTTTCTTACCAGATTTCTTAAAGTATATTCTGTAAGTGCTTGTATGTGCAACAACATTTCCACCAATTGGACGCGTTGGATCACCAAAGAACACATCTGGTGATGCCATGACTTGATTAGTTGCAATAGCGGCACAGTTGTATGTCTCTGCTATTCTGGACAACAGATGAACAAAATGATTTAGTTTTTGCTGTCTGTTTGAGAGTGTTCCTCTACCAAGATATTCTGATCGGAACAGCCCTACAGCAGAATCTGCAACAATCAGTTTTACATTATTCTCTTCAATGACTGGTCCTGCCTCTTCCAGAATCAGTGTTTGGTGTGCGCTGTTATAGGCACGAGCTACAATGATTCTATCAAGAACTTTTTCAGGATCCATTCCATGTGCCTGTGCAATAGACACAATTCTTTCAGGTCTGAAAGTATTCTCTGTGTCAATGTATAATACTGAACCTTCTAGTCCTCCTTCTTCTTTGGGTCTTTGGACCATCACAGACATGGTATGTGCAAACTGTGTTTTCCCACAGCCAAATTCGCCATACACTTCTGTAAGGGCCTGAGTTTCAAGTCCGCCATCAAATAATGTATCTAAACAGTTTGTACCAGTGGTTATTTTACCAATACTCTGTCTATGTTTGTAAATCTCAGTTGCGCTAACAAAATCCTTGGCGATTAATCCTCCTTCAACTAGATGCTGTCGTGCTTTGTTAACAATTTTTTCTGCGGTGTCTTTTTCCATTCCAGTAATTTCTGCAATTTCAACAGGACCTCGAACTATGAGATCCATAACATTGTGTATGCCTGCGTCAGATAACTTTCTTGTAGTTACAGGACCTACGCCCTCTAAACTATCTAATCTTAAATCTTCTACCATACCGTATGGTACGGTACCTGTACTTTATAAAGATATTGGTTAAGG
>JAGQHF010000071.1 GCA_020431985.1 Nitrosarchaeum sp. | reverse complement strand
ATTTCTCCCATTTGCATTGTCAGTCCTACCAGATGATGTGCAAGAACGTCAAGTGAGCCATTGTGAATTTTTTGTTCCTCAATTGATCCCTCTTCAATACGATCTAAAATTGCTCGTGCCTCAAACTCATCATCAGAATTGTTGGTAATGATTAAACCTCTTGCAGACGCATCTCTGTTGTGCCTACTTCGTCCTATTCGCTGAACAAGTTTTGAGACCTGACGAGGTGAACCGTAATGAATTACCAACTCAACAGACCCAATATCCAATCCAAGTTCAAGAGAAGACGTACAAACTACAATTCCATGTTTACCTTCCCTTAGAGAAATTTCTGTATCTTCTCTTACCTCCTTTGATAGAGAACCATGGTGCAGCTCAATGTTGATAGGAGATTTTTCTTTAAGGATTGATGCTAAAAATTCTGCTTCGCCTCTGGTGTTAGTAAAGAGAAGTACTGGAGAATCCAAATTTTGCTCCTTCACATACTCAATAATTCGATCAACCACGTCAGATATGCTGCCGTTCACGTATTCCACTTCTACATCGTACTTTCTGACTGAAGAGTCTCGTATGATCTGGCATTTTCTCTTTGAGCCTACAACAAACTTGCCTGCCTCCTCAAAATTCCCAACAGTCGCAGAAAGCCCAATTTTTGTAAGAGGAAATTTTGTAGTTATTTGCAGCCTTTCAATGCTTAATGACAACTGAGCACCACGTTCACTTGAGAGAAGCTCGTGCACCTCATCTATCACAATCCACTCTAGCTCTGATAATGCATCTAGCATCTTTTTTTGTGTAAGTAAAATTACAAGTGTCTCAGGAGTTGTAATCAGGACATCAGGGGGATTTTCTGTGATTTTTCTTCTTGCTGTTTGAGTGGTGTCTCCATGTCTGATTTCTATGGAAAGCTCATTTGCATGTGCATATTTTGTAATGCGCCTAAACACATCGCGGTTCAGAGCTCGAAGGGGTGTGATGTAAAGTGTTTTTATTTTTCCTGGCTTTTTGGAATTTTTAACAAGAGAAAAGACAGGTATCACCGAGCATTCTGTTTTCCCAGAACCGGTAGGAGCGATTATCAAGCAATCTTTTTTTTGCAAAACTATTGGAGAGGCTTTTTTCTGAATCTCGGTAAGGTTGTCAAAACCAAAACTGCCAAACAGTGATGCGATTTTGTCGGACTCTACTTGGACTTGATCATTTTTTTCCATAGACCATCAACCACATGATTTGAACATAGACAGAAATGTTACACGAATTAATCCGAAATGTCTGTTCATTTAGAAAATTACCAATGTGTCGTTAAATATCTTCAGGAGGAACCAATCCTTTTTTGCCAATCTTGTAGGTGAAATTAGCATGATGTTCCAACCATCTAACTTCCCCTCTAAATTTTGAGGATATTCGTGATAGTCTAATCTTGAAATGGGTAAAAAGATCTATTGCAGATTTCATATTCTCCATTTCTTTACCATCAATGGATCTTATCATATTTGTAACAACAACCGGAATATTCTGACTTATTGCAAGAAGAGATAGTTGATGCATAAATGTCATGAATAACATATTTTTTTTGTTGACCAGTTCATCATTTTGATATTCATATGAAAACAAGTCAGTGATGTTATCAATTACAACCAGTGAAAAGTTTTGTTTTTTCATTATATCAATTGAGTTAATTTGCTCAGAAGTGTTTGTGATTCGCAGAACCGTGATTTTGTCTAGTAGATCGGGTGTTGCGTGATCATCCATTTCTAGAACTCTCTCAGGCCGAAAATTTCCTGTTGTATCCAGATATAGAATTGCTCCACCATCCTTAATCGAATTAATACAGATCTGTAAAAGAAGTTGGGTCTTGCCGGTTCCATTTGCACCATAAATGTCAGTGATCGTGCTGTTGTGAATTCCGCCTAAGAGAAATTCATCTAATTGTGCCAATCCAGTTGAAATCATTTGAACTATTATCAAAAAAAGGCGAAAAAATTTAAGGAATTTCATGATTTATCAGCGAGGTAAGGCTTTTATTCTAGAGAACAACGTATGCAAAACAAGTGAATAATTAGTGTCGCAAACAAGTGCAAAAAGACCGTTAACAACGCTTCAAAAGAATACAAAGAAGAAAGTTACAGTTAGACTGAAAAATGAAGTAGAGTACAAAGGAAAAATGGATAACGTAGATTCTTACATGAACTTGATAATGACAGATGCTGAAGAGCTTCATGAAGGTAGAGTTATTGCAAACTATGGAAGAGTAATAGTTAGAGGAAATAATGTATTATTTATCAAACTAGAAAATGAACTCTAGATAGTGATTTTTCATGACCAGTAATTTTCTATTTACGTCAGAGTCAGTAACAGAAGGACATCCTGACAAGATTTGTGATCAGATATCTGATGCTTTTTTAGATGAGTTTCTTAAGCAAGATCCCGATTCCAGAGTTGCAGTTGAGACCATGGTTACGACAGATTTTGTGGCAGTGGCAGGAGAGGTAACATCCACAGCCAATTTTGATAAAAAATCACAAGAAGAACTAGTAAGAAAAACCATAAGAGATATCGGTTATGACAACAAGGATTTGATGTTTGACACAGACTCTTGTGAGGTAACACTTAGGCTTCATGCTCAAAGCCCAGATATCAGTCAAGGAGTTACTGCAACTGATGATCATGAACAGGGGGCAGGAGACCAAGGACTGATGTTTGGTTATGCAACAAACGAAACGGCTGAGCTCATGCCAATGCCTGTTTTGCTTGCGCAAAAGCTCGCACAGAAACTATCAGAGCTAAGGAAAAACAAAACTCTGCCTTGGGCAAGACCAGATGGAAAAACCCAGGTATCAGTAAGATATGTTGATAACAAGCCAACGAAGATTGAGACTGTTGTAATATCAACACAACATTCTCCAGAAGTTTCCCAGCAAGAGATTTCAAAGCAGCTAATTGAGAAAGTCATCAAACCAATCCTAGGAGATTTGTGGAATGAACAAATCAAGATTCACATAAACCCAACAGGCAAATTTGTAATTGGTGGACCTCATGGAGATGCTGGCCTGACGGGAAGAAAGATCATTGTCGACACTTATGGTGGATTCGGTAGACATGGCGGTGGGGCGTTTTCTGGAAAGGATCCTTCCAAGGTAGATAGATCAGCTTGCTATATGTGCAGGTACATTGCCAAAAATTTGGTTGCTGCAGGTTTGGCAGACAGGTGTGAAGTTCAGCTGGCATATGCAATCGGTGTTGCAGAGCCAGTCTCTCTTTATGTCAATACGTTTGAAACTAACAAAATCCCGGAAAGAGACATTGAAGATATAGTCAGAAAGCATTTTGATATGAAGCCATCTGGAATCATAACAACGCTGGACTTGAAAAGACCAATTTACAAAAAAACTGCATCATATGGGCACTTTGGTAGAAATGAGCCAGAATTCACATGGGAAAAGACCGACAAGGCAAGCACGTTAAAGCAAGCTGCCGGACTTTAACAGTTCTAGCACAGATTGTAATTTGATTTGCGATAGATTTTCCAGTTTTTTGTGATTCCCTGTAAAGTTGCCAACTAGCAAGTTGAGATCATCTACACCAAAATCAGTTTTTGGATCAGTAATTGCATGACGATATGCCACTTCAAGATCAATTTTTTTGATTTTTGTTCCTGCTCTGAGCGAGAATGCACGTACATATCTCTCAAAGCTGATTATTTCGGGACCTACGAGATCAATTATTTGATTAGTAAATCTCCCACTTTGAATGGATTTTAAGATGATGCGAGATACATCGTCAATGAAGATAGGCTGGATATTGTATCTTCCACTTCCAGGAATCTGAATCATACCTTTCTTAATTTGGGAATTTAGATATTTTGTAAGCAGATCGTCTTTGCCTACAATGTACGAAGGACGAAATATAGTATAATCAAGGTTTGATTTTACAATTAGTTGTTCTGCTTTGAATTTAGATATGAAATAACCCAATGTAGTTTCTTTTGAAACTCCCAGACCACTGTTGTAAACTATTTTTTTTATTCCTGCCTTTTGGCAAAAACATATGATTTTTTTTGTGAGTTCAGTATTGACCGTAGAATATTCATTTCCTACAGTCTGTCTGCCAATTCCAACCAAGTGAATTAAGGCATGTGAATTCTTTATTTTCGGCAAAATTGTTCTTTCATCGTAATCTTTAGAAACAACTTTGATTTCATTTTCAAATTTTTTGAAATTCTTTCTGGATATAGATATCACGTCAACTTCGTTTTCTAAGAGAAATTTTCTGATGTTTCTTGCAACAAAGCCACTTGCTCCCGTAATCACTACTTGAAGCTTGTGTGACAATGTTTCCCTCCATCACCATGCAAATATAATCTAAAGATTTGGTCATGAGACAGTCGTCTTTTTAATTTAACATGAATAACACAAACAAGAGTTAATACATCAAAATAAGGACACCAGTCGTGGAGAAAAGAAAAGAAAATCTTCGTACTGGCTTTACCACTGGTACTTCGGCTACTGCAGCTGCAAAGGCATCGCTTCTCTCAATAATCCATCAAAGAAAAATTGAACAAGTTGATGTAAAGTTGCCAAAAGGTAGCTGGATCAAAATACCCATTTACAGTTGCAAATTTGGGACAGATAGCGCAAGATGTTCCGTGATTAAGGACGGAGGAGATGATCCGGATGTGACTCATGGTGCCGAGATTATTGTGGATTTGTCATTTACCAGCAAAGTAAATGAAATAGAAATTGATGGCGGTGAGGGTGTTGGAATTGTCACAAAACCAGGTTTAGGACTTGAGATTAACAAACCCGCAATAAACCCAGTTCCAAAAAAAATGATTAATGAAAATATCAGAGAGATATCAGAGAAGATACTTTTGGAGAAAGGGATTAGAATTGTAATTTCTGTGCCCACAGGAAAGGATCTTGGCCCGAAAACAGACAATCCCAGAATTGGAATTATGCATGGAATTTCGATATTGGGAACAAGCGGAATCGTCATTCCCTTTTCGACTGCATCATATGCAGCATCAATTAGGCAGAATCTAGATGTCGCAATTGCGATGGGAAATGATACTGTGGTGCTTACAACAGGTGGAAGAAGTGAGGACTTTGCAAAAAACATCATAGATCTGCCTGAACATTGTTTTGTGCAAATGGGGGACTTTTCAGGATATACGGTACAACAATGCAAGAAGAAGCAGATCAAAAAGGCATATGTTGTTGGATTTATTGGCAAGCTTGCAAAGATGGCCACAGGTACAAAACAGACTCATGTCAAAGGCTCAAAGGTAGACATGAAATTTCTGGCAAAGATTGCGACAGAATGTGGAGCAGAGGAAGACACAGTAAATGAAATTAAAAAGGCAAACACAGCAAGACATGTTTCAGAAATCATAAAGGAGAGAAAAATAAACGGTTTCTTTGATGAAATTTGCAATAAGACCCTTGCACACATGAAAAGTTATTCGGAAGGAAAAATCCAGTTGCAGGTTATATTGTTTGATTTTGATGGAAATGTTTTAGCTACATCAAAACAGTAAGGTATTTTATCAAAGTAAAAAAAAAATTAACATGAAAACCGTTTCTGTTCTTGCAATAACAAAAAATGGCATCAGAATAGGCGTACAGTTAAAGAAAATTTTTCCAGATTGGAGTGTTTTTGCACCTTCAAAATTTAAAAACAATGAAGACATTACTTGGTATTCAGAGTCCACTACAGAGAAAGTGATTGAACTATTCAAGAAAAGTGATGCACTGATCTGTCTGTTTTCTCTAGGAGCAGTAATTAGATTGATTGCGCCTCACTTAAAAGACAAGAAAACAGATCCTGCAGTGATTGTGATTGATGACAAGGCAAGTTTTGTGATAAGTGTTTTATCTGGACATATTGGGGGTGCAAATGAACTGACTCAAGAAATTGCTGACAAGATTAAGGCAACGGCAGTCATAACAACTGCAGCAGACGTAAACAAGACAATTGCAGTTGATTTGATAGGACGAGATTTCGGATGGAAGATTGATGATGAATCTACAGTGACCAAAGTTAGTGCGTATATGGTAAACGAGGAAAAGATTGGAGTCTTTCAGGATGTAGGTATCAGAAAATGGTACAAAGAATTACCAAGTAATGTAAAAATCTTTGAAAGCATTGATGAATTGAAAAATTCAGATTCGAAAGGGTTTCTAATAATTACAGATAAGAAACTTGAAGGTCAGTTTCTAAGCGATGCAGTCGTCTATCGGCCACCAACCTTGGTTGTAGGCATAGGTTTGCATTGGGATACTGAGAAAGATACCATCAAAGAGGGTATTGATGTGTGTATGAATAGATTCAATCTCAGCCCAAAGTCGATTGGCACGTTAGCATCTATAAAAAAACCAAAAGATGTTCAGGGATTAGTTGATCTTGGAAAAGAGATCAGGGTTCCCGTGGAATATGTGAGCAGGGAGGACTTGAACGAAATTATCACACCGAATCCATCAAATACAGTGCAAGCATTTGAGGGCACATCAAGTGTTTCAGAGGCTGCAGCAATTAAGGTGTCTGGAGGGGATTTAGTAGTAGAAAAACAGAAATTTCCGCCTAATTTGACCATAGCAGTAGCGAGAAGATTAGATTGAGACGAGGGTTATTGTTAATCGACAGGGGAAGCAGAGAAAGAGAAGCCTCTGAAGAACTTGAAACTATTTGCAAGGAGCTCAAATCAAAGAGTAATTACGTATTTACAGATTTTTGCTTTCTTGAAGTAGAACCACCCTACATTGAAGACGGTATTGAAAAATGTCTGAAGCAAGATATCGATTCTCTCACAATTGTTCCATATTTCCTCTATCCAGGTAAGAAAGTAAAGATTGCAGTAACACAAGTAATGAAGCTGCAAAAAGATACCAACGTAAAATTTGTCGTAACAAAACCTATGAGCATGCACAAAACACTGATCGAGCTGGTGAAAAATAGAATATATACTACATTAGCTGAGAATAATGTTTCAGAGAAAGAGAAAGATGTAGATGTTTTGATAATTGGACATGGAAGTAAAGATCCTAATGCACAGATGTCATTGAACTATATTGTTGATGGAATCAAGGAGAAATATAGAAATGTAAATAGATGTTGGTTGGAGATTGAACAACCAGACATATTTGAAGGCATAAAGACAT
>JAGQHF010000007.1 GCA_020431985.1 Nitrosarchaeum sp. | reverse complement strand
GTTCATACTGACCGAGTTGACCCTAGAAAGGATCCTCTGGGACATCTAGTTTTTGATGCGCCTGAGGTGTTGATTGGTCTAGCATGTGCCGTTTTTGGTGGTTCTCAAATTGCTAAAAGTCTTCAAAATAAAAACAAGTCAAAAAAATCATCAGCTGCTACAGGATTGCTATCTTCTGTTATATCTGGATATGTTGGTTACATTACATCTAAAAAAATTAAAAATTATCTGGATTGAAAATGTCTACAGCACGAACCATACAAGTCTTATTGAAACTCTTGCCGTCAATTATTGCGTTACGTAAGGATCGTAGAAAATGGGTAAAACATGACAGAAGAGAAGAGCTTGACTTGGAAATATTTAGAAAAAATGCAAGAAAGGCTCTAAACACATTCATTTCGCTTGGTCCTGTGTACATAAAGCTTGGACAGTGGTTATCATCTAGGGCTGATATTTTGCCCCAGCCATATTTGGAGGAGCTTGCCAAGCTGCAAGACAGTGTACCTGCAGCTCCATTTGAGCAAGCCAAATCGATAATTGAAGATGAAATAGGGCCAATAAATGAAAAATTTGACAGAATTGATTCCAATCCAATATCTGGTGCATCCCTTGGACAAGTGTATCGGGGACTAGTGTCCGGACAGGAGATTGTAGTCAAGGTCAAAAGACCCGGGATTGAAAAAATTGTGGATGAAGACATCAAGGTTTTAAAAAAAATACTTCCGATGGCATTGCGGTTTGTTGATCCCAACCTTCGTTATTCAGCAAAGGCAATGCTTTCGCAGTTTATAGAAACAATTCATGAGGAGATGGACTATAGAATCGAGTCAGACAATCTGAAAAAAATAAAACACGATATGGCAAAAAACTATAACGTTATAGTTCCATCAGTTTACGATGAATATTCTTCAAAAAATGTTTTGACAATGGAGTATCTTCCAGGAATAAAGGTTACTGACGTAGCCAGTCTTGATGCCAAGGGAATAGATAGACAGAAGCTTGTCATTGATGTCCATAAGGTGTTCTTTACCATGCTTCTTCGATACTCTATCTTTCATGCAGACCCTCACCCTGGAAACATCTCCGTTACTAACGATGGAAGACTGATCTTGTATGACTATGGGATGGTAGGAAAGCTTGACAATGAGACACGACTAAAGCTCATACGGCTGTACCTTGCTCTAGTGGAAAAGGACCCGCCAAGGACAGTAAATGCTATGAATGACTTGGGGATGCTTACTCCAGACTTTAATCGCACCGTAATAGAAAAAGGAATAGAACTTGCTGTTCGTGCAATGCACGGCAGAAAACCAGATGAGATGGAGGTTGAAGGATTGATGGAGCTGTCAAACAAGACTATGAGCCGGTTCCCGTTTGTCCTTCCAAAGAACCTTGCGTTATACATGAGGATGGCGTCCATCATAGAGGGAATTTACAAGACTCACAACATCAACTTTAAGTTTGTAAAAGTGATTAGGGAGATACTAGAAGAGGAGAGTCTGATCAAAGAGGCATACATTGAGGAGCTCAAATACTCTTTTGATAGATTTGCAAAGTCAATTGATGCAACCATATCCATTGCACCAGAGCTGAAAAAATATCTTGATGAGAATAGATCACTTCAACTG
>JAGQHF010000070.1 GCA_020431985.1 Nitrosarchaeum sp. | reverse complement strand
GATCTTTTGCTACAGATATGGGATTTTTTGCGTTGATTATAGTTCTACCTACAATGAGAAAGTCAGTTCCAGCTGACAATACTTCACTTGCACTGCCTCCCTGAGTTCCAACTCCAGGAGAAAAGATATTCATTTTACCAGATGTTTTTTTATTACAATACTGGATAATTTTTGGAAATGTAGCACCAACTACAATTCCATCTACCTTACTTTCAATTGCCCAATCTAAAAATAGATTATAAAGTTTGTAATTTTTCTTCATTCTGAGATCAAGATCGTAAGACAGTTTTGCTTCAGGGGCACTCATGTGACATAGAGTAATCACACCACAGTTTTTTTTATGAGCGGATTGCACTATATTTTTTAAACTTTCCAATCCCATTATAGGATTAGCTATTACTGCATCAAACCCGAGAGTCCACAGATGATTGGTAGTAACACGATTGGTATTACCGATATCATTCAGTTTGATATCCGCGATAGTCTGTAAACCGTGTTGGTGAGATATCTTGGTTATCTTAGATATTTCCTTGAAACCCAAGGGCAGTAAGGAATGAAAATTAAATTTAATTCCACACAAAAATGGAGAGAGTTTTTTTATATTATTGATAGTTTTATGCTCCAATCCATGAATGTCGTCATAGTCATTTGCAAGGATCAGTTTTCCCTTTTCCTTTGATAATGAAGAAAGTCTAGTTTTGAATGTGACCATAATCAACTAGAGGATGAGTTTCTTTTAATTTTATTATTTTGATGTAAGAATATCCATGGTCAGATAGACCCTCTACAAAAGACGGTTCTGAGCCATTATTTGTAGAAAACTTCATGAATGGTTTTTTTGGGTCTTGATCAAGTACGACATGACAAAAATATGATGCGCCTTCTTCATTAAAATTCATAAAAACTCCAATTAACCACTTTTTTTCAAGTGGGAATAAAAATAACGGAAAGGGAATTTCTTCAAATCCCCATGTGAGTTTTGCAAGACTTGCTAGATCTTCAAGTTCAATTGGCTGATACCTATCAGCAGTACCATTTCCCGGTTTGAGAGTTTCGGGTAGAGATTTTATCCTAACAATCGGTGAGTATAATTTACTTGAGTCAGAGGTGGAATCCACTACTGCAGATTCTTCTTTACCATCCTTGAGACCATAGCAAATGTAATGTCCATTATGTTCTAGTGGAGTATAATAGACAATAGGTTTTTCCTTAAGAATATCCATTTGGACCGAAAGAACTTTCTTTCCATTGTGATCATGAAGAAAAGATACACGCGGAGCACGTTCAAGAGCACAAACCAATCGCGAGAACTCTAATGTAGAGGAGACTTGAATGTATCTAGGCAGTCGATCCACGGAGAATTCCCGTATCTATTCAAATTAAACTTATCCAAAAAAATATGCTAGGCTCGTCTGTCTATTATATCAAATACAGCAGGACCAGTGCCTATTATTGTAACAGGCGTGGACAGTTCTTTTTCAATATTAGTAATGAAGGCCTGGGCAGGTTCAGAAAGTTCATCAAATGTAGTGACACCTGCGCAATCAGGAAAAATTACGTCTAATTTTGTTATTGCTATCTGTGTTGCACTGTTTAGCATAATTGCACGCCTAGCTAAATCAAAATCAAAATCAGCTGCGCGTCGTTGTCTTCCTGTGACTGTTCCAAATTCCGACCAACCTTTACTTTCAGTTTCTTCGGGGGTAAGCTCTTTGGTTAAGGGACCAGTACCCACCCTTGTCACATAAGATTTGAACACGACAATCACATCATCTACCTTCTTCGGACCGATACCTACATCAGCACAAATTCCTGATGCAGTAACATCTTTTGAAGTGACAAATGGATAAGTGCCATGCCATAAAGACAGGAAAGTTCCTTGGGTGCCCTCTATTAACACGTGTTGGCCATTAGATAAAGCATTGTTGATCTGTTCTGGAACATCGGTTATCAGAGAAGATAATGAAGTAAAGTCTTTTGCAAGTTTTAAAGTTCTCATTGCTCTGTCGGCATTTGCTGGGCCAGTTCCAGAACCAGTACTGCCTATCTTGTCTTTGAGATCTCCTTTTGAATCGCGAATAAGGTGATCATTTTCTATAATACCGCAATGTTTGTCAACAAAGGAACGTCCAGATGCACCAAAATCTTGGATTTCTTTTAATAGGACATCAGGATTGATTGTCACTCCAGGTCCAATCATGACACTGGCATTCTTGTTAAGAAATCCACTTGGCAACATTCGTACCTTATACACTTTGTCACCATCTCTAATTGTATGACCTGCGTTTGGTCCCGCACCCCCACGAACAATAATTTTTGGATTATCTTTTATCGCCAAATAGGAAATTACTTTACCCTTCCCCTCATCTCCGAAAAATCCGCCGACAACAACAGTAGAAGTCATAATTCTGAAACCAAATTCGGTTTATTTAAGCTAAAGCGTCCACAGGGTTTAATATCGGTTGAAAACAGGTTTGATTATTGGTTGAACAGAATTTCGCGGGAAATATCATAGTAAATTTAGCAAATCTGCCAGATTTTCTAAGAAAACCAATTTTAAAAAAAAGAATGATGGAATTTTTTTCTCTTTCAGAACCAGAAAAAAAAGAGATAATCAACAATGCACTTGAAGCAGGACCTACCATTCCATTTCCAAATTTTTCAAAACTTTTCAAGACATGGCTTGAGATACTTGCAACCATTCCAGAAGAACAGAGAGAAGGACTGTTTTTTGCATACATTGATGAGATAATACATTTACCACAAAAACTGATAACGTTTAATCTTGATGGGATTTTAGAGATCTACCTGCTGCTAGATGCGGAGAAAAAGAGAATTATCGCTCAAACTATCAAGAACATAGTTAATTCGCTAGAAGATAAAAAGAGGAGACGGCTTTTGCTTGTGATTCCAGATAACGCAAAAGAACACTTGAATATCTAAATTTTAGGCTCATCTGGCTTTCTATTATTCTCATTAGTATAGTCTATCATTTCGCCCTCTGGAGTTAAAATGCCTACAAACACTTTTTCATGTTTTTTTAATAGTTTCCTGTGATCTGGCATGGACATGTCTAGTCTCATTTCGTTCATTACCATAACTCGGTATTCTTTCCACTCAGCCCAACACTTGTTGCAAGTCGGATATTTTTCGGCAGTAATATCAAGTGCTTCATTGTCAGGGATAGGGGTTTTGCACTTTGTACAAATACGACTCATAGAAAAACCTGAACAAAACTCCTTTTATCTCTTATTGAATGTAAAGTAATAATAGATAACTAGGTCAAAGTATACCGTGAAGATAAAATGCCCAAAATGCAAAGAAAATGCAAACCTGTCAATGGATTTTTCATTTGTAAAATGCGATAACTGTGATTTGGACATGACATATGGCGAATATGTAAAGTTTGTAGCACATAATGAAAAGACGTATTCAGACATATTAGGAGACTATGCAGGAAGTACAGAAGGTCAATCTTCTGGATCTCTGGATGAATGGGATTAACCATACTATTCATCAGATTAAAATAATTAAGAAAGCAAAATCAACTTGATTGGAATTCTTATTAGAAAATATTCTCAACTTAGTTGGATTTTTAGTGGGTCTTGCTATTGGAATAATGTCACTTGTAGGATTTCGAAATACGGGAAGTCCAACCCTGTTTAGATTAACAATTGCATTTTTGTCAATCAGTATAGGATTTCTCGTAGTTTGGGCAGGATACATGGTAGAGGATTTCATAGTAAAGTCAGGAAGTTTGGAGAGATGGATTCAAACGGTTGGAATTGTGATTCAAACTGTTGGTTATTTTTTTATTGCATTCTCGCATAGCATAAAATCATTTTTTCCAAAATCAAGATATTTTAGGTCTATCGGTATCATGCCATTGTTTTTGGTATCATCAGTACAAATCGAACATATTTTCAGATCAGTTTCATTTATTTTGCTAGCCTATGGAGCTATTGAAACAATTCTATCGTATTTTGAAAACAAAAATAAGGGTGCGATATCAGTTGCCACAGGTCTTTCACTTTTAGCTTTGGGTGAATTTTTAGGATGGTATTCTTTTGTATTTCCAGAATCATTGCTCTATCCAATATCAATGGCAGTGAGAATAGGAGGATTGATTGCATTGTTTATTCCAGTTAGTAAGGTGCCCCTGACAAGAATAAAGTTTGATAAAGATATTGAATAACACGAGTAAATCTCAGAACAGATCATGGGTCAAAATCTTTTATCTTTTTAGTATATTGGAAAATATCAACCTACTCTCATAGAAATAATAAGAACTACCATTAGGATGACAGAGTATCGTACTCATATGAAGATAATAGGCGACATATTATACACCACAAGAGATGACTTGTTAGATGAAGAAGGTGTAACGGTAACTTACCTTATTCGAAAGGCAAACATATCTCATTCTAGAATATCTCGAATTCTAAAGACACTAGTTTCACAAGGATTACTTGAACAAGTCGAGTCAGATGGGACCAATAAATACAAGATTAGTAATTCTGGTAGGGAATTTTTACAAGCTTACAAAACTTTTAGCTCGTTTGCAGATAACTTTGGTTTAACCATTTAGTTTTCCTCAAATTCATCTAGATCATCTTCAAAATCGTCTTCAAAGTCATTATCTTCGTAATCAGATTCTTTGGACATATTCACAAAAATAATTATGAGAATGATAAAAAGTTTTCATAAAAAGAGAATCAATGCAGGAGATTAAGTCAATCCCATTGTAAGAATATCATGTAGCAGAATCAAAGAAACTGAATATCATAGTAGAATTCATATTTTTATTTTATTTTATATCTTAAGATTGCCAGAACAGAATTATCAATGTCTAATTTTTTGATTATATTGGGGGAGGATATGAATTCTATGATAGATGAGGTGGTTTTTGCAATTTCAAGCATCTTTACTATATTTTTAAATTGGCTGTCGGAATGATAGTTTGCTGAAACTATCAAAGTGTCTACGGCTCCTAGATTTAATGCGTTGTAAATTACAGAATTTTTTTTCGCTGTAAGACCAGTTTTAATCAATTTTTCATATCTGGCAATAATTTCTTTGACATGTTTTCGTCTGTGTTGATATAGATGATGTAGCATATTTTTGAACACATCATTTACAGGAGTGGAAAAAGATATTGTATCTGCAAATCTGCATTTCATTGTCAATTCTGAATCAAGTTCATCAAAAAATTCTGTTTTTGCCTGACCCGGACCTCCTAATAAAATTAATTCAGAGTCCATACACATCTCTCTAACTTTGATTGCAATTTTTTTATAAAATACATGAATTTTGGTTTGTCTTGCTCTCATGAATCGACCTTGGCTTTGCCCACCTTTTTTGTGTCTTCCATGAAGATTAATTTTCATGGATGATTCATTTATCAGAGTATTTCCGTGGAACTTCTGTATTTTTGCCTTTTTTTGATCCAATATCACTAATGAAATATTTTGTTGTGTCTTTAGAATATCAGCAAGAGGTTTGAGAAAAGGATTTTTACTCCTCATGTATATGTATGGAAGTTTTTTGGAAAGTCCAATGTGTTTGAGTTGTACATTTCCACTTTTTATCCATCCAAAGATACAGATAGTTTCTATAGAATTTCCAATGGATGAAGGATTTTTCTTAATAGATGCAATTTTTTTTTCTATCTCAGACTCTATCCTTTCAAGAGAATTTGTCCTGTTTGTTTCCTTAAGCAAGGATATGATTTTGT
>JAGQHF010000069.1 GCA_020431985.1 Nitrosarchaeum sp. | reverse complement strand
CCCAGACAAAGATGTCATATGTTATTGCAGGATTGGTGAGAGATCATCTCACAGCTGGTTTGTTCTAAAATACCTTTTAGGCTATCCCCAAGTTCGCAACTATGACGGTTCTTGGACTGAATGGGGCAACATGATAGGAAATCCAGTGGAAAAATAAATTGAAAATATTATGAACAAACATGCTGGGTTTTTTCTAGTGTTTGCTATTCTTTTTTCGGCTTTATCTTCTGGTAGTGTGTTTGCTCAAGAAACTTCATTAGATGAATTTGTGACCTACTCAAAACAAAGTAATTTCATCAAAGAAATTCCATTCCCCACTGAAGAATTTGGTCTTAGGGGAATTACTACTGACAAAAATGGAAATGTCTGGATTTATCATGCCACACAAAATACAAGTTTGATTTCAAAATTTGATCCAATAACTAAAGAGTTTTCCAACTTTGATATAACAAAAACAACTACTACAAATGATGTAATAGTAAATTTATCTGGTGGGCATATTATTTATGACGAATTCAGAAACGTGATTTGGTTTACTGATGCAAGAACCAACTCAATAGGCAAATTCAACATAGAAAACGAGCAAATGGATATGATCTCCATCCCAACTGAAAATTCAGGAGTAATGGGAATTATTCTATCCCCAGACAAATCAAAAATTTGGTTCACAGAACTAAGTTCAGACAAGTTTGCAAGACTGGATGTAAACACAAATGAAATTCAAGAATATGCCATTGATAAAAACAGTGGTCCAACATTTCTTGCATTTGATGCAAATGGTTCGTTATGGATTACCCTGTCTTATGCCAATAGTATTTTAGAAATAGATTTAGCCAACATTGGATCAGGCTCGTTTCCAGACATTTCTGAAATATCTCTACCAAAACCTGATTTTTTCTCTCCCTTTGGAATTGCAATTTTCAAAGACTACCAAGGCGTAGAAAAAATAGTTCTATCTGATCATGGCTCCAGCAGAGTGATCGTCTCAGAACTAGATTCACGTCTGAAGGATTATGTTTCCTTGTGGACATCTCCAAACGAATTGTACCCTCAAACTCTTCCCAGCCAGATAGATGTTGATAAGTCGGGTAATGTCTATTTTGCACAACATGGTGGAAACAAGATTTCAAAAGTTGACGAAATAGGAACAATTACAGAATATGATATTCCGACCGGACCTCTTTCAACAGCTATCTATCTTGACATATCCAATGACGGAAAGAAAGTATGGTTTACCGAAGTTTTAGGAAATAAAATAGGCTATCTTGATACTGATATTTCTGTTCCATTTGATTTGCAGACTACTAAAGGAGAGATTGTTTTTACAGAAACAAAAAAATCTGAACAAGTAACGGTTGTAATTAATAATTCAGAAGATCATGGTGGACTGTTATCTCTGGATACGATTAACGTCTTTCTAGTTGGTATGACTCATTCAGGATTGAGCGGTATTTCCTTTACGGCCAATCCTGATACAGT
>JAGQHF010000068.1 GCA_020431985.1 Nitrosarchaeum sp. | reverse complement strand
CCATTCTGATATCGGATACTATTACTCATCGGAATTCCTTTTGATTCAATGCATATTCCTCTACATGTTCTAGCCATGTACATGATATCGACAGAATTTGATATAATAGGTCAGTTTACAATGTGGTCAATTGCACTCAAAGTATTATGGTTGAAAACTAATTGTCACTGTATCGTTTGTCATCTCAGTTTTGCAATCCTTGTCTAGTGCTGTCCTAATCAAGGACTCAAATAGATATTTTAAAAACAAGGATCCTTTCTCCTGAAGATCATGATGTACGCTAAACATGATGTTGCCCTCTGCTTTATCTAAACTGCATCTCCCATAACCACACAAATCAAAATAGATTTTGATAAAATCAGTTACAGTTTTAGAGTCTAGTCGCTTCCATTTGAACAAAATGAATTCTTTGACTTCTTGACTTCCACATATTGTTGCAATCTCAATTATGTTTTTTTCATCCATGCTGTTTAACATCCTGCGAAAGGTATCTGTGCTCATTCTTAGCGTACCAAATTTTTTGGCATAAAGCTCAAACTCTACATATTGGCCAAAGATCTGGTTGGCAAGAGTGTTTAGACTTGTCTTGTTCTCTACAGCTATATCTCTTAGCACTTTTTCATATTTCTCATCTATCCTAAATGAGATGCTAGATGTCTTCTTGCCACTCATATTTCTAACGATTTTGCAATTTTACTGGTTTATCAGTTTAGCTGCAATTGACCACATTGCAGTCTTTGTTGTTATATCTCAGATTCACTAAACTACCTTGAGGTGACAATAATGCAAAAATCAAATCAAATTGAAAAGAAACCGCCACGAGTTGCAGTAATCGCATTGATGGCTGCAGGTCTAGCCGTAGTTCTTGCATTTACACTAACTCCTTGGAATATAGTTCCCACTCAGGTAACTGAGGATGTAACAGTAATTGCAATTACAGAATACGGTTGTGTCGCTGAATCTCAGTATGGTGTGAGTGTGGTAGTTCCTGAATGTGCTGCCCAAGTCGGTGACGTAGTTTCAGCATCGTTTTACATTCCAGCAATGGAGGTAAACGGCTATTATGACATGGTTCAGGACAGAGTAGCATCCGTTCAACCCTAAACTTCTTTTTTAGTTATGAAATTTTTTAATGCGTTTCATGGATGGGATGTTTTGTTCCATCTGCATGTATGCATTGACCATTCTCATGCTTGTGTGTACTTTTGTCTCCCTTACAATGTTCATCTGAACAATTACATTTAGTTGCCATGTATATCCTGCAACTGATATATTATTAAAAAAGACTCATGATTTTCAAACACGATTTTCACAAAAGAATTTTGTGTATTTTCTCTAAATATGGTATTTTAAAAAATCGAGATGTTCCAAAATTTGTAATGTTTGCATTTTTTTACTATATCGGATACTGTGATTACAAAAAAATAGAAAACTAGAGAACTTTCTATATTTTTAATTAGTTGCATTTCAGACATTTTTTAAAATCTATTGACTCACAGAACATTAGGTAACACAATTACGTAATTGTTAAATCACATGCCAACAAATTGCATCAATGATCAAAGTGCTAATCCCAACACTGTTGTTGTCTTTTTTGGCAATAGCTATGGTATTTGGTTCAATCTCTCCTGCCATGGCAGATCCAGGTGAAGAAAAATCATACAAAAGACACTGGGCAATCTCAATTGGTGATTCAGAAGGAACACTAGAGATCACTCAAGGCACTAACCTTGATGATCTAAAAAGTAAGGCAATATCGCAAGAACAAGCAACTCAAGGACATGACATTGACAAGGCAAAACTTGGAAAAGCAGTAAACAGTGACGGCAAATACTATCTAGTTTGGAAACTTGTGGAATTTACTGATTCCAATACAATGACTGTCTATGTACTAGATGCTGGAACAGGTGATGAGATAACTGAACCAATAACAAAAGAAGGTGGTTCATGCGGTGATAAAAAGTCACAGTCTACTAGGACATCTGGAGATAACGCATAACTTTTTTTGAATTAAAATGAATAGAATTAACACTTTATTCTATGCAGCAGCGGCAACCACAGCAATTGCTGGAATCATTCACATTATTTTGGGAATTCCTTCAAACAATCTAAATTCACAGATATTGTTTGTAGTAGGCGGTATTGCTCAGATATTTTGGGTAATTCCCCTGATTAGAAGATGGGGGCCTGTATGGTATTCGGTAGGATTGGGAGGAACGATTGTGTTTATCATGATATGGGTGACTACCAGAATGCCTGACAATTTCATCACTGGTAGAGGTGGAAGAATAAGTGACAACGGCATACTGACAGAAGCATTTCAGATAGCATTTGTCGGTATTGTAATTGCAATTTTGGTTCTAGAAAGGAAAAGAACATCTCAAAGATAGAATTTTGGGACTTTTCTCCATTTCTTTATATTGATTACAGATTCATCGCTGTTACTAGTCATTTTGAAAATGTTTTTACACTAAATGATCATACCAACTTGAGATCTTCTGGTACAGGAAATAATGGCACAAATCACGGAAATTGGTCTATTTTTGGTAATGGGTCTTGGTTTTGCGGTAGGAATAGAGTATGCATTTGAACCAGACCACGTAGCAGCACCCAGATATCAAAAATAAAGTCTCAAAAGACAAAAGCAAAAGATGTTCTCAAAAACACCCTGACAAAAACAACCCTTCTTGGAGCTTTGTGGGGGCGCAGGTCACACCACGACGCTTGTTATGGTGGGATTTCTAACATATGTTCTTGCAATCAGCATTTCGCTCCAAATATTTTCGACTCTGGAGTTTGGCGTGGCAGTTGGACAGACATGATACAAGCATGACGGCGAACTCACTCTGATCAAGCATTACATGAATATCTCAAAAAAATTATCTTGTAGGATTCATTAGGGCCGCACGTTCCTTGAGTTTCTGGTCGATTGGTGCCAGTATGTATTCGTCTGGTTGGAATTCACACGGTCCGATATTTACTGCGTATCCATCTGCCGTCTCGACTATGCACCCGTCAGCAGTGTTTGCAACCACTTTTACCCTTTCTTCTATGTGTTCTGGTGCCGTATAGAACATGAGATATGCAAACAGTGAAATTGCCACGGCAGCGATTACACCACCTATTATTGCTATTGATTTTGTGTTGCTGCTCTTTGGACTAGACTGCATATTCAAACTATTCTCCAATGACGATTAAAACTTAGCGCATTTTTCCATTTCTGGTTTTTAGCCATGAAATTCAAAAATGAGAATCATGAATGCTGATTAAATCACGATACTCTGCTCTCCATTTCTCTATTCCTCCAAGACTGTCACTGTACCTGTAATCCATGGACCTGGAGTTCCATGATAATCGAAAACTCCTGTTCTATTAAATGTCACAGATGATGATTCTCCGGATTTCATCATTCCAGTTGACCATATTTCATCGCCTCCATTATCACTGACAAGCGTATGAGGCACGTCATCCTCGTTAATCCAAGTAATTGTGTTGTTCTTTCCCAGAACAACTATGATTT
>JAGQHF010000006.1 GCA_020431985.1 Nitrosarchaeum sp. | reverse complement strand
TGTAGGCCCTCGAGGGGAATCGAACCCCTGTCCGGGGATCCACAGTCCCCTATACTAGCCACTGTACTACGAGGGCCACGAGAAAGAAAAACATTCTATCCAGTAATAATCTTTGATTTCGGTTTGATGAAATTTATCCTGTAGATTTATTATTAAGCAGTTTCAACTTTAAACATGAGATTTTGGTGGGTTGCAATGGCAATATCAATAGGCCTCACATGGGTAGGGGCAAGTTATTTGCTTCCATGGAAATAGAGAACATTACAATAGTTCTACCAATATACATATAGACAATTTTGGTAAATATTATCGATCGCTTTAAATTTGTTGTATAAAGCTACCATACATCTTGAAGCGCAGTATTATTCCTACCAGATTACGTTCTAGTAAAAAGAATACGAATGAGTCTGCAGGAAAGACAGTAGAGAGAATACAGGGAAATGGGTTTACATGGATTGACATACAAAATCCAGATAGATGGATAATTGAAGAATTAGCTCATGAGTTTAATCTGAATACGCTCAACATAGAGGACTGTCTTGCAAAATTTGAGCTTCCAAAACTAGATGCATACAATGACCATTTCTTTTTAATACTTCATTTTCCTCCATTATTTTCAAAAATTGCAGTACCACAAGTTAGCCAGCTCTCAGTCTTCATGGGGAAAAATTTTCTAATTACGGTTCATCAAGGAGACTTAAAACCACTAGTAGACATTGTTAAAACATGCAAAGAATCTGAAGATAAACAACGTAAAGAACAGCTTTTAGGAGAATCTTCAGGAGCATTATTGCATGAAATAATAGATGTTCTAGTAGACGACATGCTTCATACATTACGTAGAATAATGGCAAACCTAGTGGAGATTGAGGAAGGAGTGTTTGATGAAAGAAGATCCGTTGCCAGACAGATTTCAAGATTAAGAAAAGAAATTACCATACTCAGGAGGATCTCAAATCCATTAAAGAGACTAGTATTGGAGACAGGTAAACAAGTTCAACGTTTTATATCCACTGATGAGGAAGATCTAAAACTGTATTTTGATGATGTAATAGATCACCTAGACCGGATTATTGAGAGTTTAGAAGAATCAAGAGAGACAATGGAGATTTACAAGGATACTGATTTTGTATTGAGTACAGAAAAGACAAACAAGGTTCTGGCTGTATTAACAATAATATTCACACTAGCAATTCCCGCTACCATAATTGGAACATTTTACGGAATGAACGTAGCATTGCCAGGGAGTATTAGTAATCAAGAATCAATTCTTGGTGAATACTCTACATTCATAATAATTATCTTAGCATCAATAATTCCAGCAGGATTGATGTTTGCCTACTTTAAGAGATTAGGATGGGTTGGATGATAATGAAGTTTATTTTAACAAAATAATTTTCATTGTAAAAATATCAGGAACTATTCAGATCAAATCAGATTAGATAAATACAAGATGTTACGTTATTCCAGTATGGGAAAGATAAGAATCAGAACAGGAAGAGGGACTGGAACTAGAGAGATTGAAGATGGTGAAAAAAAATGGTCAGGAGATGAATATAGAAAGGTTCAAGCAGAAAGAAAAAAAGCAGCCTCAAATAGAATGGTTCATACAGGAAGAGGGACTGGTGCAAAAAAATTGGGCGATTTACCAGAACCAAAGGCAAGACCTTCAACGGAAGGAATGACCAGAATAACAGGAAGAGGGACTGGAACTAGAAAGAGCACCAACAAAGGATCATAGAAAACTGGCTTTAACAAGGCATACAATATGAAACGAACATAGTTCAGAAGTTTGTAGAATACAAGAAATTCCCAGTATTTTGAGTTCTTAGTCTACAGGTCATCAACCAGAATATTCAACATAACACACCTAATTGCTGTAGATAGTGTAAAGTACTGAGTTTTCGGAGCTTGGCAAACTAGGCATTACACAAAACAAGAATTCAATTACGATTAGAAAATAAGTTCTAGATTTCTTAAATATCTATTCCAGTTTTTTCATGGAGTTTTTTCCAATCCTCAAGAAAGCTGTTCAATCCTATGTCAGTCAATGGGTGTTTTAGCATTTTATCTAATACTGCAGGAGGTAATGTCACTACATCTGCACCAATTTTTGCTGCATCCACAACATGTATTGGATGTCTAACGCTAGCAACAAGGATTTCAGTCTTAAAGTCATAATTTGAAAAGATTGTTTTGATTTCTGCAATTAGATTCATTCCGTTCTGACCAATGTCATCTAATCTTCCTATAAACGGGCTCACATATTTTGCTCCAGATTTTGCTGCAAGAAGGGCCTGATTTGGAGAAAAAATAAGCGTAACATTAACAGGAATCCCATCTGAAGAGAGGGTTTTGCATGCCTTTAATCCATCAGAGGTCATTGGGACTTTAACTACAACATTATTTCCATATTCACGCAGGCGTTTTCCTTCTGTAATCATGCCCATATAGTCAGTACTCACAACTTCTAAACTTACATCTCCCTTGATGATTTCTGTGATTTCTTTCATTCCTTCTTTAGGATTTCTGCCTTCTTTAGACAACAATGAGGGATTTGTAGTAATTCCATCAAGCAAACCCATGTCATTGAATTTTCGTATAGATTCTATGTTAGCAGTGTCAAGAAAAATTTTCATAATTTGCTCCTTAATTCTTTGACTTGTCTAATCATATTAAAAGATGTTATGCCGTGTTTTTCTAACAGAAGAGGCACTTCATTATCTCTAGCAGATTCGCCAAACATATCCTGAGCTCCAATTCTTTTAATTGGAACTGGATATAGTTCAGAAACTGCTTCAGTAACAGCAGATCCCATTCCTCCATAGATATTGTGTTCTTCGCAAGTAACAATGCAACCAGTTTCCCTTGCTGCTTTTTCTAAAATATCAGAGTCAATAGGTTTGACTGAAAACATATCTAATACTCTACAGGAAATTCCTTCGTTCTGTAATGATTCTGCTGCTTCTAGAGCCATTCTAACTGTTATTCCACATGCAGCAATGGTGCAATCAGTTCCTTCACGAACTGTGATTCCTTTGCCTGTTTGAAATTCCTGAGATGCAGAATGGATTACAGGAGTTTTGGATCTTGCCATTCTCATGTAAAATGGACCATATTCGTTTGCCATTAATTGAGTCAGTTTAGTCACAGCAAATGTATCTGCAGGAACAAAAACCCGAAAATTAGGAATGGCTCTCATTATAGCAATATCTTCAATTTGTTGGTGTGAGCCACCATCCGGACCCACAGAAAGACCTGCATGAGATGCGACCAACTTCACGTTTAGACCTTTTTTGCCAGGAGGAGATGGATATGCTATGCCATTACGGATTTGATCTACAGCCCTACCAGGAAGAAATATGGCATAAGTACTTGCAAAAGCAGTTTTTCCAGAGACAGCCAAGCCAGCAGAAAGAGAAACTAGATTTCCTTCTGCTATACCTACATTAAAGAATCTGTTTGGAAATTCCTTTCCAAACGCCGAGGTCTTTAGCGAATCAGTGGTGTCTGCCCCCAAAACCACAATACTAGGATTTTTCTTGCCAAGATCAACCAGAGTTTTGGCATACTCAGATCTCATATCAGTCATTGTTGGCGGATTCAAATGTACCCAGCCTCCTGCGCAATTTTCTTGATTTGGTCTTGTGTTTCACCAACCACATGCAATTCTATCCATTTCATTACGAGTTTTGAACCACCCAATTGGTTTGCCTTGTCCAAAAGAGTTTTTCGTCTTGCTCTCATTATTTCATTTCTAAATTGTCTAATTGTACTCCGGACATCTTTCTGGCCAATAATTGCACTACCACCAACAAACGCTCTAGCACCATCCATAAAGACAGAACCAATGTTATCTAGTGTAACGCCTCCATCAGCTTCAATGAATCCAGAGAAATGATGGTCTTTTAGGATGGGTTTTAGTCTATTCATTTTCTCATGTGTATCTTCAATGTATTTTTGTCCAGATTTTCCAGGAACAACAGACATTACTATAAGCTGATCAAGGGATGAGAGAAACTTGTATGACCAATATGGGAGATCAGTATCAGGATTTATTGCAAGACCAAGACTAACCTGATTTTTTTTGAGTATATCATGAATTTCTCCAAAACTAGATTCATCACATACTTCAGCATGAACAGTGATAATATCACTGCCTGCATCAACATAATCGTGAATGTGTTTTATCGGCTCGTTAATCATCAGATGAGTATCAAACGGAATTACAGTTAATGGACGCAGTTCTTTAATTTTTACATGATCAAAGGTTTTGTTTGGAACAAATTGACCATCCATTACATCAAGATGTATGTAATCCGCTCTTCCAGATATGCAACGTTTTACCTCATTTGTTAGATTTGACATGTCACCAGCAATAATAGATGGTGCAATCATGAATTGGGATTCAAGTTCTTGATTAATGATAGGGACAACGTCCGAATCAGGGGCCTTGCCATGCCACTGGGGATTATCTTCCATGTGTTCAACTCCCTTCCCTTTGATCGTGCGAGAAATTATTATTGTGGGGGCTCCTTTGGTGGCCTTGGCTTTTGTTATTGCTGCATCAATCTGTTCTATCCTGTGTCCGTCAATTTCAATTACATTCCAACCAAAAGATCTCCATTTGTCTCCTGTCTTCCATCTAGACGCATCTTTCCACATTTCAGAAAGATCAGTACCTTCCAGATAATCATCTAATGGCATAATTTTTTCAGTGTACGAATCTTGCTGGATAAAATTCCTGTCAAGAAATGCAGTTATATTATCCACCTTGTATTTTGCTGCAGTCATTGCAGCTTCCCATACTTGCCCCTCGTCGGATTCGCCATCACCCATAATTGTATAAACATGATAATTTTTGTCATCTATTCTACCAGCTAGTGCCATTCCAATTGAATAAGAGAGACCAGTTCCAAGTGAACCTCCACAGAATTCAACCCCAGGACATTTGAGATCCGGATGGCCTTGGAGTTGACTTCCAAATTTTCTTAAGGTGTCCAATTCTGATTCAGGAAAATATCCCGCAAGCGCCATGTTAGAAAATAATCCTGGTGACGCATGTCCTTTTGACAAGACCAGGCGATCTCGGTCTACCCAAGCGGGATTTTTAGAGTCATACTTCAAATGTTTATAGAATAAGCAACCCAGAATTTCAGCCATTGAAAACGAACCTCCTGGATGTCCAGAACCAGCAATGTTGGTTGCACGGATAACAAGTTTACGAGCTTCAAGAATATTCTTTTTTATTGTATAGTAATTAAGGCCCATAATGTTCTCAAAACCCTATGATTTTAATAAAAATCTACTTGAGAAATTGAGTTATCAAAACTAGATACAAATCAAGCATTCTGATCGCCTGACTATCAACAAAACTGTGATTAAATTTTTTAATTATCAGCATATGTCGGGAGATAGTAAACAGTTTGATTTTCAATAGACTCTGTCTAAAGTCCAACTCTGTAAAATTTTAATTTGATTGAAGGTAATTCACAGTATGAACCAGAAAGACAAGACTCCAGTCATGGTTTATGATAATCAATGTTATGTATGCATAAAATTTGCAAAAATAATCAGTTTTTTTTCCAAAGGTAAAATTATGATAATAGGTCACTATTCAGCGATGGGGCAGACAATAAGAGAAGATTTGCTAGATGAATCTGCACTAAAGATGTTTTGGTTTATTGATTGGAAGTCTGCATATGGAGGACGAGCAGCGCTTTTACCTATGATAAAAACAATAATCTTTTCTAAAAACCAGTACTCACATTTAATGAACACGAATGAGATGTGTGGAGAAAAATGTAATGCAGTAAGTGCTGTTTTCTTCAGATCAGTTAGTTTATTGTCAAATAGTAAAAAAATTGACCTTAGCAAATCTAAATAACGTGACAAAATTATGTCTAGATATGAAGATCTCAATAGAAAATGTAAATTCACATGAAAAAAAAACAGAAATGTTATGTGGATTTGTAATTGAGAATTCTGATAATGTTTTAGGTTTAGATAGAACTTTGTATAATGAACCTCTGAAGCAGTCACTCATAGATATGGGTGGGAAATTTGCAAAGACGGTAGTTATTCCATCAAACCAAAAGGCCAATAGAATTTTATTGGCAGGGCTTGGCAAAAAAGAAAAAATTTCAAGCGACGCAATCAGATTTGTCTCGGGAAAGATTGCTCAGATAGCAAAAGAATTGAGACTAAAAGAATTTTCCATAATACTGCCCTCAGAATCATCATTTAATTTAGAATCATCAGTAACGCAGGTAATTGAGGGATGTAAGCTATCTCTATACAAATTTGAAACATACAAAACTGAAAAAGGCCACACAGCACCAGACATATCAATTTTATCTGCAGATTCGAAAAAGATTATGAAAGTTGCAAAAATAGCTGAAATAATTGCAGATGGTGCAATTTTCACAAAAAGTATAGCAAATCTACCACCAAACGAATGTACACCAACAACGCTAGCTAATTTTGCCAGAGACGTCGCAAAAAAAAATAAGATGAGATGTACAGTTATTGCCAAACAGGAATTAAAAAAGAAAGGGTTTGGAGGCATATCCGCTGTTGGACAAGGAAGCAAGAATGAACCAAAACTGATAATATTAGAACATGGGAGGAAAACAAGAGAGAAGCCCATAGTACTTGTAGGAAAGGCTGTGACATTTGACACAGGTGGGATTTCACTAAAGCCCGGAGAAAAGATGGATGAGATGAAATTTGACAAATGTGGTGGATGTACAGTTTTAGGAATTATGAAAGCAGTGTCAGAACTAAAGCTTCCAGTTAATGTTGTGGGAATTATTCCTTCAGTAGAAAATATGCCAGGTGGTGAATCGTATAGACCAGGAGATATCATAAAATTATACAATGGAAAGACAGCTGAAATTCTAAATACTGATGCTGAAGGAAGACTAATTCTAGCAGATGCATTATCTTTTGGTGAAAAACATTATTCACCAAAAGCAATTATTGATTTTGCCACCTTAACCGGTGCCTGCATTATCGCCCTAGGCACTAACGTGGCTGGGATTGTATCAAATAATGAAAAACTAAAACAGAAGATCATAGATGCCTCAAAGAAAACCAGTGAGGATGTTTGGGAGCTTCCACTAAATGACGATTATATGGACATGATAAAATCAGATGTGGCTGACATGAAGAACATAGGAATTGGAAGAGCAGCAGGGACAATCACTGCAGCAGCATTTCTTAGAAATGCAATAAGAGACACACCTTGGATTCATTTTGATATTGCAGGTGTAGCTTGGACACAAGTAGCTACAAAAGAAAAGCCATACAATCCAAAGGGTGCAACAGGTTTTGGTGTGAGGTTGATTTTAAACTACCTTCAAAACCAGTTGTAACTTGTGTATCAATATCACTAGTGAAAATTAATTTTAGTCTTATTATATAAAAAACCAGTTAACATGTCATGAATGACAAAGTCGATTATGATTCTATTAACAATAAAGCAGACATTACACAAGTACATTACATGAGACCAATGAATTCTCTTAAAATTGGTGAATAATGCAGTTGACGATAGAAAATGCAGTGATGCGCCTCAATGATCTGATTTTGGAAAGAGAGGAATTGAAAAAGCTAATTGAAAAAGAAATGAAGTACAATATTTCGGAAAATGCAAAAAACAGTGTTATTGCAACAGTTGATTTTCTAAAAGACGAGATTGAGACTTTGAAAGAGATCTTGGAAGAGTTACACTAGTATCCTCTACTGTTTCTGTCAGGTTTGTCAATATTTGGATTTCTAAATCCATGTTTTTCCATCATGTGGTTTAGAAATCTAATGTCATCAGGAAACTGAGAGCCACAAACACTACAGACAGGCATCATGGTTAATTTCCACATATAGTATTAAAAGATTGTAAATAAGTAAGAAATGCCAGCACTGCTGCTTCCCAAGAGCTCTCGCATCTTAGTAGCACAACAGCGACGTCAGGTTTGACTTCCAAGTTCGGAAAGGGATTGGGTCGCACCCTAACGCTATGGCCGGCTTGAT
>JAGQHF010000067.1 GCA_020431985.1 Nitrosarchaeum sp. | reverse complement strand
TGCTATCAAAAACAGAACTTACCATTCAACAAATCTCTAATCTTCTAAATATTCCACAATCAACTGCATATCGCAAGACAAGAAAGCTAGAAGAGCTAAAGATTGTAAAGAAAACAAAGGTTGTAAGAACTTTGGAAGGTCTTGATGAAAGCTATTACAAAAACTGGACATATGAGATTGTTATAACATACAGAGAAGGAGAATTATCATACAAACTTGAACATGTAAAAATGGAAGACAAAATTATACGGTTGTGGCAAAAGTTCTCAGATTGACAAGCCATTCCCAATTTTTGGGAATGGTAGATACGCATTATATCGAATCCAGCATTATACCTGCATGGTTCAAAAATCGATGCAATTGGCAATACTTTCTGTGGCGTTTTTGATGTTGCTTACAGGAGCTGTCTACCTATTTGTAGCAACCGGAGAGATTGCAGAAGCTACTGAAGAACATGAAGAAGAACCTGATGAATCAATTGAAGGTGCACTTGTTGAAACGGCATTGTTTGCCACAGTAGGAGGGGCATACATTCCTGTAGGACTGTGGGCAATAAACAGCAGGAACTCTAGTAGGACGCCATACTTTCTTGCAATAGTTGGGTCTGGAGCCCTGATAATTCTCTACGTATTGTCAAGAACTGTAGATCTTCCGATTGTGGGTATACAAGATGATGTTGGATTCACAGATATCGCAAGCAAGGTCTTGCAAGGCGCAATAATTGCAGCTTCTGCATACATCATAGTTGCCATCAGAAAACAAAAGAGTCTAGATTCGCTCAGCGTGAACTAGATTTTTTATTTTTATAAAAAATGTCAGATTTCCTCTCGCGGTTTTATCTTTCTAGAGCTAAAATACACCCCAACATCATATGCCATCTTTAACTTCTTCCAATCACAAATGGAGCAGACAACCAAAGAGATTGAATGAAAACCCCAGTAATTGATGGGCTTACTGCCTGTGCAATGTTTCTTGAAGTGTTTGTGATTCCAGCAGCTGCAATTCTCTCATCCTCATCCACTACTGCAACAATATATGGTTGCCAATCTGCTTTAGATAAATTGCAAGAATGATGCTCAAAAAGCCATATGAGAATGTACGTACCATTCTTGTAGACAAGATCAACTTACCGTCTTTTGTTAATCATTCTAGCAATACTAAACCCAGCAATAATGAGAATTTAGTTTCTGTGATTATGCACAATTTCGTAAAATGATAAAATGTACCATAATGAGTAATTCAAAACTTGATAATTTTAAAGGAAAATTAAGAAAATAGTACGTTGGATTCGATCTCCTTCTATGAGAATGCAATTTTTGGCCACTTTCCAAACTTTGTTCTTTGTATAGTTTGTTTCAAGCTTCTTACCTCCTTTGATTTACAGCAAGCAATTCTTGTCTTTCTGGATGATGTCTCAATGATTGTTGGTACTTGCTCATTACCCAGTACCAAACAACATCCACATCCAGTTGTAGATTATGTAGTGAATTCACTTTCTTCAACTCCAGTCATCTACAAACAACCAAGACAGTCCTCTGATGTTCTCCCAAGAGCCTGCAATACCTGAAAGTTTTACACCTTCTTTTGCTAGTACCATTTCAACCAGTACATATGTAGGTGGAGACTGCCAATCTTTTTGTTGTAAAATTGTTTGCGTATTCATGGGTGTGATATGACATTTTAGTTATTAACAAATGTGAGACAATCATCTATTTGTTTTCAAAAATCATTCACAAGTAATGACTACATACAATTGATTGTGACATGATTGTACCATAGATCAAAAACACCATTTTTTACTAAATCACAATTTAAAAAATCTTGATGACATATTATGAAAAATTCTGTTTTGAAGAAATTAACTTGTGATTTTCATTATGTACAATTCAAAAAAGAAAAAAGAAGTGGTTAGTTTATTGGTCGTCGTCAGATGGATCTTCGTATCCTACATCCTCACGTTCTATGTTCAGTATGTTTCCAGTATGAGGATCAATCTCAACTGAAATATCTTCATCCCCGATGATAAAGTCAATCGAATAGATGAAAGAGTTATTTTCTCTGTCCACATCAGCATCTACTAGATTGGAGAGATCAGTTCCAACATGATCCATTGCAATCTGTATTGCATCTCCTAAAGAGTTTCTTGGATTTGTCGATATGAAGTAATCCTCCATTTCATCTTCTGCATCACTGTCCTCTGTTTCATTGTCGTCGTTGGTTTCACCATCTCCATCACTTACTGACTTTCCATCGTTTGATTCAGCATTATCTTCTGATTCGTTTTCTTTAGCTTCAATAGAGTCTTCTTCGACTCGAAGCACATTGCCGCTTCTTGGGTCTACCTTAACATCAAACTCTTTTCCATCTTTGTGAATTTCTACTCCGTATAGAAATTCCCCATCCTCGTTGTCATAGTCTACGGTAACTAGCTGTGATGGCAGCGCACCAATATAATTGACGCCTATTGTTGCAGCCTGTCCAGGAGTAATCTTTGCAGAGGCTAGGCTTGAAGCAGGACTTGCTGCAAATGAATCCCCAGCAGAAACTGCACCAACCATGAGAACTGTCATGACTGCTGCAAAAAACGCAACATATCTTTTTTGTGCAATCTTGTATGTCATATTTTGGATGTTTGCATTTTGTATATTACAATAGGGAGACAAGTATCAAAATGTCTAATTTTTTTATGGGTGTTTTTCCCTGTTTTCTTTTAGAGATTTTGATAGTTGTACTACAAACGATATATTCAAAACTACTGTTTTTCAGTAATGGAGTAAAATTGGAGAAATGCTATGCCTGTTTTAATACTAAATGGATTGAGTAAAGTGGATGATGATTCTAATGTTAATGCATCTGAAGTATTGCATTTTATACAGGAAAACCCCGGATGCCACCTGCGACATGTCAAAAGAGAGCTAAAATTGGCCATGGGAACAATTCAATATCATCTTAACTTGCTAGAAAAACAGGGAAAGATATTCTCAGAAAAACAGATGTTCCACAGGCGATACTTCCCTGTTGGATTATTTGAACAAAACGAGCGTGAAATTCTTAATCTCCTCAATCAGGAGACTCCAAGGGAAATAATCATGTTCATATTAGAAAAAAAGAATCCCTCTCAATCTGAAATTTCAAAGCGTGTGAACATATCTCCATCATCTGTAAATTGGCATATCAAAAGAATGGAAAAAACTGGACTGATCATATCTGAGCATGGTGGAAAATTCACAAAATACCGTCTCTCAATTCCTCCTCAAATGGTTACTAGCCTGCTCAAACACTATCATCCTGATTTGTGGAATAGATTAAGCGACAGGTTGGCTGATTTGTTTTTTTCAATGTCTGGAGATGAACCAAGTGATTCTTGACAAGGCATTTCTTGCCAGTGAGGCATTTGAGTTTAGTAGCCTAGTAGAGCTGTCTGTAGGAATATTTTCCATTGTGTTGTTTGCTCTTGCAATAACCGCATACAAAAAAACAGGTTCTACCAGAATTATTTTTGCCGCAACCGCGTTTGTGTTGTTTGCAATTCAATTATTTGTAGAGTATTTAGATGATGCCTTGGAGCTTCTTGAAGAGGATGCAGTCGATCTAGTACTTTCTGGAATAACACTGTCCATACTGTTGCTGTTCTTTTTTGCAATTGTAAAACGAAAGTAGTCACCACATACAATTTAATGAGAAATAACATGTCAATGAGCACATGCATGTCAGATGATTGCGTAATCAATTGATATACTTGAAAACGAATGATAATTTTGGAATAAATAGTGAGGGGTTTGAGGATTAAATTTCAGTTCACACTACAACTATGGTATGCCAATTCTGTTTATTTTTGTTTTTGAAGATACCACGACAACGCCAATTACCGCCAATGCCAATATTACCATTGCAACAGAACCAAATTCAGGAATGACTTTTGCAACAGTATCCATTTTTTCAAGTATGAGATCTACATGTTGATTCACCGCAGATATAGATGCATCATTTGTTATCATGTCTCGCAACTCTATCCGCATTAAATCTTCCATTTCATCTACAAGCTCTCTCTGTCCTGCTTCTTTAAGCGGTAATTCGAGAAATTCGAAATTATCAAGATATGCTGATGTTGCAAGGGTTAGAGCAGCTTCTTTGTCTCCTTGAGCATATTTCGTTTTAACCTGATTCAGCAGGTCATGAATATTTTCAACGTATACTAATGAATCTGATTCTTCTTGAGATGATACAGGGGTTATTTCGTTTTGGTCTGTCGTTGCAAATACATCTGGTAAAGTTATTGAAAAAATGCATGTAGCCACTAAAAAAGCCATAATTACCGATCTATGCATATACTTCTAGTCTCAAAATTTCATTTAAGCCATTAGTAGGTTCTTTGTATTTATTCCAAGAAATGAGAATGGATTTGAAACATAATCAGCATAATATGTAATCACACATGATAAATCTGTTATTCTAGTATGAATGAAAAATAAGAAAATGGAACTTAAACCCCATTGTCTGTGGTTTCGTGAAGTGTCTGTTTGAGTTCTTGTAGTTGGTTCTTGAGGTTCTTGACGGCTTCGGTGTCACCGTTTTGGTGTGCCTGTCTTATCTGGTCCATCAGGTCCTGGAACTGTGTCTTGGTCTCTGGATCTAGATTATCAGCAAACTTGTGAAAACCTTGAGCCTTTGGCCATTGACCGTCGCCTTTCATTGGACGATCAAAGGTCTGAGTCATCTGAGCAAAGTTCTTTGCATCTCCTGCGTCAACCACAAAGACATTGGATGTCACCACATTTGTCTCTGCATCTTTGTCGATGCTAATGATTGTCCATGCAAGATACTTGTTACCTGCACCATCATCAACTACTCCCAAGTTTGCACTCATTCCGTCAAAGCCGTTGCTGCTTGCAACGTTTGCTGCTTGTGATAGGGTTACAGTCACTTGTTCTTTTAGCGAGTCACGTGTGTCTTTGGTAATGTCTTGTGGGATTGCAACTGAACCTTTGAATCCTTCAATGGCTATAGCATGAGGTCCCATGGGTCCTTTTGGTCCGTGATGTCCTTCATCCCACCTTGCATGCATTTGGTCGACTGCTGCATCATCTGCCAGCACCGATGGTGCAAAAGCAAATGCCAGAGCAATGACTGCTGCAAATGCAGGAATCATGTACTTTATTTTTGCATTCATTGGCGTATTTACTTGATTTAGTATATTATGGATTATTATCCAATGTTATGTAACAAAGTTACTCATGTGTTAAATAGCAAATTCTACCATACTCTCTCAAGATTCATTTGCTAAGTTCTGTTTCCAAAAACAAAGTTACCGTTGCAATAATGGTTGCAGCGTTAGCATCTACATTTGTTGCAGGGGTCTTGCATGTTATGATGGCACCTCGTTCGCTGGAGCGTGAGTTTCTGGAAGGAGTGTTCTTTTTGATCTCTGGCATACTGCAAATATTCTGGGTACTTCCAGTTCTAAGAGACTGGCATAAAGTTTGGTATTATGTGGGAATGGGTGGAAGCGGAGTGTTGTTTGCGTTATGGTTCATGGAAAGGATTCCGGGATTAATGGATGGCAGAGGAATCAGACTGTCAGCAAACACTATAGCTATCGAAGCATTTCAGATTGCGTTTATTGTGTTGTGTTTTGTACTGTTGAAACGAAGAACAAATGATTGAATATAGACATAAAACCTTATGCCTTGTGTAGGTAAGATGATGTTTTAGTGCATAATTGTCTAAGAATTAGAACAGATTTGTTTTTTAAATGATCTCCATACTTTTGGGTTATCGTTTTTTGTGAAGAATTATTTTTGGATCTATAGTACAATCATATCATAATCAACTACATGCAGCCATTATTCTGAAAATAATATTTGAAAACAAATAGATGATTGTCTCACATTTGTTAATAACTAAAATGTCATATCACACCCATGAATACGCAAACAATTTTACAACAAAAAGATTGGCAATCCGAGCCAACAGAAATCCTGGTTACAAGCAATCCAGTAAAAGAAGGATCAAAACTTGATTACTCAAAGAGAAAACACACAGAAAAAACAACTTATCCTGAACATGGGCAGATAGTTCCAACAAATCCTTGGAATCCGTTAATGGGATTGTCTTGGTTGTTTCTTGAGGATGTGGAGGATTACTAGATGACTCATCACAAACAGTTACTTGATTTTGAGATAGGACTATACAAAATGGGAGGCTCCATCGTGCAATGCGATAATTCTATTATTGGAACTAAGAATAATCATCAAGAGAGATTACACTTGGAGGTAAGATACGCATGAGTCATCAGACGCAAAAAAGCAACATTGACCACAAGAGTTCACGCAAATGGGTTAGAGAAGCCAAAATCTCAGACACAGAGTGTGCAAGGATGTTGTATGAAGAGATCAGATCATTAATGTATGACTGCAACAGATTTTGTGGACAATATGCACTTCTTGCAAATCACTATAAAGCACTGTCACTTGGAGCCATGGCAGCATGATGTGATGGCCGTCGTCTCTCTGTTTCTGATAGTCGACAGAACTGCGTTTATGTTGTTCCGACATGGCTTACAATATGCACTTCTGGTCCATTAATCATGCGAATTAATGATAAAAAATATCAAAGATCTTTGTTCTTGTTAAAAGACATCAAAATAAATCGAATGACTTATGAATCTCTTACTTTCCATTATCTATGAACATATTGGCAGAAATAGACATTGGAATTCTCATAGTCCAGATAATAGTGGGTTTAATTGTAGCTGGATTTTTCCTGTCAGGAATACGTATCATAAGACCAACACACAGAGCAGCAGTTGAGACGCTTGGCAAGTATACACGGTTTCAAAATTCGGGAATCACCTTTATCATTCCATTTATCCAAAAGATGTATTCCATCAACATTACTGAACAGTTAGTAGACGTAATGCGACAAGAGGTGATCACAAAGGATAATCTGAATTGCTCGGTTGATGCCCAAGTGTACTTTAAGGTAGGAGATTCAGAGGTCGAACTCAAAAATGCTCTTTACCAGGTAAACAACTATACTACTCAGATAGTCCAGCTTGCACGCACCACCCTGAGAAATGTTATCGGTGACAATGTATTCAAGGATGTAAACTCTCAGCGAGGAAAACTAAACCAGGAAGTTTTTGAGACTATGGAGCACGAGACGAAAGACTGGGGAATTACCATAGTTAGAGTCGAGCTCAAAGAGATCGAACCTCCGGCTGATGTACAAGAGACTATGAATATGGTCATAAAGGCAGAAAATGACAAACAATCTGCAATCGACTTTGCCAATGCACGAGAGACCAAGGCAGATGGAGAGAGAAGGGCAAAAATCAAGGAGGCTGAAGGAGTAAAACAATCTTTAATTTTAGAAGCTGAAGGAAAATCGCAGGCGATTGAAAGAGTCGCAGAAGCGAGAGCAAAGGAGATACGATTGGTCAATGAAGCTGCAGAAAAATACTTTATAGGAAATGCCAAGGAGCTAAAAAAACTTGAAGTCACTCAAGCAAGTCTTGAAAATAATTCCAAGATGGTGTTGACAGAGAATGGTATATCGCCTACACTAGTACTCAACGAGACTGGAGAAACAATAATCCCGACAAAGACAAAAAGGGATGATACAGAGAAATCAGAAAACTAATCACATCAAACATGATCTATTATATCTAGAACAATAACCCCATCACTGAAATGATCTTTTAATCTTCTTTTGATGATACCATCGCGTCAATAACCTCTCAAGGATGATGCCACCTATGATGATTCCAATGGGAACTATGATTGAAAATATCAGGGGTTCAATGGATTCTGCTCCTGTAGTCATAAATGGTTCAGGATATACTGTTCGATCAAGTGATACTGAACCGGTGTTTGCCCTATCTGGATCTAGTTGTAAGTCAAACCCTCCGTCAATCTGAGGTGGTTCAGGTTCTGGCTGGGGAGCGGGAACTGGTTCCATGACGGGATTGTCAACTTGAGATTTAGTTTCAGAGAGTTGTTGTTCTGCAGACGACCATTCATCCAAATCTAATTCCAGATCGCCTGAAAAATCAGCTTGTCCAGAGTTGTGTACAGGCAATATCTGCGATTCTGGTTGCGGCCTTAGCATTGACCACGAGACAAGACCTGCCATTCCAATTGCCACAAATTTTGAAAATTTCCTAAGAGAGTAAAGCAACGAGTGTGTTTGTTTTTCTGGGGGTGTGATAAGAAATGACTGGTTTGTTAATGCATAGTATTTCATTTCTTGTCCCTTTACAGACTTGCCTATTCTGCTCACTTTTACAATGCCAGTATCTTGCATCTTTTTTAGATGGTGAGAAACAAGAGGTATTGACAAGTCCATCTCCTGTGCTATCTGGTTTATTGTCATTTCCTGTCCGTTTGACAGTAACTGCATTATTGATCTGCTGGAGTCATTAGCAAGAACTTCTCCAACTGTCTTTATTTTTTCATCATCAGCTGACAGGACTCTAATTTCATCGTCGTTTTTTTGTTTATTTTTTTTATTGTTATGACGGCTGTCATCAATTTTCATTATGTATCTTCAATCTGCAAACACAAAGAAAATAACCTTTGTGATCCTTTTAGGTAAAATCTAGATTTAATCAAAGGTTTTATGCATTTTCTTGACACTCATTACATTGACTTTAATTTTCTTTGACACCCTCACGGAAATGTTCTTGCAAAAATAGGAGATTGTGTATCTTGAACTATAAACTGTTGTTATCAATAATTTTTGCAACCATTTCCATCTCATCATTTACAATTTTTTACATAGCAGACATGCAACAACAGCTTCTCTACAAACAATCCAATTATGTACCAGAGCGAGTTGTGTTTGTAGACAGGGACATGTCTCAGTTCATTGAGGGAACTCAGGACATCAAAAAATTTGCATCACAAGAGGCTGTTCTAAGATTCATTACTGCCTTGTCTACAAATGGCGAGGAATATTTTGTTGACAGGTGGTCATCAGCTGATGGAGATTTTGTATTCAGGGATTCTGTCGAATTTCGAGCAAACACGGGTTCAGTATCGCTTGATCGAACAGTATTTCCCATGCCTGCTATGGAACCAGTTCCCGCTCCCCAGCCAGAACCTCAATCATCACTAGCCGTACACACCTCTGGCATGCAATTGGAAGAATCCTACAACGAATATTCCACAACTAATGTACAGGTAAAGGGAGTCGATGAGCCTGATTTCCTAAAGACTGACGGAAAATATGTCTATATTGTATATGATAACAGGCTTGTAATTACTGATGCATATCCTGCACAGGATGCAAAAATAGTATTCAAAACTGCACTAGACGTAGAGCCGCAGAACCTTCAGAATATGTTTCTAAACGAGGACAGACTGGTGATATTCTATTACGGTACAAGTCAAGAGGAGATAATCCCAGAGTTTGGTTTTGAGCCAAGATCACAGAGCCGACAAACCACACATGCAGAAATAATTGACATCTCAGACAGGACTAATCCAAAGATCCTAAGAGATTATGAAATAGACGGCTCATTTTACAATGCCAGAATGATTGAAGACTATGTTTATCTTATTACCACCTCGTATGTGGATTACCGATATCCAGCAGTTCCAATGATATCCGGAGATGATGGTATTACACTAATTCCAGACGTGTATTATTTTGATGGGTTTGATAGAAACTATAACTTTAACACAGTAACTGCCATAGATGTTTTTGGAGATACGCTAAATTCTGAGACATTTCTTATGGGAGGAACTGGAACAATTTATGTTTCAGAGGATTCGTTATATCTAACATACAGTCAGGATCTCCCGTACGCCTATTTTGATTCCATTAAACGTGATAGGTTCTTTGATGTAATAGTCCCGTTGTTGCCAGAAGCTGCTCAAATAAAAATACGTAATATACAAGATGATTCCTCAATTGTTCTTCATGAAAAATGGACATTGATGTCTGATATACTACAGGATACATACAATCAGTTGGACAAGAACAATAGACAAAAGCTGTTCTCTACAATTAACGAACAGCTATACGAATATGACAACAAGATACAGGAAGAATCAAGAAAAACAATAATCCACAAGATATCTCTAGACCAAGAAAACCTAGAATATTCCGCAAAAGGTTCCGTTCCCGGAAATCTGCTAAACCAATTTTCAATGGATGAATATGATGGCAAGTTCAGAATAGCCACAACAAATGAATATTATTCCCACGTCAAAGGCAACGTAAGGTATAGTGCCGTATACACTCTTGATGAAAATCTCAAGACTGTTGGAGGTCTGGACAAGATTGCTCCAAATGAGAGTATATTTTCAGCAAGAT
>JAGQHF010000066.1 GCA_020431985.1 Nitrosarchaeum sp. | reverse complement strand
TTCTTATCATCCAAAAACACTGGTCTTTCATTTGCAAAAACTAATTCAGCTTCATCTGGCAAGATAAATGATGTCGTGTAAATATACCTGAAATCCCATGTCCAAACTTTATCTATTTCTAAAAGCACATCATCGAGGTTGTATTCAACCACAGAATCAGCCTCAGATGGTAGTATTAACACTCCTAAATTGTCACCAATTACCATGGGATTGGTGTTTTTCCCTTGGCTGTTTGTTACCGAAAGGTTAGAAACCGTGCCGTAAATCAGTTCTAGTTGTCTAGGTGTTTCTGATGAACGGACTATGTGTTTAACGTGAACATCCCCTTCTGCATTGATTGTGACCTCGACTGATTTTTGCTGGGCCTTTTCTCCAACTGAAACTTGGGCATCAGATATAGGTACAATCGATGCTGCAACTATGATTACCAAAAATACAAAAAATCTCTTATCCATTTATTCCACTGCAACACGAAGCATCTTTGCCTCTTGTAGAGGACAATCATTTTGGTCACGCTGCAAATTTACAATCTTATCTGCAACTTCCATTCCTTCCAGTACCTCACCAAATACTGTATATTGTCTGTCCAAAAATGTGCTGTCTGTGGTGACTATGAAAAACTGTGAACCTGCACTATCGGGATCTTGAGCTCTTGCCATTGAAACAATTCCACGAAGATGAGATCTGGAATTGAACTCAGCCTTTATTGTATATCCGGGTCCACCCATTCCCCATGAACTCTTGTTTCCTGTTTTAGTATTTGGATCTCCGCCTTGGATCATGAAACCCGGAATTACTCTGTGAAACAAAGTGCCATCGTAAAATCCATCTCTAGCTAACTTTTCAAAATTTCTTACAGTCTCTGGAGCTAATTCAGGAAGTAACTTTATTGCAATATTTCCCAAATTAGTTTCAACTCTAACTGTACTCATCAAAATTCGTAAATCGTCTTATCATAAGAGTCTTTTTGCTCAATTTTGAAATTTACTTTTCTTGAAAAATCTATAAACATCGGTACGTTTTTCGCTGGACTTTTTTCAAGTCACGCAATATTATTTTGCAAATAATTCCTCTGAAAAAAATTTCTGAGTTATAGTGTTATATAGAACGACTAAAATCTAAAGTTCGTTGAATCGCACAAACCAGAGTACGATCATTAAAGAAGCAATTAATTCTTATCTTGACAAGGGAGTAACTGACAAACAAGACATATACACTAAAGTCGTAGATGAGCTGGGAGTTCCCAGACCAACCGTTAGGAGAGTTGCAAGAGATCTCAGAAATGAACTATTGCAAAAGATTCAGATCTTGCAATCTGACATGCCTAAGGCATCTACACCCGAAGAAGAACAAGCCTGACCCTTCTTTCTTTTTAATCTCAGATTCCAGTTTCAGCATTACTGTTATAAATAATGAATTTTTCCCATAGTCTATGGGATATCTAGGAAACCATCTAGCTACCGTAGTAACTGGAGTGTTTGCAGCAGTCTTGACTGGACTCTGGCCGTTCTTTGTAGGCTTTGCACCCATACTTGAGTTTATTTTTATCATGGCCGTACCAATTACTTGGTTCCTTACATTCACGTGTTGGATTTCACAACGAAGTGCTGACTATATGAAAAAATACGAGGCCAGTCACGCTCATACTGAAAAAAAAAGCTTGAGTAGTACACAAACCACTCAGGTTTAT
>JAGQHF010000065.1 GCA_020431985.1 Nitrosarchaeum sp. | reverse complement strand
TCCCCAGTCTTGATAATCATGATGTGATTTGAACCGACTTGATTTTCCTTATTATTCTTTCTATGTATTTAGTACGTACTACGATTTGCTATTTTACTGTAACAGATTTTGCAAGATTCTTTGGATAGTCGGGATCAATTCCTCTTTCGATAGCAAGATAATATGCAATAAGCTGTAGTGGAATTATCTCCAGTAATGGATAAAGTTCTTCGCGGATGGTAGGAATTTCTATCCAGTAATCATAGCTTGGGTCATACTTGTTGGATATACCAATGATTTTTGCTTCCCTAGACTTGATTTCATGTATGCTAGATATGTTATCCACGTACGAATCATCAAACGGATTAATTACAATAACATATGTTGATGAGTCCATCAATGCAAGAGGTCCATGCTTGAGTTCCCCACCGGCTATTCCTTCTGCATGAACGTACGTAATCTCTTTTATCTTCAAAGCACCCTCTTTAGCATTGGGATAGTGTACACCACGTCCAATTACAAAGAGATTTGAGATGTCTTTGATGTTTTTTGCCAATTCCTTAATTTTAGAAGTGTCAGAAAGAATTTTTGAGTAAGCATCAGAAATGGTATTAAAGTCAATGGCTAGGCAGTTGTCACATAGCTTGTCGGCAATCTTGTACAAAATTGCCATCTGTGAGGTGTAGCTTTTTGTTGCGGCAACTCCAATTTCAGGTCCACAATTAAGCCCAACGGTAAATATCGACTCTCTAGCAAGAGAGGAATTTCTAGAGTTTATCATGGAAAGAATTTGTGCATTTTTCTTTTTTCCGATAGATACAGCCTCTAAAATATCTGCACTTTCACCGCTTTGAGAAATAGCAAACATGGTAGAGTTTGGAATGATGTAGCGTGAAGAATATTTCATCTCACTAGCCATGACATGTTCTACTTTTTTTCCTGCAAATCGTGAAAAGAGATATTTTGCAATGACAGAAATGTGATAGCTTGTACCACTTCCAGTAACATATACAAAATCAGAATCACGGATAAATTCAACAATCTTTTCAAGATTGTTGTCATCCCCCTCACCTGCAGCTAGAATTGTAGTAGGTTGTTCAAATATCTCTTTTATTGTGAAATGATCATACGAACCTTTGGAAACATTCTGGTAACTTTTTGGAATGGTCTTTATTGCAAATTGTGCTGCATGTCCTTCAAAATTATAAATTTTGTATTGGTTGTTTTTGATTATTACAAACTGATTATTATCCAAGTATATCACAGAGGAAATATTTTCTGGAAGACCCACAACATCGCTTGTTAATACCAAATCATTGTCACTCACACCTACGATTAATGGTTCATGGTTCCTAACACCCACTAATTCACCGCTTTTAAAGAGTGCCAAAAATGCATAATGGCCTTTCAATTTCTGAACAGTATCCATTATTGCCCGTTTCACGTCATGTGATTTTTCGTAGAATATCTGAAGAAGATTCGGAATAACCTCTGTATCAGTAGAGCTTTTGAATATAATGTTATGATTTCTTTCTAGTTCTTCCCTTAATTCCACATAGTTTTCAATTATGCCATTATGTACAACCCCTATGGAATCAGTGTTGCACATGTGAGGATGAGCATTTTCTGCAGTAACACCACCATGGGTAGCCCATCTAGTGTGACCTATTCCAACATGACCGCCAATTTTATCCATTTGTAATTGATCATTAACTGCATTGACTTTTCCAACTCCTTTCTTGGTTTGAATGGCAGATTCGTTTTTTATTGCAACACCCACACTGTCATAGCCCCTATACTCCATTTTTTTTAGGGAGCTTACTATTGTTGGAGCTACATCGCTGTTACTAAACAATCCCAGAATTGAACACATGGCTAATCTTAAGTCTAACTAGTGCCTCGGTTAATAAAAATTATGACCAAGAAGTTCATATCATATGTAGAATTACAATAATGACTTAAAGTATTACTTTGAACCATCATTCACGTTAGATTTACAAGAAATCCATGTTGTATTTGCCAAGAACAGTCATAAATAAGCTGAAAGTGGTACAAGCATGAAGACAGTGATTTTAACGGGTGGATTGGGCACCAGATTACAACCATATACGTTATTTGTTCCAAAACCAATGCTGCCGTTGGGCGACAAACCACTATTAGAACATTCGATAAATTGGCTCAAAAAAAATAACATAAAGTCGATTGTTTTGTGTGTGAGTTATTTACGAAAGAATATTCAAGATTATTTTGGTGATGGGCAAGATTTTGGGGTGAACATAGAATATGCCGTTTCATCTAAGCCATTAGCTACTGCAGGTCAGCTTAAGAGTGCTGAGAAGTTTATCGATGACACGTTTGTGTGTATGTATGGGGATTCAATATTTGATTTTGCACTAAAAGAAATGATCAGAAATCATCAACAAAGTAAATCTTTCATTACAATGTGTTTATACGAATACAAATTTCGCCTTCCGTATGGGGTAATCGATACAGATAGAAATGGAATAATAACTGCATGGAGAGAGAAACCAGAGATCAAATCAAATATCAATACAGGGTGTTATGTGATGGAACCAGAAGTATTTCAATGGATTCCAAGTAATGTTCCTTATGGGATGGATGCAGTTATTGAAAAGGCCATGAAAAAAAGGAAGAAACTAAGTAGTTATTTAATTAAAAAAGGATTCACAGATGTTGGTGATATGGCATCTTACGAAAAAACATATCAAGAATTTAAAAACAAGTTGGGAAAAATATAATCTAAAATCAGATAATAGGAAACATTAGATGAAATTGGATTTTAAGTAAATGTTTAGATATTATGAAATGAGTTTATCCATATTTTGTAACTGTCAAATATTTTGAGCTATTTTTGAAAACAAAATGCATTCTAAGATTATTTTGAAATATCATTTAAAGAATGAACTTCGTTTTTTAAATGGGAAACCTCAGACAACAATTGATCAATTTCTGTTTTAACAAGAATTTTAGATTCTTCGCCTAGAGAGGTCATATTATGCGTAAGTGGTCTGAATTGCGATTTAACAGACAGAAGTCCAGAAAGAACATGTTCAAGGCGAGAATCGCGGGGTTGTAGAATGAGGACTTTTTTTTTGGTACGTTCCAGTGGAGGTAATTTGTATTCTCTAAGATGTGTTTGTAATTGTTCTAGTCTAGCTAGCTGTTCATGTGTAGCTTCGTCATGTTCAGATGGAATTTCTTGCGGAACCTCTTTTGAAATCAGTGGTAAGGAACCACGTGGACTAGGTGTTGGTTCGCTGGGTCGTGATTCTAATTCATGAATCTGTGTTTGTAATTGTTCTGATTTTATAATTTCTCCAGAGGCAAGAGATGAAAGATCATTATTCTTAACTGTAGACGGAATACTTGGAGTGGATGGCAAGTGCTCCAACATGTGTAGTAGCATATCACGCTTCACAGGTTTCTTGATGTACGAATACAAGCCATATTCTTTCCATTTAGATAATTTGGTTATGTCTACAGAAGAGAGTAACAAGATATTGGATTTTGTAAATATCCGGTTTTCATAGAATAGGGTTAAAACGTCATTTTCATCATAGTTGTTTATTGGGATATCAACAAATACACCATCAAATGTATTGTGAGAAATTTTACGTAATCCATTTTTAAGAGAAGTTTCAGTGGTAACCAAAAAGCCTTGAGAAGACAACATTTTTGCAAATACGTTGACAAGAGAAGGATTATCATCAAGGATTAGAATTCGCTTACTAGCAGAATCATCATTTGCTTTCCCCATAAAAATTTTGATGCGTTGTTACTAATTAATTCATGCATGAGGCGTAGGTGAAACATACAATGTATGTGAAAAAGAAATCTGCGGATTTATGTAAAATTACATATAAATCAAAGTAGCAATCAGGTGAATCATGAAAATTACAGTATCAGTTATCAAGGCTGATGTTGGCGGAATCGGCGGCCACACCAGACCAAGTGATGGGTTGCTAGACGCGGTAAGAAACACCATCAGAAATTCCAAGGATTTGCTAATAGACTATTACATTGGGTATTGCGGGGATGACGTCCACATTGTCATGTCACACACACATGGCACAGACAATGAAAAGATCCACAAGCTTGCATGGGATGCATTCATGGCAGGAACCCAGGTTGCACGAGAGGAAGGCCTGTACGGTGCAGGTCAGGACTTGCTAAAGGATTCATTTTCAGGAAATGTCAAGGGCATGGGACCTGGCGTTGCAGAGATGGAGTTTGAGGAGAGGCCAAATGAGGCATTTACAGTATTTGCTGCAGACAAGACAGAACCTGGCGCATTTAACTATCCAATATACAGGATGTTTGTCGATGCACTAAGCAACACAGGACTGATAGTAAACAAGAACCTTGCAGGCGGAGTCATTGTAAATGTGATGGACGTTGAAGAGGGAAAGATTGCAGCCCTAGAATTGTGGCAGGACAAGCCAACCCTGGAAGCAGCACTGATGTATCCCGGACGATACGTGGTTGATTCTGTAACTACAAAGGACGGCGAGCCGATACTTGCCGCATCAACTGACAGGCTGCACAACATTGCAGGGACATATGTCGGAAAGGACGACCCAATATGCCTAGTCAGAACACAAAAGAAATTCCCGGCAACAGAAGAGGTTGGAAGCGTCTTTAACAATCCGCATTTTGTTGCAGGAAACACAAGAGGAAGCCACAACATGCCGTTGATGCCAGTAAAGCTAAACTCGGCTGCTACAATCAACTTTTGCATTCCAATAGTGGAGGCATTGGTGTTTAGCATGCACAATGGCAAGTTTACAGGTCCGTTTGACGGTTTCTCGACACCGGACTGGGACCTGATAAGGGAGACTGCAACAAAGAAGGCCCTATCCATACG
>JAGQHF010000005.1 GCA_020431985.1 Nitrosarchaeum sp. | reverse complement strand
TTGTAGGTCTTGCAGTATCAATCGGATTCATCCCAAACTCTTATGCAATCACACTTGGTATGTCATCTGAGAAAATACTAGAGACACAAGAAATTGTGCTTCTAGGACACGTTGATTCAGTCAAGACCGAGGAGGATAAAACAGAGTATTCAATACATGTTTTAGAATATGTCAAATCTCCTGATGAATTTGAGAAAAAAGACAACATAGATGCCATAGGATGTGCAGAGGGCAAAAGAGGAGGGTGCACTACGTTTGAGAATGGGCAAGAAATATTGTTTGTACTAGAACAAAACGGAGTATTGCAAGTTTCAGAACTGTCATTTGTTGCGCCAAATCCAAACTGTACAGTATCTGATTTTTTTTCACTGCATGATGCAATGTATGGAATGGAGACATCTCAGGGCAACCAGACAAAACTGTTCTTTACAGGAAAGCCAATAGATATTACATTTTATGCACACAACAGACAATTAGATGCCAGTCCATACAGCGCTACGGTAGAATTTTTTAAGGCACACAACCAGACAGTGTTCAGTAAGACCTTTGAAGGCAAGTTTGAGGAATGTATTCCAAACGTCATGTTGAATACAACTTTTACTCCTATGGATATGGGGCGGTATGGAAAGAGATATGCCACATCTTATGAGGGAGGCGAAGAGTCTTGGGGGTTTTCAATCATTGACGAAGGGGCAGCACCTCTCAAGCAGAATAATTCCGGCATAAATTCAAACCACATACTTTGTAATGAAGGTCTGGTTTTGGTCCAAAAATATGACAATACTCCAGCATGTGTAAAATTACTCAGCATCTCAAAACTGATCAAGCGCGGATGGACTGAAACTGAATTTGATAAAAACAAAATGGTCGAACTGTTCCAAGACTCGCCAGAGGCAAGGGAGTTTTCTGCAGTGTATAATGGTACGGACATATCAGTGAATGAAGACAACGTATCATATTTTGCAGGAAGTGAAGACGGTTATTTGGCAAGAATGAACATGTTTTTTGATGAAAATTATGCCCTTGATCACATCGAGTTTAACTGCTATTTCCAAAAGACACACAGGTTTGAGCTTGCCCAGGAAGACATGGTATTAAAACTGAAAAAATATGATTGTAGAGAAATCACCGAAGAATCACCAGAACGTGAAGCAATGTCTGATGTAGAGATGCAGTTGCATGATGCAAGAAAATCACTAAAAAAGGCTTATCAAAGTCATGTAAACCTTGGACCATACTATATGAAAGATGTTGTTGTAGGATTTGGCACATATGATGACACGTTGATAATTGACATATCATCAAAATATACCGACCAGAATTCCATTCAAACAATCAAAAAAGAAATCAGACACATCGTAGGGAATCAGGTAAAGATTGACTATGCAGTATACGATGAATCAATTGAGAGATACATTGAAACTGTAATCCCGTATACGTGGAACAAGGTTTTACATCAAAGCAAGATAGACTTTACTCCGAAAGAAGGAGGTTATTTGAACAATGCAGACGGGTTTGCACAAAATGACAGGGTATGCTCCCCACTTGTTGCGCCAAACGGAACCGAGTTTTTTATATCATCAACGTTTAATCTGGAACCATTTGAGGTGACTGGGACATTTATTGACAAAACAGAACCTGATGATTGTCACAAGATATGGAAGACTGAAGTAATCATGCAAGAGCCTGACAGAGTAACTGCACTATGGTTGGAAAATGAGAATTAGATTTCTGATAATTGCAGGACAGATGACAGAGCAGAACTGCGCCGTTACATGCGGCCATTGCCCCCATATCATATCGGAAACCCGTAGGATGATGGCTCGGTGATGGTAGGGATGACATTCTCAGACGGTACAAAAGAAACATTCTATGTGTTTTTGATAAAGAACGGCACTCTGAGCTACGAGGTAAAAGAGAATGGAAAATAAAATACCATTTCTGGTTGCAGGCATTGCAATACTTGTATCATCTGTTATTGTAGGAATGAACCTTGCAAGCGAATCTGCCATCAAACCAAAATTTACAGACGACAACATGATATCACTTGAGAGGACAGTTTGCTATGGTGCATGTCCTGCATATTCTGTCACCGTGTTTAAGAGCGGAACTGTAATGTTTGAGGGAAAAAGCTTTGTGGAAAACATTGGAGTGTACCGATATAGAATATCAACAACTGATGCAGAAAAGATATTTGAGAAGTTTTACGAGATAAACTTTTTTTCACTGGATGACAGATATGAGATTCCAGTCACTGATCTTCCAACTGCAATTACGACATTTAAAAACGATGCATATTCCAAGACAATTTCAAACTATGGCAATGCAGGTCCTGACAAGCTAAAAGAACTAGAGATGTTAATTGATAATCTCGCAAACACAAGCAAGATGATCACAGTAAAGATTCCAGAGCAGGGCAAAGATTTGTCATCGGCATTTGAGATGAAGCCAAACAGCATGCAGTATTTCTACTATCCAAATCCAGATGATATTGAGAACCGCGATGCGTTTTCAAAGTTTATGCTGATCAGGCTTCCTGAAGAACTTGGCGGTAGTGCCAATGATGTCTCGTCATTTAGGGCATACAGTGCGCTGTCAGTAGGCGAGCACTGCCTTGTAAAATACTGGCCAGAAGAGGGGCGCAAAAGAATAGAAGAGCCGTGCTGGGGCAGCATCTACAGACCAATTGACGGACTGATGATAATGGCACCAAAACCCATAACCAACACAGCACCAGTGGCACTGCCCTACCTGAGTTTGTCTGAATACAACGGCACGTTGTATGTGGAGCCTCCGGTATGGACATTGCAAGAAAACGGAGTGGTCGGCATTGGCAGACAAATCTCTAGAGAAGACATTAGACAAGGCTCGCAGATAATAACGAATACATTTTCAGAATCACATCCAAACCATCCAGACATTCCAGTTGAATTTGCAGGATATGTTTTGACTGAAATAAACTACAACAATGGCATTGAGGCAAGATATTCAGACTTTATTACAACTGACTGGCATCACATCTATCTCAAGATGTACAATGCTCCAGCACAGAGCCAGAAATATTTCCCAAATTTTGCTGCTCCAGATTCAGAGTTTTGGCAGATCGGGGATTCTATAATCAAGGTAGGTGGTTCCAAAGTTGAGTTTATCAATCAGGGATTCAAATTTGAAATAACCGGAGAAGACACAGAATTTATCAAAAAAGAAATTGTAAAAAATTATTTTCCTGAATATAGTTATGATGAGATGTTTCTGGTGTCAAGCACTATAGAATAGAAAATGAGTGACACTAAAAAAATCATAAAATCCAAAACGTTTGGAATTGCATTTTTGATTCTAGCTGGCATCTTTGTATTTTCATTTCTTTTCCAGTATGATCAAGATTTTTCAACTTCTTTTGCAATCATGATAGATTTCCTGACATCGCCTTATAGCGAGTATGTGAGACATTCAAACTATGACGCATCAAACGTCTTGGATTGCAATGACAAAGACAATCCCTACAATGAATACGAATGCTTTAGGGATGCGTTTTCAAGCTGCCATGCAGCAACAGTAAATCCTGAAATCTACACTATTGAGGGAGATCCAATCTACACAGTCCTGAAAATAAATTCTGACTGTTTGGTAGAGGGAACAGCTGACACTAGCACTGACAGATTTGCACATCCTGAAATCATCAATACAAAGTGTGATGCGATTGGAAGAAACCAGTACATGTGGACTGTAGAAAACTGTGATGCAGAAAACCTGCCTGAAATGCAGTTTAATTTCATGATGCAGATATATCCGAAAATATCAGAGTGCAAGGAAAACGGGGATACGTGGATTGATGAAAGCATGGAATGCATAAAATATGCACCAAATACTGATGGGGATAGTTTCATTTTGGCAATGTAAATCACAATTCATAAAAATTCTAAATTTGAAAATATGTAAAAAAAGTTCCCAAAACTAGAATCGAACTGCTTATTTTAACAAGACATCAACTAATCTTCATTGGCAGAAAAAACCCGTTGTAAATGTAACATATGTGAATGCATAGTCGAGTTTGAGCCAATAGACAGAGATCTTTTGTTGAACCTCATAACACATGGTAGAGTAAACTCAGATAGGGCCAAGTATTTGTCAAGCAGAATTGGTAGCACCCTCTGCAAAGATTGTTTTTCAGGAATACACCTACAAGATAGATGAAAAAGAACAAATTTCAACTACATGACAGGCAATCAAACATCTTAATTACATATTTTTTCTATGAGATCTATGAATTCCGATAAGACAGAAAAGATCTATCCAGCAGGATATGAACCTGCAGTAAGCATTAAAGAAGAACCGCATATTAGAAATCAACTACTCAACGAAATCCTGAAAACGGTACCGGGTGAATACGTAGATACTGACCTATTTGCAGTGATGGCAAAAAGACGATCTACACGAAAGTTCTCAGAAAAGATTGTAGAAACCGAAAAAATAGACAAGGTGATTGCAGCTGCAGACACTGCCCCCACAGCAGGAAACTTTCAAGGATTTGAGATATACTATGTCAAAAGTCCCGAAAAAAAACAGCAGCTGATAGAGGCATGCAATAGACAGCCATATGTCAATGCCCCCGTAGTGCTGGTATTTTGTAAAAATCCATCTAGAGTCAAGCTGGACTTTCCTCAAGACATTCTAAAAAAATTTGCAATCCAGGATGCTACTTTGGCTGCAGCATATTCGCAGTTAGCGGCGCAGGCATTAGGATTGAGTTCAATATGGATTGGTATGCTAGATGAAGAAAAGGTAATGAAAGTCATTGGAACAGAACACATCCCGTCATCCATACTATGTATTGGTTATCCTGAACAAAAAAAATTCCCAAAACCTAGGAGAAATCTAAAAGAACTTGTTCATGTTGTGTATTAAATTCATGTTCGGTCGTTTCCGTTGATTCCACAATTTAACGACCGAGATCCAGTGATGCTGAATCATTCTTTTTTAGCACAGAATATTATTAAAAAATTTCTATCATGCCTTTGTTTCATTGAATTTAATTTTCTTAGAAGCAAACATCATGCCAAACATACCTGATATGGCACCAGGCACAATAGTCATCAGCCATATGCTAAATACAGTGTCTGGTGAAGATGGCAAGACATCGTATGGAAATACGTCATTGTATACATAAAATTCTAGAAAACTCATAGACAGCATTGGAAAACAAAATAGGAAGAACATAGAACCGAGCATTATTCCTGAGAGTTTCGCATAATGTTTGGTGATGGTTGAACCATTGTTGAGAAGATAATCTGCACCAACTGCACAAACCATGGGTGCTATGAACCATGGAAGGTAATTCAGCAGGCCTTCAGAAGTCAAGACATTTGAAGTAATGTTCATTGTAATAAATGAAAGAGCAGCAGCACTTGCAGCACCAAACGTGCCCATTGTTCTAAATGACGACCAAAAAACCACGGAAAAAGCAAATGGGATAACTGCTGTACCCAGAACTATGGCAACAACAGGGTCTGGATTGAAGTTATGCGTGTCTCCCTCGGAAATAGGGAGAACAAAGAAAAATATCAACCACATTACACTAAACC
>JAGQHF010000264.1 GCA_020431985.1 Nitrosarchaeum sp. | reverse complement strand
ATGGATTCAAATCCACGGGAGGATTTAATGATGAGGTAGATCTTACATATGCTTCTATTCTATCAATTGCAGCTGCAGAAAAATTAAAAAAAAACCAGAATGACTTTATCTTTGAAGTTATTAAAAACTCAGATTCTTCTGGAATTCTCTCTGTTGAAAAATACTTGAGTAATGTGGATATTGATAAATTAAAAAAAATACTATCTTATCCCGGAACCAATCGAAACAGCATGCTGTACAAAGTATTTGATCAGTTTTTCTATGGACCAAAACTTTACAAAACACTCTTTGATAAACCATCCCAGTTTTCTGAACCTGGCTTGATTCATAACGATGATGTAATTCTGAATAGTCAACTGTTAGACAAATTGAAAGATAGGTTTTCCACAAAAATATCTATTGTGACTGGCAGGGGGAAAGAATCAGTTCGTTTCTCGCTCCATAATCTACTTGATAAATTTGATCTAAACAATTCAGCATTTCTAGAAGATGAACCGCGTGACATGGCCAAGCCAAACCCAGATTCTCTTATCCGTTCAATCACAGGCATGAACTGCAGTAATACTATCTATGTAGGTGATTCCATGGAAGACTTGATAATGGCAAACAAATCTACAAAGAAAGGATACAATACAATTTTTTGTGGAATAATAGGCACTAACAAGGAACCACAGAAGCGCTTGGATTTGTTTGAACAAAATGGTGCCAAGCTTGTAATTGATTCCATTAACCGTCTTCCGAAGGTATTAAATTTAGAATAATTCAAGATATAACTCTGAAAAAAATTGAAAATGAGAAAGTCTACTGTTAACCGAAGTACAAAGGAAACCAGCGTTAAAGTCTCTGTTAACTTAGATGGTACAGGAAAGACAGACATACAAACCGGACTAAATTTCCTTGATCATCTAATTACTTCATTTGGAAAGCATGGTATGATGGATCTCAGTGTATCTGCCAAGTCCAATGACAAAATTGAACATCACTTGATTGAAGATACTGCTATCACTATTGGACTGGCAATTGACAAGGCGTTGGCTGACAGAAGTGGAATTACTAGATTTAGTTACGCTTCAGTTCCAATGGATGAATCACTTGCTGAGGTATCAATTGACTTAGTTAAAAGATCCTTTTGGAAACTTACCCTATCAATAAAACGAAACAAAATTGAAGATATATCCAAAGAAGATATTGAACACTTTTTCCAATCACTACTGCAAAATCTTAACAGTTGCATTCATCTGACAGTAAGATATGGAGAAAACGATCATCACAAGGTAGAAGCAGCAATAAAATCACTTGCAGTTGCATTCAGAACAGCAGCATCACATGACAAAAAACAAAAAGGGATTCCCAGTACAAAGGGTTCTATGTAATGTCTAAAATAGCGATCTTTGATTATGGTGCAGGAAACATATTCAGTCT
>JAGQHF010000064.1 GCA_020431985.1 Nitrosarchaeum sp. | reverse complement strand
TAATATCAAAGCATAATTACTATGTATGAAATTTAACATTGGGAAATGTAATATTTCCTTTTATCTGATTTCTGTTGAAGGATAATTCTCCTGAATGCCACAAATGTGATGTTTTAATGCAGTTTCAAAACGAGTCAGTGTGCTTATTTCTACAATCATGGATGAAATTACTGAAATGGATCCCAAAGAACTCGAAGAGGATGAAACAAAACCAACAAGAATGCAGATTATCTTTAACATCCGGTTTTTTGCTTAAAAACCAAACTCCACGTGGATCTAGAATTCATTCTCCTAACTATATCCCCATGCACATTGCACTCCTAACCAAATTTGAATCTCATATGCAAAGCAATCAGCAATATGTTTTCCATATTTCTAAGAGTTAGATTATTCTGATTGCAAATATCCATTCTATCAAAACAACTGAGTCATACCTTTAGGTCAGACTTTTTTGCTGCTGGTACTCCGGCCCACATCTCGTTGTCAGGTATATTATGAGTGACAAAAGAATATGCTGCAACTACAGAATTTTCCCCAACCGTGACATTTGGCATTATTGTGCTGTGGGTTCCTATCTTGCAGTTTCTTTTGAGGACTATTGGGCCCTTTTTGGAGTCAATTGTAGAATGCGAGTAGATGGAGCAGTGAGAGCCTATCTGCACGTCGTCTTGTATCTCAACGCCATAATGGCTGTTGATGTATGTAAATGTCCCAATGTCAAAGTTTTTGCCTGTTTTCAGATTCTCAGGATACTGTACGATGTAGTTGTATTTTGTCATCTTGCCGTGTTCTATTGTAGGCTTTGTCCAGTCTGCCATGATCAGTCTAGTAGTAGATTTGCTTTTTAATCAACTCTTTGCCAAGCGAAACGGTCTCAAGATACTTGACTATTTTCTTTGATGCGTGTCCGGTTCCGTATATTTTCCTGTTTTTGTATGCACGCTTCTTTCTTAGACATCTTTGCACTGCACGGACAATCTCGTCTTTTGATGAATTTACGTTGATAATGTTTGGTCCTCCCTCACGCCCTTCCTGTCTTATTCCAATGTTTACAACAGGAGTGTCAAAATAGCCCGCCTCAATCATTCCGCTGCTAGAGTTCCCCAGAAATACCTGCGAGTTTTTCAAAAATCCAAGAAAGTCAGAGCGCGGTACAGTTGGATACATTTTGATAAAATCATATTTCTTGGAATATTCTGCAAGGCTCTTGAAAATATCATCGTTGCCTGCATCAGAGTTTGGAGCAATTGCAATTGTGGGCGCCTTGATTTGCGACAGTGCCTTGAGGGTCTCCAGTATCTCTTTTCTACTCTGGTCTGACTGGGTGGTTACTGGATGCTGCAGCAGGAGAATCTCCTTGCCACCAAACTTTATGCCGTATTTTTTTTCAAGTTTCTTTTTCGGGGTGATGTTGTCTTGAGTTATCTCGTCAATGCTTGGAGAGCCAGTATGAAACACGAATTTTGGGTTCTCACCCATTTTGATAATGCGAGAATAGCTTTTTTTGCTTGCCGCAAAGTGTATGTTTGATAGTTTGGTTATTGCATGCCTGGTGTATTCATCTATACCTCCCTTGCTTTTGTCTCCGCCGTGAATGTGGACATTTGGTATGTTCATGTGGTATGCAGCTATTGCAGATGCAAACATCTCATCTCTGTCGCCTAAAACAAGATTTACGTCGGGCCTTAGTTTCTTGAAGGCATCAGAAAAGGAGACTATGCCACGGCCAAGTGCAACAGACATCTCATAGTTGGTGTCTCTTTTTGGCAAAAACTCTATTGTCTTTGATATGTGGAACCCATCTTTTTTTATCTCGTTGATTGTACTTCCATGTTTTTTTGATAAATGCATTCCCGTAACAATAAGCAAGAGTTCAAGCTTGCTGCTTTGTTTGATTGCTTTGAGTACAGGCCGCAGTATTCCGTAATCTGCTCTGGTGCCTGTTGTAACAGCAATACTCCGGATCATTGTTTATTTTTCCAGCAGAGACATATTTGATGTTACTATTACATCATACTATTTAAGAAACTGAAAGTCATTATGGTCGTTGACATTTGTCGTAGCAGAGATTGGCGTAAACTGGGACGGGGATTTTGCGCTGCTTGAGAAGATGATGAGCGCTGCAAGAAAAGCTGGCTGTGATGCAGTAAAATTCCAGGCATTCAATGAGGATATCGTAAAGGCACATCCAGAGAGTGCAAGACTGATGAGTTCAGCAGTGACAAGTCAAAACATTGAACGAATAGACAAGCTGGCAAGAGATAAAGGAATAGAGTGGTTTGCAACCCCGATGTATCTCGATGCAGTGAAGCTGCTTGACCCATACGTTAAGCGATTCAAGGTAAGAGAGTTTGACGGAAGAAAAATAATAAGAAACGAGCCCTCAGAACTGTTTGAGAATATTTCCAAAACAAAAAAGGAGATTATCATAAGCTCAGAAGAATCGCCAAAAAACTCCAGCCACTATCAAAACCCCAACATAAGATGGCTCTATTGCGTCCCAAAGTATCCCTGCACTCTGTCAGAGATTGATTTTAGCAGTTTGAGTGACTTTGACGGATACTCTAACCACCATCCTCACTTTATCGCCCCGCTGACAGCGGCCATTCTTGGAGCAGGCATAATTGAGGTACATGTCACCATGGACAAGTCCAAGAGCTATATCGACAACAACGTGAGCTTTGATTTTAACGAGCTGGAGAACATGATACAGCTAATAAAAAAATCAGAGTCAATTAAAAAATAAATTCAGCAGTTGAAAAATTCGTGAATTGAGTCTACAAGGTAGGTTTTTTCTTCATGTGTCATGTTTGGATAGAGCGGTAGTGTGAGGACCTGATCAGAAATTTTTTCGGTCACTGGAAGCGAATACGGCTTGTTTTGGTTTAGCTGTTTATAGTATGTCGTCAAGTGGATGGGGTTAAAGTACACCTTGGAGAAGATCCGTTTTTTTTCCAGATGGTTTTTCAGATCATCCCGTGTTTTTTTGCTGTCCAGCTGTATCGTATACATTTGAAAGATGTGGTTGTAGCCAGGAGGCATAGTAGGAGTCCTGACTTGGCTTATTTTGGATAACCTATCTGACAGGTATTTTGCGTTTTCTTGCCTTTTGGAGATTATTTTATCAAGTTTTGACAATTGAGAGATTCCAAGCGATGCTGTGATTGATGACATTCTCCAGTTGTATCCCAGTGAGACATACTGGGATTCCTTTGTGTTATCAAAGTAAGCGCCGACATCAACCCTGCCATGAGAGCGAATTAGTTTTATTTTTTCAAATATTTTCTTGTCATTTGTTACAACAGCCCCTCCCTCTCCAGTGGTCAGCACTTTGTTTCCACAAAAGCTAAAGATGGACGAGTCAGCAGTACTGCCAACCTTCTTTCCGTTGATGCTAGAACCAAGGGCCTCAGCAGAATCCTCTATCAATACGAGATTGCAAGAATCAGATACCTGCTTGATGTCAGAAATTTTGCATGGCAGTCCGCCGTAATCCATTGGGATTATGGCCTTGGTGTCTTGTGTAATTCTAGATGAGATTGACTTGGGGTCCAAACCATACGTATCCTCCTCGATATCGGCAAAGATAGGCGTTGCATTGACCAGCCCGACTGCATTTGCAGTTGCAATAAATGAGAACGAAGGAACAATCACTTCATCTCCCTTGCCTATTCCATAGGCAATAAGAGTGGCATGCAATGCAGATGTCCCAGAATTCAAAGTTATACAGTATTCACATCCGACATACTCGGATATTTTCCGCTCAAGTTCCTCAATCTCCGGACCTATGGCCCAGTTGGTTCCTCTTTTTACGATTTTTGTTATCAGGTTGAGATCCTCGTCATCAGTATAGATTTTGTACAGTGGAATTTTCCAGGGGCTTTCTTCTGCCATGTTTTTGTTTTAGGAACCAGCCATAAAATAGTCTTTTAGGTTTTCACGTCGGCATATATCAAAAACATTTGCTATGTGTTTTTGGTTATTTTCACGTATAGTCAATTCCGACCATGTCTCTTAGCTTCAGGTTGTGCGAATGAAAAAACGACGTCAGCTCGTCTCGTGTTTGGAATGGAATCTGCTCGTACTCCCCTCCCGTATTATGCTTGTTGAACTTGATGTCTTTGTACAGTGGCAGACCAAGGAATGCAAAAATTTTATCCATCAGTACTGATGGATTTTCCAGTTCGGAATACTCCAAGACAAGAAAGTTTTCTCTTGGAAAATACGAGAACCAACGCGATAGTTGTTCATCGTACAAGCCTCGTGTGAGATAAGAAAACTTCTTGTAGCTGTCCTCGTTTTTAGCAATTCTTTCAAATTCTGTCTTTACTGCGTTTTCAAATGATAATGACTCATCGCCGTTGCGCTTTGTGTGCTGGTACTGCGAGTATGCCCTGTCGATTGGATTTCTCAGAATTAGGATAAACTTCATATGCGGATATCTCTGCGAGATTCTTTTTGGAGCTTCGGGATGATCCAGATATGACGGTGTAAAGTCGCCGGATATTTTTTTTGAGAGCACCAGTGGAAAGTGAGAGCGATACCAGTCATGTCCGTGGTCATACATGTAATCAAAATAATGCAGTTCCTTAACTACTGTAGGCTCTACTGCTGGATGCTGTGTGATGTATTTTTCCAATGAAGTCGTCCCGCATTTGCCCGCGCCAATAAGCATGAACCGAGGTTCTTGGCGAATCCACCAAGTCAATCGTGCAAAGACGCCGGCTCTGAACTGCCTGCGCGGATGAATCTTGGGGTGTTTATTGAAAAAAGCTTTAAGCATTTTCTTCTATTTTTTTTAGCAGTCTTCGGTATTCCTCAATCTCTTCCTTGTTCTGATTTAATACTGCATCCAACAAAATTCTAAAGTTCTTTGCCATCATTGGGTTTTGACGCAACATCTGTTCGGTCTCCACAGATATTTGCGTTTTTCTGTGCCACGCCCCAATCAGTATTGCCACTGGCAAATAAACAACGACAAGGAATATCCCAAACTGCCAGAATTCCAGAGATATGTTCAGGTTGTCAATATAAAGGCCATAGGCAATCATGATAAAGTTGCCAAACGCCAGAACAAATGCTAGGTAAACGGTATGACCTAATCGAAAATCAAACCATCTTCTCTTAAACCAAGAAACATTCATTGTGTTATTCCCCTACCGACTTTGAATCGAGGATGCCAAACACCATCATCGTCCTGTTCAAACAAGTCTCTGTTGTACCATTTATCCATTACTAACCAAAAGTCATGATGAGATAATTGAATAAATTGACAGAATTGGTCTACGATGCCCTGGTCTAGTTTCGGGTCCACTTCTGCAACTATCGGTATCATCTCCTCCCTGGTCTTCAGACCGTATCTTATCCAGCGAGAAGCGTTGTCTGTTGCAACAGAGTGGCCGAATTTCAGGTATTTCAAATACGGGTTTAGCATGTATGGTATGGAGTCTATCTGGTCATAGTTGTCAATAGAGCCTTCCCTCTGATACTCGTGACCGAGATGTCTGAATCCCCATCTTTTTGCAACCTCATAGTTGTGAACCGAGTTCCATGGAACATAGTAGCTAAGGTATATTGGGTTTAGCTGCGCCTCTTTGACGTCTTCAAGTGCAGGCATCTTTGCAGATTCCAGATCCTCCTCGGTAATGTCTCTGTCCTCAAACCACACATCCCATACAGGTTTTACAACGTCATTGTATGGTTGCATCAGTGCAGATGGAGTTTCCTCGTTTTGCTGACCGCCATAAGTATAATTGACATCCTCGCCGTACACTAGCAGCTTGATTCCAAGCTTTATGCACATCCGGAGTGGAAACGCATAGATCAAAGAATCAACGTACCATGTCGGAGAGCCAAGTTTTTCAAACGCCTTTCTGAACAGTTTTCTTGCAACCTTGATGTTTGGCTGAAATGTAATGATGTCGCATCCAAACGCATCAGAGATGTTATCTAGATTTTTTCGTCCAGTCTCCGTCCAGTCAACATTTCCTACAGATATCAAAAGTGGATTCATCTTTAGCTTTTCCTTCATGATGTAGGTTTGAAAGTGAGAGTCCTTTCCGCCAGATATGGCAATTGCACAGTCGTATCCCTTGCCGTTAGACCCGCGATACTGATCACATAATTTTTCTAGCTCGCTCCATCTCTTGTTCCAGTCGGTTGACTTTTGTTTTTCAAAATTTATGCAGGCAGCACATACTCCCTCTTGGTTAAATGTAAGGCCCGGACGTGTGTCAGGCATAAGACAGTTTTTGCAATACTTCACAACCTAACGATATTTGGGAATCATATATTATCATAGCTTTGCAAAAACCAGTTAGTTTTGTTGATTGCAAATTTTCACGCTTAAAATTTCTTTTGATATTTTTTCCAGTTGCTCAGAGTCATCTCTGCAACAAACATGTCAAATTTTGTGTCAATGTCTATGCTGTCGGGCTGATCAGTTATCATGTGGCGTATCTTGTCTCCGTATATTGAATGGTATTTTTTTATGGTGTCATGCCATGTAGTGTATATCGCCCCGGTTGGAAAATACAGCGGAGTGTACTGTTGCCTTCTGTCAAATTTCTTAAAATCATCCCTGAAAGGTTTTAGGAAATTGTTTTTGAGAAAAAATGCAGAGTATGGATGGGTTTTAATTTTTGAAACAGAGATTACCGAAGTCGTATTTTTTTTCTGCAGTAATTCTATAGATTCGTCAATCATACGAGAGGTGCGAAGTGGAGAGGTGGGCTGCAGTATGACTACAATGTCGGGACTATAGTCATCATTGTCCCTGAGATAGTTTATCGAGTGCCGGATGACGTCAAACGTCTTTGCTGAGTCAGTTGACAGATTTCCCGGTCGCAGAAACGGAGCCTCCACTCTCTGGGATTTCGCAAAGCTTGCAATTTTTTTGTCGTCAGTGCTGACAAGTATCCTGTTTATTTTTGATTTTTTTGCAGCATCAAAGGAGTATTGTATCATGGGCTTGCCCAAAATTTTTTGCAGATTCTTTTGCGGTATACCTTTTGAGCCTCCCCTGGCAGGTATTATTCCTAAGATCTTCATGCAGACAACTCCTGTCTCACTGTAAAATTAAATCCTAATAAAATCAACTATTGCCAAATATTCCAAAATAGACAACAGCCGAGTTGAACATAAAAGTAAGTGTTAGTCCACAGGTTACTGTATGAAAAAGCTGACAGCAAAGGAGACGGCCTCCATCACAAGAGAGCTGAAAAACAAAACTGTCTTGATTACAGGAGGCGCAGGGAGTGTAGGAGCTGTCCTGACAAAGCATATTCTAGATTATCCCGTAAAATCAGTCAGAGTGTTGGACATTGATGAGCATGCACTCTTTGTATTGAAACGAAAGCTCAAAGACAAGAGATTACGATTGCTTCTTGGAAATATTTTAGATAAGGAAAGAATCGAGATGGCCTTTAAGAAGGCGGATGTCATAATTCATGCAGCAGCGATAAAGAATATTGAAATTTCCGAGTTTAACCCAATTGAAACCATTGATGTAAACATTAACGGCACTGTCAACCTGATAAAAGCTGCAATCAGATCCAATCCAAAAAAATTCATCAATGTAAGCACCGACAAGGCCGCAAACTCCTCAACTCTTTACGGCGCAACAAAGCAGTTGTGTGAGAAAGTAACGAGTTGGGCAGGAAAACACATCGAAGAGACAAAGTTTGCAAGTGTCCGGTTTGGAAATGTAATGGAGACACGGGGAAATGTATTTGAAGTCTGGGAGGAGGAAGCAAAGAACGGAAATCCGTTATCAATCACAGATCCAAACATGACAAGATATTTTTTCCACATAGACGAGGCGGCAGACTTTGTCCTGAGATGCATTCCGCTTGCAAACGAAGGAGAGGTATTTGTTCCAGAGATGGAGTCATTTAGCATAAAAGATCTTGCAGACAAGATTTCAAAGAAACACAGGGTTATCGGACTACGGCCTGGCGAGAAGCTAAGTGAGATTCTCATCTCAGATGAAGAAAAGAAAAAGGCAAAAAAGATTGACGGTATGTGGATAATCTATCCAGACAACTATGATCTAAAAGTATAGCCGCAAGGTCACAGCATTAAATACACACGTGAATCTAGAATGATAAATGAAAAACATTTGCCTTGTCGGATGCGGAAATGTGGGAAGCAGGCATCTCCAAGCAATTGCAAAGCTGCCTTTTCCTGTAGATGTAGAGATAGTAGAGCCAAACCAGGATTCACAAGAACTTGGAAAAAAGAGACTGTCAGAGATAGAACAAAACAGAGACAACAAGTTTTCATGGCTTGCCAGAATCGATGACTTGAGATGCAGACCTGACCTTACCATAGTAGCAACCACTGCAACAGGCAGGGCAGAGATATTGTGCAGACTAGCAGACATTGGACACTCGAGATTTCTGATTGAAAAGATGGCATGCCAGTCAGATGAAGAATATAGTATGATTGTTGACAAGTTTCATCAAAGAAAAGCCAAGGGATGGATTAACACAAACCCCAGGTGCTTTGCATCTTACCAAAAACTAAGGGAATACTTTGAGGGCTCAAAGAACATCCATTTTGCAGTTACTGCCTCAAACGTGTCTGCTCTGGGCACCAATACTGTCCACTATATGGATCTGTTTTCATACTTTACAGACGACTATAACATAATGCTAAACGGGGATCTCCTAATTGACATGGTATTTCCAAACAAGCGGGGCTCTCATTTGATGGAGTTTGCAGGAACCATAACAGGAAAGACTAGGGATGACTCTACTATGGTGCTTACATTTCTTCCCTCTGAGAAACTGCATACCATAGTAAACATTGTTGGAAACGACAAGCACGTGATGATAGATGAGACAAACCAGAAAGCAATAGACATGGTAAACGGCAATGAGATCAGATTTGCATACGAGCATGCAAGCACATTGACGACAAGAATATCCCAAGACATACTTGAAAAGGATGACTGCGGACTGTCAACTCTGGAGGACTCTCAGGGTTTACACAAGGAGATCTTTAGGATGTTTAATTTGCATGTGAGTAAGGTTACGGGTAAAAATGTGGAGCTTTGTCCAATAACGTGATGGAAATGACAGACATATACGACTGGCTTGCAAACATTGACTCTCTGAGCTTTGAGGGAAGATCTGCATTGGTAGTTGGAGGAAGCGAGATTTCAAGACAGTATGCACTTGGCCTGATTGGGTTGGGAGTAAAAGACATTACAATAATTGCAAAGAAAGGCGAGTACATCTCAAAATTTTGTGAGGAGAAAAACATAGAGCTGTACAAAGGCGGCTTCGAGAAAAACATGGAATTCATAGAACAAAAGGACATTACAATAATTGCACCGCCAATTCAGGACACAGTACAAGCTGCAAGGATGGCAACAAAAAATGGACACAAAAACATCCTAATTGAAAAACCGGGCTCCCTGTATCACGCAGAGCTAGAGTCCCTTGCAGAGGAGCATCCGCAAACAGATATTCGCGTGGCCTACAACAGGCTTGCCTATCCCAACTTTCACAAGCTCAGGGAGATGGCAAACAGAGAAGGTGGGATAACTTCGTGCAGATTCACGTTCACAGAGAGGCTAAGTACTATGGATTTTGAAAAAGACATACCAGAAGTATACTGCAGGTGGGGAATCAGCAACTCGCTTCACGTCATTTCAATGGCCTTTGAGCTTATTGGAATGCCAAAGGAGATTCATTGCTACCAGTATGGAAAGATAGACTGGCATCCTACAGGTGCGATATTTGTTGGAGATGGTCTGTCTGAGAATGACATCCCGTTTTCATATCATGCAGATTGGGGCTCTGGTGGAAGGTGGGGCGTTGAGGTAAACACCAGAGAAAACTCGTATCAGTTAATACCGCTTGAGGATCTTTTTGCATGCAAGAGGGATACGGGAACATGGAACAAGATAGACTTTGAGAAGGCATTTCCGGATGTAAAGCAGGGGTTTTCAGAAGAGATTGCAATAATGTTAGACGAGAGCGGCAAGTTCAGGGATTGCCTGCCGTCGTTGGCTAGGGCAGCGCAATACAACAAGATAGCCGAAGAGATTTTTGGATACGAATAAGGGCATTGTTCACCAAAGTCTTCTGCTACCATGAAAACGAGGATCTGAAAAGCATTGCAGATGTGTTAAGAAACCAAAAAGACCAGTTTATAGTAATTTGTGATACGGAAGAAAGTAAGAATGCAATAAAAGAAAATTTTAACGCAAAGACAATTGATGAGTTTTTTCCAATATATTCAGACAAGACATTTGCCATTTACCAGAATACAAAAAATGCACTGCTAGATTATCAAAAAGCATTTAGCAACACAAAATTTGGCAACTATCCGATAGGAATTGGTCTGCTTCACTACATCAAGACGGACTTGCTTCTTATAGAAAAGATCAGGAAGATTCTCGAAGAGAAGGAAAATTTTGTCTTTCTGTTCAGAAAGGTAAGGTACGTGAATTTTCTTGTGCAAAAAATAGTAGAGTCTCAGAGTTACCAAAACGATGGAACAGTACATCTCTTCAAGGGCAACAAGACACATACATACAAACAGTTAGATTCAATATCAGGACTGGAAAAGGCAAACAAAATATCAAAGTACAAAAACGCATTCTCGCTTTATTCCTCAAACATATCCAAAGAGAAAAACAAGGTATCTGCGCTCATCAGGCTCTCAGAAAAGACAGTTCCCATGGTATTGAGGCTTGCAAAGACAAAGGTGTACGAAAAGAATCCAGAAGGGACAAGCCAGATCCTAAAAAAAGTAAGAGAGAAGATTGCCGGCATCAACATACAAAGCGGGTTTTTTCTATCCAGTGACAGAAAGGACCTACTAGAGTCACATTATGGGATTTTTGAGAGGTTCAGTTCTGAGAACATCAAGTTTATGATATTTACGACTGATCCGATTACGCTGTCATTTCTTGACGGCCAAGATCTTCCGGTAACAAACTTGTTTGAAGAGTCCTATGCGCTTGCAAATGTATTAAGAAATATGCCAGATGCCAAAGCGCTGCAAGAAGAGATAGAGGCAATCGCAAAGAAGCAAAAGATGCTATTGCTCTACAATGAAAAGCTGAACCCGGAAGTTTTTGACGGAATTTACCGCTCAATAGCCCTAATGATGATAATTGATGCCTGTCTTGGAACGCTCAAGGCAGAAAAGTTAGTTTTTCTTGAGGGCACGCTTTTGGGCATGATAGTGGCATATGTTGCAGGAAAAATCGGCATTCCTACTGTAAGCGTAGAGACACTAATTGTAGACAAGAATGCAATATCATCAATGTTGTACAAGGCAGACAAAGTATGCATATACGGAGTTCAGGGGCAAGAGACGCTTGCAGGTTTTGGTATAAGTAATGACAGAATTGAGGTCACAGGTAACCCAAGATACGACTATGTCAAAGATTTTGACGAGGTAAAATCAAAGGAATTACTAGAGCAAAGATACAAGATTGACACAAAGCCAAAATTAATCGTGGTTGCCATGAGCAGGTGGCATTACAATGACGAACAATGGATGTCAGACTTTGTCAAGTTTGCAGACAAGAACGGCTGGCAGGTCATCATAAAGGTTCACCCAAGATACAAAACAAGGCAAGACGAGAATCAGGCCAAGATAGATTTTATCCAAAATGAATGCAAGGGACTGAGATTTCTTGTGACGTTTGATGTTGACCTCAATCTCCTAATGTCAGCTGCCGAGGTAATAATTTCAGATTATTCCAATGTCGGAGTTGAGGGAGTACTCTTGGGAAAGCCAGTGATTAACGTAAATTTTGCAAGAGAGGATCTGAACAACGCACAAAACTATCACAAGATAGGTGCCGTGCTGTATACTGAAAGATATGAGGATCTAAAAGAGTTCACAGAATCAATGATAAAAGAAGGCAAGTATGTCGAGGGACTAAAAGAGGGCAGAGCTCAGATGATAAGCAGATACAACGTGAACAATGACGGATTGGCGTCTGAGCGGATCTTCAGATTGCTGCTGAAAAGCTAGATTAGTGCTTTGTTTCTGGTGTCAACTATCAGTCTGGTTATTCGTTGTGCGGAAAGACCGTCTGCCATTCCAATCTGACTTTTGGCAAACGTTTCGGCTTTATCCAGAATCTCCGAGTTGCTTTGGAGGCATTTTTGGATTGCAGGTAAAAGATCGCCTGCTTTCTCCACTATTATGGGAATCCTGCTTGCAATTAACGGATCATCATCATGCAAACCCATCATGTTCAATGCGATGACTGGCTTTCGCAGCCGCATTGCCTCAATACCAACAGTAGAGTATGGCACGATGACCACGTTTGACACAAATATCAACTCGTACAAATTGTGGGACTGCAATATGACATAGTCTTTTACGCCATTTTGCTTTGCCAACTTTTCATAGTATGACAGATCATATTCGTTTGGATGGGCCTTGATGACAAGAAAAGCATCATCCATGTTGGATACGGTTTGAAAAAGAGAGTTTGTAACGAGTGACTTTTCCTCCAAGTTTGAGAGGGTTTGTCCTGCAAACAGGATTATCTTTTTGCCAGCAGGCATTCCTACTTTGGACATTATCTTTTCTGAATCAAAGCGCCTTATGGCATCAGGCAGGAAATCAGATTTTGGATCACCTGTAACCACGGGAACTGTCAGGGGGAAATGGCCATTTTTTATGAGATTTGATCTTGCAGTGTCGCTCCATACGCAGAGATGATCAGGTATTGGAAAGTTCAGATCCGGATTGTTTCCATCCACATGTTCGGGCTTGTGCACGTAGGATATCCACGTCTCTGTGTTGACTCCGTGCTGTACTGCTATTGTAGGTATGTTTTGTCTTGATGCCTCTTTGATAATACAGAGCTGGAGTGCCCCGTACTCGTCATGCATCACTATTACGGAGGGATTGATTTCTTTCAGGATTACTTTTGCAGTGTCAATAAAGGTAGATGAGACATATGTTTTGAAGCTGTTAATCAGACCATCAAAGTCCTTCTTTAGTATTTCATAAAGCGATATCCCATCATATGTAAGAGAGTTTCTAAACTCATTGGATTCATGCAGTTGGGAAAGCAGGGATTGCAGCTTGTGATTGTACTCTTTGGTTTTAGACATTATGTCCTTTGTGACGTATTTCTCCCACGGTTCAACCTTTGCATCAAAATTTTTCTGTCTCTCCTTGTTTATGGAAAATGATTTGAGCAATCGCTCTGATTTGTTCTCAAAGTCAATTATCCTCACAGGAACTGATGACTCTGATAGTTTTTTTATTATGGACGAGAATATGACGTCTTTTTTTACATACATTCCTGTTGTGTAATCAAACTCTTCCCGCCAGTTTGCAATCTCCGTTATTATCAGTACCGGTCTGTCATCGGTAGTTTTTGATTGTAGTGAAGAGAATCCGCGAATAAGCTTTAGCGCGTTTAATTTCAAGTATCCATGTCCGCCATGGCTGTTCTGGGATACGGAACTCACCTTGTCTGCATCCCCATAAAACTCAACGCCTAGCTCGAATTTTTCTTTTACAATATGGTATGCATCACGGTTTCCCTTGATTATTACCGAATCGTATTGTTTCTCAGAGAAGATTTGTTTAAGCTGCTCTACTAGTTGGATGAGGCCCTGTATCCTGAATAGGTAAAGACGCGTCTCCAAGAACCAGTAGATGCTCAGGTGATCATACACTAAGAGTTCCTTGAAGCTCTTTCCATGCAATACGGGCCTGTCAGGCCAGTTCTTTATCCACTGAAGGCTTTGTCTTGTAGTTTCAAGTGGGTTCTTTGAAAACTCGCTGATGGTGACGCAGTCTTTTCCAAATAATATGAGTTTGCTCCTTATGTTCTCGTTTGCTGCAACTATCAGCTTGCAGTCATTGCAGTGCTCCTCCACAAATGATTCCAAATCATAATCATCAAAGACCAGGACAAGTTTGGGCATTTTATCTTCGTATGAGGGATTCCACATAATCAGACTATTAGAGCTTTGATTCCAAAAACTTGAGGTTGGGCTGTCAGCTTGTAGGGTTTGGCTTGGGCTGGTAGTTCTTATTTACCTGATATACAAAGACGCCAATCATTGCTTGGGATTTCTCCTCTGTATAGCTAGAAGACGCATAGACCAGCTTTAGCGGGCCATTGCCATCTTCTGGAAATTTCACGTCTTTTTCATAAATTGGAATGAATCCCGATACGTAGGATAAGGATTGTTGATCTAGGTTTTGCGGGTTGACATATCCCAATAGTGAAAAGGGAAACATCTTTCCAAGCAGTGTCTGGTTCCAAAAGTAGTCAGTGCCGCTTATGCCGTCTTGTTGTAGGTACTTGGGGATGGGCTCCTCTGCTATTCGGATAAACCACTGTTTCTTGGATTCATCTCCTCCTCCGCCCAAGGTATACAATGTGGGATCACTTACCACTTCTAGCTTTTGTCCAGAAACAAAGATGACCACATAGTCTGCCCCCATTTCATTGAGCATGTTCCATGCGTCGTCTGGTGTACTGAGAAATGTCTTTGCTATCTTTTTGATTTTGATTGCGTCTATTGTCGCATTGTCTGCAAGTGTGGTTCGCTCAGACATAGTAGTTATCCAGTATCCATAGTCCCACCATGATGCTATAACCGAATCCTTAGGGGTATTGTTTTTTATCCATTCAAGTGAGTCCTTCCAATCGTTTGTGGCAATAGGAAATGAGGTTCCGCCATTGAGAATTGTTGGAGGGTTGTCGGCAACGCTAACCCAGTTGCTGTTTGCAGGAACCATCAACGGCATTACCAGTAGAATTGCGATCCCAACAAGAAATGATCCCTTTAGAAGAGTTACAGAAAGGAATTTTTTTCCCATATCTTCAAGGACAAACTTTCGCGTCAGAATTGACAGACTCACTGATGCGAGGATGATTATCGATATTGACGCAAAGACCTCCAACCTAACAAATGCAGAACTGACATAGACGCCTATCAGTCCTATGATTAATGCAAATACAGTCATGTCATTTTGCAATGATTTGCCCACTGACTTGTTGCCAAAGATCATCCATGCCCCCAGGCCTGCAAATATCATCAATATTGAATGAAACAAAAATGAATGCGCTAGTGTTGTATTTGCGTGTTCTGAGACAGAGTCAACCAATGGATCAGTAGTGGTAAGGAAGGGATTGATTGCGTTTAGGTACCTAAAGCTTGGAAGTGGAAGTACCTGAGATTCTGCGTTGGCTACTATCAGTGCAGAGCCTACCACAACTACTGCAATCAAAAGCACCAGCCCGTTTCTCCGTCGGTTCTCTTCCTTACTTGCCT
>JAGQHF010000263.1 GCA_020431985.1 Nitrosarchaeum sp. | reverse complement strand
TTTTATCTGACCTGTCTCGTACAACAATACTACAAACTGTAATTCCTCCAACACATGGTACAACAAAAAATGGATCTCCTACTAGACTCACTTGTTTTAGAATCTCATCCATGTTTTGTCCTGTCACGACAAAATACAAAACACCAAATCCCAATACGGGGGGTTCCACCTTAACAGCAAACCTCTCGATTATTTTTGAATCCTCCATCTTTTGTACTCTTGCCCTTACAGCTCCACCTGAAATTCCTAATTCTTTTCCAATCTGCCTGTCTGATTCTCTGCAGTTGTTTAGGAGCTTGCCTAGTATTTTGATATCTAAATTGTCCAATATGTTATCTCTCTTTCTACTATTCATAAAAATAGAACTAATTCTTTATAAAAATGTCTATACTATTAGCATTATACGTAATATACATTAAATACTAGACTAATTTATCATATTTGTGGAATACCGACTGAAACTCGCCAAACGAATGTTGTTTAACAAAAAGGGTAGCCTAATTGGTGCTGTCTTAGCAGTAACTATTGGAATATTGGTAATTCATGTTAATTTTGTAATATTTCAGGGGCTTTTTGATGCCATCGTGCGTGATATTAGTGACTACAGAAATGGGGATATTCTTGTAACCGACGAGGCTGATTACATTGACAAGTCTGATCTGTCGATAGTAAACTGGTTTGAGAGAATACCGTATGTAGAGGCAGCAACACCCCGGCTGTCTACAACAGCAGAGATGAACATGACAAAAAATGGTAAACTCATAGAAGAAACAAGAATCCCAATTGTGGGTGTGGATCCTTTCAGAGATATTAGAGCATCCACGGTTCACAAGACAATAGCAGAAGGATCATATGTTTTTTCACGAAACTCCATAGTTCTGGGTTCAAATGTTGCAAGAGATCTTGGAGGTGCTGAAGTAGGTGATAGTGTTAAGGTCCTTGTGGTTGATAGATTTGGCGAGGATCAAATCAGAAGATTTACTGTTTCTGGAATTGCACAGTCTCCTGGTGGACAAGGATTTGACTATACTGCCGTAGTCCACATTGATACTTTACGTGACATGATGAAAAGAAATGGGGAGACTGGTTCATTTATGGTAAAACTTAATGATCCAAACAAGGCACTTGAGGTAAAGGAATTTTTCTTGGCATCATTTCCAAATGATGATTTTCTTGCAGAGACCATAGAGGAATCCGCAGAAGAACAGCTTGCAGGGTTCAGATCAGGCATTGCAATGATAAACATGATTGGATACTTTGGCATGATGTCATCCGCATTTGCAATTGTTACAATCCAGATGATGTTAGTTAACGGAAAGACAAGGGAGATCGGCGTAATGAGGTCTATCGGTGCAAAAAGAAAGGATATTCTGATAATTTTTATTTTTCAGGGAATGATAATTGGTGCAATAGGTGCAGGAGTTGGAACAGCCGCAGGTCTGGGCTACACTTTCTATGCTAAAGAGACCAAGATGTCATTTAACAATAGTTTGCCACTGGAGGTCAGTTATGACTGGGCAAAAATCACACAAACGGCACTAACCTCGTTTGTTCTAGCCATAATCGCTTCTTTGTATCCGTCTTACAGAGCTACAAAACTTTTACCAGTGGAGGCGATGAGATCTGTCTAACGTACTTGAAGTTCAAAATCTAAGCAAGATTTACGGTGAAGGAGAAAATCAAGTTAAGGCATTAGATAATGTGTCATTCTCAGTCAAAAAGGGAGAGTTTATGCTAATTGTTGGAAGCTCCGGTTCTGGAAAATCTACTCTTTTGAACATGATAGGTCTACTCGATAGACCAACTAATGGAAAGGTATTCATCGATGGGATTGATACCACAAAGCTTGATGATGGAAAGATTTCATCATTTAGAAATAAAAAATTGGGATTCATCTTTCAATTTTCTAATCTCTTATCCGATTTGACTGTGCTTGAAAACGTTTTACTACCTAGGCAGATTGCTGGAACAAACGGAACAGCTGAAAAAGATGCAAGAGAATTACTAGTAGCAGTAGAACTAGAAAAACAGATGAACAAGAGAGCCAACAAGATTTCTGGCGGACAGGCACAACGTGCTGCCATTGCAAGAGGACTTGTCAATAATCCATCAATTGTTCTTGCTGATGAACCCACAGGAAATTTGGATTCTGTCACATCCGAAAAGATAGTCAATCTTATGAAATCCATGGCAAGAAAATTCAACCATACCTTCATTATTGTAACACATGACAGGCAACATTTTGGGGATGTAGATCGAGTAATCACAATAAAAGATGGAAAAGCATTTGATAGTGATCTTGCTGAGATGGAGGTCATGGCATAATGTTGAAGATCATAGTACTATTTGCATTGTTTGCAGTACCGCTGGCTTCAGGTGCGTCATTTGGGCAAATCACTTCTGTAGGTTTTGGAGATTCCCCATTTGAGCGAGATTTTGGAGATGTCAAGTTTCTTGATGCCTATTTTGGTACAATAAATGAAAAATTTGAGGTCAGTCCTGGAGACAGGAATGTTCCATTTACCGTGGTG
>JAGQHF010000262.1 GCA_020431985.1 Nitrosarchaeum sp. | reverse complement strand
CCGAGCTATATGCAGAAGGAAATGTATCGTTCTACATACGCTCGGCCTTAAAATTTTATCGTCCTAAGTCAATAATGCTCGAAGAAAATTATTAGGTTTCATCGATTGCAATAATTTCAAAAACACCGTCTTGAGCGGAATCATAAAGCATTTTTAAAGACAATTCGGCTTCTGCGTATTCGTTTTCAGTCAATGCTAGTGGCATACCTGCACCGTTACATTTCCATGCATGTACCTCGAATATTTCATTTGCACTTGTTTTCGCTGCCGTCATGCGAGCTCCGAAATCTGTGAAGGTAGTTCCCGAAGCGCCGACTTTCATAATGCTTTGCCCACTATGAGGAGGTCTTACATCAAAATATGCAACGTCGTTATCAGAACCCATGGCAATCGTGCCCGATCCACCAGTTAAGGTCACCCCAGTGTTGGGAATGGCAACCGTACCGCTTGATCCTGGAATGGTTAAATCTGAAGCAGTTGCAAGAAGTGTGTCATCTTGAAAAGTTAAATTGGTACCACGATTTTGATCGACAATAGATTGGAAATAAATATCAACCAAATCATTTGCTGCATCAGTAACAAGAATAACATATCGACCATATTTTGCATCCGCAGTTGTGGTAATTGCTGCGCTCGCGATACCTGTAGTCGCATGAAACACTCCTGAGCCAACTAAATTTGTTAAGGCTGTTACACCGCCGCTTGCCTCCGCTGCAGTAGTCGAGGCTGTTGTACCTAAAAATAATTCAATCAGGAAATCAGGAAATTCTCTAACCGTAAACGAAAATTCTGAATCTATGGTTGTCGCTTCCGACGCCCATGGAAATTTATTGCTACCGCCGAATAAATCCACTCGATTTGCCGTCAAATTTATTTCGCCGCCACCGGTTACACGGACAGGACCATACGGGATGTATGTGCTCCGGTTATAAGGAATTACACTTGTAATACCAAAAATTGGCCTTGGGGTTGATAATGCACACATAATATTTTCTCCTATTCTTTAAGCTATTGAAAAATTAAAACTTAATCCTGCTACTCTAACAATTTCGCCCGATTGTGTTTCAAGTTGAGGATTCGAAGGAAATTCAGTAATCTTAACTTGGCTATGCCCGGGCGTTATTTTATCAAAATTTTCGCTCAATACTTCTTGGAATGCTCTCGCATACCTCATAATCCTTCGCTGTGCATTAACATTCGTATCATTAATAAATGTAGAGTGAAGTATTGCTACAAAACATTTAAAATCTTTTTTAACACTTACCCCGGCGCTTGTCGGCGCAACGCTTTCAATTCCTACAATTACGTATGGATTATAATTCACCAACGCTGGAGATTCATTAATAAAGTACGCGCTATTATTGGGCACCTCTAAGGTCAAAGAATCTCCTTTTTCGGAGGTAATTTCAGTTAATTTTGTTGAAATATTATTCTTAAACAAAGTGATGATGGAATCTATTAGGCTTTCAGTGTCAAATTTCGCCATTATTTATCCCATCCTTTTTGCCTGTATCTATTTTGCAAGCCTCTTTGAATTATATCGATCCATGCTTTTCTTTTAACATCATCTAAGAAGATAAAACGCCTTTCAGGATTATTTCCGCGTCCTTCTTGGTGCGCTATCGGGTAAGGATACCTTGCCCCAGATTGTCTCGCTACTGCATCTGAATCAACACCAAGCTCAAAATTGAGTTTAGCTGCTCTATAAATCCATCCGGGTGATCCTGGTTCAAGGTTAGCCTTGGCTAATGCACCGCCTAAGTTTAATATGGGATAAATATTGCCGTTATTTATTTTTGCTTTTCTTATTTTATATTTTGGAGACAAATCTTTATATTTACCGGGTCCTTTTAATTGAAAAATTTGCCTTTGCCGTTTAACGTGATCTTTAGCAATTAAACCAAAAAATTCTCTTAAATCCGTAGTTTCCTTAACAACCTCAGACAAGAAAGACCGAAATTCGGCTAGGTTTGCATCAGCTTCTAAGAAATTACTCGCCACGTTTCACCATTGATCCGATCCGACCTCAAAGGTGGGGTCAATTTCTTGTTCATAATTGTACGAACTGCTTACAGGTAACGCGCTACCAGCGTCACTTAAAAGAACCTCTCCT
>JAGQHF010000063.1 GCA_020431985.1 Nitrosarchaeum sp. | reverse complement strand
GTTGCCCACATTACCACACTATCATAAGTATTGGCGGTATTGCCGAAAAAAAGTGGAACAAGCTCTTTGGAGGATTTTTCTTCCAATGATTTAGATTAGTTGTCAGGCGATTTAAACAAAAAACAGATTTAGAGAAATGAGATGACGGAAAAGTGGCTTATTTTTCACATAATATGGCCTTGAGTGGGTAGACCACTATGTTGTACTTGTTAGAAACAGATGGCGAGAAATTTTCATCTCCCTTGAATTCTGCATAAACCTTGATCAGACCATCATCCTTGTCCCAAACTTGCGTAATTACCTTTATCCAAAAGCGTCCGTGCTTATCGGTTATCCCCTCAGATATGATGTGGTTTTCTGGACATGGGCCAGTGTTTTTGATTATAATCTTTGCATCAGGTATTCGTTCTCCAGATTCGGTTGTCAGTTTTCCTTGGAATACAATTGGTTGCCCTCCATTGTATGTAGATGATTTGAATTTATGGAGAATAAGCACAGTGTTGGTTGGTTCTTGCAATGATAATGAATTACTCGGATTCAAAAGCAGCACTGCTATGATTGCAGCTATTATCGCAGGTAAGAAAATATCCCTAGCAGTATTTTTCACAAATAATGTCGTGTTTTTGTTTTAATAAAGAATCGTGATGGCAGCATGGAACAATGATGTTACGGGAAAAAATTTTTCTTTTGTCATTTTGATGTTCAGCTCTTCAAAGCAGAATAGGATTAGCGGGTCTAGAGGAATCCGCCGGCTCCAGCTTGCGAAACCCATGATTTTTCTGGGTTTTCATGATGTTTTGTTTCCTATTTTCCTAATAGGAAATAAGATTGAAAAATGTTTCTAGTTATAGTTCAAAGTTGGTTGGAAGCACGACATACTAGCGTATATAGAAGTTGGCCGATTTTGTTCGCCTAAATCAGAAAATTTTGAGCAATGGTTCTATTTTCAAATACAATTACAGCATTTCTGAATACGTTTTTCTGTCATACATTCCAAGATAGGTTGCATGTCCCAACATTGCGTGTGTAATGTCCGTATCATGAACCCTTCATGCATTTGTGAAAAAATGATTACTCTAAACAATTTGAATCCATGTCGGAATCAATAAATCGACTCTCTGGTACCTAAAAAAATCCTTAGAATCAGGAAAGAAACCTAAAATCTACAAAAAAGTATTAGAGAAACTAGATACTTCCTTTGCTTAAACTCAGATGCTAAACTAGAAAACCAGAATCTTAGTTTGAATACCTAGAAATTCAATTTGGATTCTAGCATAATCCTAAGAATCTTAACATCAGGTTAAATTTAGCCTGAAACAAATTAAAATAGATTACAAAATATCTGGAAATTCAACCTAACTGAATTAAATAATTGGAAATCTAGATCTGAACTCCAACTATCACTCTGAAAAAATTAGTTCAATTCAAAAAATACCTCTAAAATCTAAGCCTAAATTCAAAACTTAATTCGGAAATTTTCTACTTGAATTCTAAGATCTGACCAAGAAATCTTGCAGTCCATATTTGGATTTTTTTCATATGTGATATCACAAATAAATTATGATGAGACTACCTGTTCCATAAACTGTCTTTTTTGATTTTTCCCTACTATTTTTCCAATTTTCTAGGGTTCCATAGTTTCAATGATAGTGAGCTGAGTGTTACTGATACCGAACTTGCAGCCATTGCTACTCCTGCCAAAGCAGGATAGAGTAAACCAAGTCCTGCAAATGGAATCAATATTGAATTGTATACAAATGCATAAAACAAATTTTGTTTTATCTTGCGTACTGTTTTTTTACTCACCTCAATTGATGAAATAACTCCTAAAAGGTCATCTCGTAGTAATACGATATTTCCAGATTCTAATGCAATATCTGTCCCAGTTCCCATGGCAATTCCAATATCTGCCTGAGTTAGTGCAGCAGCATCATTAATTCCATCTCCTACCATGCCCACTTTTTTGCCCTCGTTCTGTAACTGTTTTATGACGTTAACTTTCTCAGAAGGCAAAACCTCAGAAAATACGTTAGAAATTGAAAGTTCCTTTGAAATGATCTTTGCAGTTTTTGCATTATCACCAGTAAGCATAACAACATCGATCTTGAATTTTTTTAGTTCCTCTAGTGTCTTTTTGGCACTTGCTTTTGGAACATCTAAAAGTGCAATGATTCCAATTAACACATTATCGCAAGATACTGCAACTACTGTTTTTCCCTCTTCTTGTAGATTAGAAACACGCTCTTCAATTGACTCTAAACTGATTCCCTCTCTCTTCATTTGATTTGGACTAGTAACTAGGATTTTTTTTCCATCAGATTCGACTCTAACCCCTCTTCCTGGAATGGCTGCAAATTCTGTCGGTGACTTGATGGGTATTTTTTCATCTTTTGCTTTTTTGAGTATGGATTTTGCAAGTGGGTGCTCTGAATTTTTTTCAGCAATGGCTGCAGTTCTTAGTACTGTATTTTCGTCATTGTTTGGGATGTTTACAGGAATGATGTCTGTGACTTTGGGCTTTCCTTCTGTAAGCGTACCTGTTTTATCAAAAACGAGTGTATTGATTTTCCCTAGTACTTCTAATGAGTCTCCTCCTTTAAAGATGACCCCGTTGCTGGCACCTTTTCCCATTCCAACCATAATTGCAGTAGGAGTTGCCAATCCTAGCGCACATGGACATGCAACAACAAGAATTGCAACTGCCGGAATTAATGCAATTGCAATGCCTGCACTTTCTGGTGCAATGAAGATCCAAGTCCAAAATGTTCCAAATGCTACGGCGAGTACTGCTAAAGCAAAATACCCTGCAACCTTGTCTACTATTTTTTGCATGGGGGGTTTTGTTCCCATGGCGTCTTCTACCAGCTTAACAATTTGTGAAAGAATGGTGTCATTTCCAACCTTAGTGGCTTTGAGCACAAGGGATCCTTCATGGTTTACAGTTCCTCCAATTAATTTGTCTCCAGGTTTTTTTTCTACAGGTACTGATTCACCAGTAATCATAGATTCATCGACTGCAGACAATCCCTCAACAACTATGCTATCCACAGGAATTTTTTCTCCAGGCCTTACAATTATGATGTCTCCAGGGTTGATGTGCTCTACTGGAATCTCAATTTCCTCATCGTCTTTTTTTATTCGAGTGATTTTTGGCTGAAGCTCAAGCATTTTACGTAAAATGGATGACGCCTTGCCCTTTGTTTTGTGTTCCATGTATTTTCCTAAAGCAATGAATGTGATCACAATTGCTGCAGCATCATAGTAGATATTTTCCCAAATTGGTGTTGGAAACGTGTTAAATGTACTAAATAGAAACGCAGCAGTAGTTCCTGTAACAATCAAAGTGTCCATATTTGCCGATTTTATTTTAGTTATTCTATATGCTCCCACATAGAATCTCCATCCGACTACAAACTGTACGATACTTGCACACACAAAAATAACATATGCTGCAACATTACTTCCTGCAAGTGGAATAAACGAAAGTAATTCAGGATAACCAAAAATTACTATTGGTACTGAAAAAGCAATTCCTATCAAAAATAATCTTTTTAATTTTTTTATCTCAACTTCTTCTGATGAGATCATATTATCCTCACTTAAAATTTTAAATCCTGATCTGCTGATTATTCCTCTTAGATCAGAACTTGAAAGAAGAGTGGGATTGTATTCAATAACCACTTGACTTTTTTCATGATTAATGGAGACTTGTTTAATTCCAACTACTTTGGATAATTTATTTTCAAATTTTTCTGAATTAACCGGATCAGTGATTTCACTAATCTTGGCTGAGAATTTTTCATAGACAATAGAATAACCAATTTCTTTGATGGCTTTCTCGATATTTTCTAAATTAATTTTGGATTGGTCATATGTCAAAGTGGCTTTTTCAGCGGCCAAATTCACCTGGCATTCTTTTATGCCTTCAATATCTGACATGTGCTTTTGAATTGCAGTTATGCATCCAGCGCAATGAATTCCACTAATTTTTAGGGCAGTCCTTGTGATTTGATTTTTTTTGGAATCCAGTGATACGTGTGTCATATCTGATCTCATACTTTGATTTTGTATTTATTATCAAATACTTACATTTGTAAAGTTCCTAGAACAAAAAACTGAAAAAAGCGCCTAAAAATTGGAAAAAGACGTAAATGGATATCAGAATTTTTGAAATTATGAAAAAACCTTTGATTGTTGGAGGCATTGTTGCTGTGGTAATTGCAGTCATTGCAGTATCTGCACTAAACTACGATAATACTGAAACCGTGATGAGAAATACAGATACTGACTCATCGGTTTCACCATTGTCCTTTTCAAATCTTATCACGTCTGATACTCCTCTAAAAGGAGACCCCTCAGCTCCTATCACCCTAATTGAGTTTGGAGACTTTCAATGTCCAAACTGCGGACGATTTGCAAGAGATACAAGTCCACAGATAGAGTCATCATATGTGGAATCGGGCAAAGTAAGCATCGCCTTTAAACACTTTCCAGTAGTTGGTCCCGACTCAAAACCTGCTGCAATGGCATCTCAATGTGCAAACGATCAAGGAATGTTTTGGGAATTTCATGATGAGTTGTATTACAATCAGGGTCATGAAAATTCCGGATGGGCAAATAGGGACAATCTAAAACAAACTGCATCAAAGATGGGACTAGACACACAAAGTTTTGATTCATGTCTTGACAGTAACAAATATGAATTATTGGTGGAAAATGATCTCAATCTTGCAAAGCAAATTGACTTTAGAGGCACTCCATCCTTTTTAATTCTCAAAAACGACGGTTCTCAACCACAGGCACTTACTGGTGCATATCCGTACGCTACATTTGAAAAGATATTTGATGAGAGTCTAAACTAAAAAATGATAAATATGCTATCTTCATTCAAACAAGTTTTTTCAGACAAGCTTTACGTGTTTTTAGCAGTGTCGGTTTTTACCTTATTTTGGATAACATTTAATGTACTGGGAGAACTGTTGTTCTTTACACCTGTCTTTGTGTTTTATCTTCCTTCAGATGCACTCTCTGTTTTTATGTTGTCAGATGCAATATCTGCACTTATGGCAATTGTTCTAAGTATGAACGTCTATGTCATAAAAAATACAAAAGTAAAGATGAACAAATCTTCGTTTATGGGTTCATCTGTTGGAATGATGGCAGGTGGATGTGCCAGTTGCTCCTCAATGGGATTTGTACTCTTGACAAGTTTTGGTACTGCTGGCGTTGCCGTATCCACATTTCTTTCAAACTATCAAATTCCACTTCTCGTTGGTTCAGTTGGCATGTTATTGTGGGCATACTATTCCCTTCATAAAAAACTAACAAAAAGCTGCATTCTAAACTAGAAGTTATAATGAAATATTTTTAGCAGCAACCGTCGCGTCTTCTTGTAGAATCGTCTTTTTGTTGCTGTTGTCTTAATTGCACATACTGATTGGCGTGTTCATCAGAACAAAATGACTTTCCAAACCTCTTTATCACATTGTCTTTGTTCAAATCAATTCCGCATATTTTGCAGTGTTTTGTAAAACCAAACATGATTTGTAATTATTTTTGGTGTATATTAGAACAAATGCTTACATTTGTAAATGGATAAAATTCTAGTCAATTTACAAATGTAAACTATCAAATTAAAATAGAAATCTTTTAGAGTTAATCTATGAATTACGCACATCCGGAAGTATTGGTAGATACCGAATGGGTATCTCAAAATCCTCCAAACGAAAATAGAAAACTAGTTGAAGTTGATTATGATCCAGTAAATGGATATCAAAAAGGTCACATTAATGATGCCAGTCTAATCTGGTGGAAACGGGACATTAATGATCCAGTTACTAGAGACATTATCTCCAAAAAACAATTTGAAGAATTAATGTCAAAAAATGGAATTACTCCAGATACAGAAGTGATTCTCTATGGTGACTTTAACAACTGGTTTGCAGCATTTGTTTTCTGGGTTTTCAAATATTATGGACATGAAAATCTCAAAATAATGAATGGTGGAAGAAAAAAATGGGAATTAGAAAACAGAGATTACACAACTGATGAACCACAAATTACTCCCGTCAAATATAGCGCACAACCTCCTGATGAGGGATTAAGAGCATATTTGTCAGATGCAAAACGTGCGCTGGAGAAAGAGGATATTGTGATGGTGGATGTAAGATCACCTGCAGAATTCAAAGGAGAAATTACTGCTCCGCCTGAATACCCGATGGAGCATGCACAAAGAGGAGGACACATTCCAGGCGCAAATAACATTCCATGGGCAACTGCAGTTAATGACACTGATGGTACTTTCAAGTCTGTTGAAGAACTAAAACAAAATTACGAACCAAAAGGCGTTACCCCAGACAAAGATGTCATATGTTATTGCAGGATTGGTGAGAGATCATCTCACAGCTGGTTTGTTCTAAAATACCTTTTAGGCTATCCCCAAGTTCGCAACTATGACGGTTCTTGGACTGAATGGGGC
>JAGQHF010000261.1 GCA_020431985.1 Nitrosarchaeum sp. | reverse complement strand
CCGCGGAAGTGAGATTTAGAGTGACAGATGAGTCTGGAAACCCATTAGAGAATGTCACAGTAAATAATTGGATATATTCTACAATCACAGACAAGGATGGGTTTACCGAGTGGATTGAAGTACTTCCCACGATTACGGTTAATGAGCCATATATTGCAAAAGCAGAATTTTTAGATGAAGTTTTATGGTCAAAACCATTTCTAATTGAAAACGATGAGAAAAAAACAATTCACATAGTTCACAGAGGTAGCAAATAATATGCTTAGAAAATGTTTGATGTTCTTATTTACAATTACAATTATCTTGTCATTTGCAATGGAATCGAATTATTCATATGGTCTCAAAACTGGAAGTTACAATTTCTGCGAGACTCATCCAGCATTTCCTGAATGTGTGGGATGGAGAACCACTGCCATAGAAGATAGTTTTAATCATTGGTTTTGTAGTTATGTGAACCTACCAAAAATATGTGAAATTAAACCAGAACCAGAAAAAGAAATAGCATTGAGAAATAATGAATTTTGTTGTAGATTCATCGGACCAGAGATAAAATCGAAGATGACTACGAATTCAGAGAGTCCAGAATTGGATCAGAAATTAAATAGAGATTCTCCCGATAGTTCCATTGCGCCATTAATAATATGGACCGACAAAGATCACTATAACTTCAAAGACAAAGTTACAATATATGGTAAATTTGATTTTTCCAGTTTCAAAATAAAAAAAAGTGTATCAGAAAAAGAGTTTGATCAGACAGGCAGAGAGGTAAATGCAACATCAATTCAGACAGGAAGAATAATTAGCGAAACTCCAGTTTTGGATGTGGATATAGAATTAAACGGAAGGAAAATACTAAGAAATGTTCCAGTAAATGAAAATGGATGGTTCGTATCATTTTTTTATCTGAATGACAGATATCACTTCGCAAATCAGAATAACATATTAGAGGTAGATTACCTTTTGTACAAGGATGTTCCACTTGGAGGCCCGAGAACACATTCTACATATCACTTTACCACAGGAGACATTAGCAAAAAAGATCAAAAATTTAACGTTTGGTTGGATAATTCATTACTTCCAAAAAAAGTACGTTTTGGAGTAGATGTTGACAATCCTGAAAAATTTATCACGTTTGTTAGACACAATTTAGTAATTACAAGATTAACTACTCCAGAAGGATTTGTAATACCTATAGAATCAAATTTTTCAGTTCAAGATTTATCCAAAGAATATACAAAGTTTTTACAACATGGACATGGCACGTATGAGATTCAAGTGACATATGGAGAAAACAATTCAAAAATATTATTTGAGTATTAAAGCATGAGACAAGAGTTAAGGAATTATAATTAATCGATTTTGAATAAGGAATTTGATACTTTCAATAAAGGAGGTGTCATCTATTTGATCTGAGGCCCACCAACCTGCATTGTTCTTTACCCAATCAGGAATTTTAGCCGAGCTATAACCCATATCTTGCATTGTTGTTGGAATCTTTAGAATATCTTCTTGGATCAAGAATTGTAGTGATTGAATAAATGAAGAATCATCAATAGAGCCATCTGCCCACCAACCTGCATTGTTCTTTACCCAATCAGGGACATAATAAGATGGAGTAGTTTCATTTACAGTTATATGAACAGTTTTTTTTTCGCCGGATAACACATGAAAAGGTTCAGCCAGCATGATTCGATTTGAAAAGACAATTTCTGGATCATATGAAGTATCATATACGGTTGGAAGTACTTCAATCCACTCGGTAAACCCATCCTTGTCTGTGATTGTAGAATATATCCAATTATTTACTGTGACATTCTCTAATGGGTTTCCAGACTCATCTGTCACTCTAAATCTCACTTCCGCGG
>JAGQHF010000062.1 GCA_020431985.1 Nitrosarchaeum sp. | reverse complement strand
TTGTTGCGGCAATATTCATTTTTGGAGCAAAGAAGATTCCCGAACTTGCAAAGACTTTTGGCAGGGCAAAAGGAGAGTTTGAGAAAGGCAAGATAGAGGGAGAAAAAGAGCTCGAGGACTTTAAAGACAAAAAACTAAAGTCTGACTAGTTCAAACAATTTAGAAATTCTTCAACCAAGTTTTTGTATTCCTTTTCGACGTCAAATCTGCCCAGGGCGTTTGCTATTTTCATGTTACCTCGCAAACGAAAGTCAACATTGATGGTTATTTGGGTTCCATTTTTTGTGGATTCAAATAGTTCTACAATGTGGGTGCCTTTGGCATCCCCTCCAATAACAAAGACATCATGCTTATTTTGCCCTTCAACTATGTGTTTTGTCATCATTACTAGTTCCCGTTGGCCAAGTATGAGGTGTTCTTCCACAACAGAGACTTCATTTCGGATGGAAAGAATTCTGACGGATGGAAAGTATTGTGGGAAAAGTTTTTGATAGTTCTCAAAACCAGCAAACAATCCAAAAACTTTCTGTCTAGAAGAATCGGAAAACGCCTCGATGTGAAATTTTGGCAATATCTAAGAGATTCCCCATCGCGGGTATAAACTATGATCAAGACCAAATTGATCAAGACATTTACCAACACCGTGATTTATTATGTCATCAATAGAATTCGGTTTTGTGTAAAACTCTGTTACGGGAGGAAGAATTACAACGCCAATTCTAGATAGTTTCAACATATTCTCAAGATGTATTGGAGATAAAGGAGTTTCACGTACCATAAGAATTAGTTTTCTAGATTCTTTGATCGTCACTCCTGCAGCTCTTGCTACAAGGGTATCATCATAACCGTTTGCTATAGCAGACAAGGTTTTCATACTGCACGGGGCAACTATCATTCCATCTATTCTGTGGGTTCCACTTGAAATGCTTGAGGCCATATTACCTTCATCAGACGTGGTAGTGGCAAGAGATTTGACATAGCCTATTGAGTGGTCTGTCTCCATTCCAATACATTTGATTGCCCATTCAGACATGACAAGATGCGTCTCTATGTTCAATTGTTTTAACACCTCAAGCATACGTATTCCATAAATGACTCCAGTGCTACCAGTAATACCAATAACTAGCCTCATCACATTATCTTACAAACAACAGTATTTTATCTATTATACACCGCACATGATTTGGCATTAGTATTCCACGTTATCAGAGACGTTAGCTGAGCCAGACTCTTTTTCATCTCTCCTTCTTTTCAACCAAAGCGAGATTCCACCCACAGTCATAGCAGTTAGCAAAATCACTCCAGCCAGTTGCAGCTCAAAAGAATAAAACACAAACACACTTGATTTCTTTCGAATAAAACGTTTGGATTTTCTTCGTTAAATTAGCTATATTAGAACCCAAGTTATAGCATGAGCGTGATAAAGCATCCAGAGATTAAAAAGATCATTAGCAATTATTCTGATCTTAGGATCGGAGTGCTCGGTAGTCATTCAGCCTTGGAAGTGATGGACGGGGCTAAAGAAGAAGACTTTCAAACAGTTGTCTATTGTCAAAAAGGGAGAGAGGGCCCGTACAAACGGTTTGGGAGAATAGCAGATGAAATTGTAGTGCTTGATAAATTCAAAGATATGGCGTCAGCAAAAATTCAAAAGAATATCATAGATACAAACACGATAATTGTTCCACACAGATCATTGACAGTATACCTAGGGTATAAGGTACTAGAGAATTCATTCAAGGTGCCAATTTTTGGAAATAGAAAATTGTTTCAGGCAGAGGAGCGAACCGCTAAACGTAATCAATACTATCTTTTGGAAAAAGCCAGAATCAAATTTCCCAAGCTATTCAAAGACCCAAAAAACATCAACAAGCCTTGCATTGTCAAAGTGCAAGAGAAAAACAGGCCACTAGAACGAGCGTTTTTCACAGTATCATCATACAAGGATTACAAAGAAAAATCAGAAACCAAAATAAAACAAGGATTGATCTCAAGAAAAGATCTAGAAAGATCAAGCATAGAGGAATTGGCGATAGGAACATACATGAACTTTAATTTCTTTCATACGCCAATATCAGATCAAGTCGATTTCATAGGAATTGAACGTAGGCTCCAAACAAACATTCACGATTACAATGCACTTCCAGCAAAACAGCAAATGGACATAGATATTGATCTCCAAAACATAGAAGTTGGCCACACGCCAGCTAGCATAAGAGAGTCTTTACTTGAAAAAGTACTGAAGATGGGAGACAAGTTCGTGGCAGCAGTAAAAAAGGAATACGCCCCGGGGATAATAGGACCATTCTCATTACAAAGCGTGATCACTAAGGATTTAGAACTGGTGGTATATGATGTGTCTTTAAGAGTTCCAGGAAACCCAATAGTTGCGACTACCAGCCCATATACAAAATATCAATATGGAAAGACCTTCGGGGTGGGGAGAAGGATTGCCATGGAAATTAAACGAGCGCAAGAAGAAGACCGCTTAGATGAGATAGTCACATGAGAATACATTTGTGTTCGGCCATACAACATATTTTGTCAACTAGAAAGCAGACTGTTTGACATATACAAACTCTTTTCAGTGCGATTAGCAGAGACCATCCAATGGGAAGAACAATATACATTCGCGAGATTATTTTGGCAGAAAAAGAACCAAAGATATGTCCAACGTGCCAAAAACAGGATAGGATGGAAGAAGGGTTGTTGTTTGAAAGAAGGTCTGACGGTAAAACGATTCATTGTAGTAGATGTGAAGCCATAATCATAATGACGAATTTGAATCTCAAACAATTTGAATTTGTTGGAATAAATGACTGCAACATTATGCTTAAGGAACCCCATTTGATACGAAAAATCACCTATTAGTTCGCTTTGGAAAAAAGTGCAAATACGATGTGAGATTAGCATGTCATATATTTTAGAAAAACAATGTATGTTTGCTGATGATTAACCAAAAAGCAAATCTGAACTAATGATGAGTTTGCCGAATTATGAAGCAAAAACAGATAACTATCATAACATGATGTGTGTCATATTGTAAAAATATGAAAAAATATAACATATTATTTCAGAGATACGACTAAACATGGATGACCTTCCCAAAAACTTTCCAGAATATTTGTTGATGTACAAGACGCTTAGAAAGAAGATAGAGGAATTAACAGTCACACTAATGAATACCGACAGTGAAGAAAGCACAGAGATTAAAAAAAGAATTCAGGTTTATCAAAATGAGATGCAACGAATAAGAAACTTGTTCCCAACTGAATTTTTTGACAGACTTGAATAGAAGTGATTTAGTTAATCATGCTTCCATGCTTTCTTTTAAGAGATTCTTTCGCACAAGAATCGGGATGTTGTAAAATGCACCCAAGGCCATGGCGTCAGATGCGCGATAGTTACGTAAAACTAGATCTTTTTTGCCGGTAAAATACAGATTGGCTCGCAAAACTTCACCACTCTCGTAGATCTTGACTTTTACCAAAACCAATTCATTTTCTTCACATATCTCTTCAATCATCTTGTATATTGAGGGGACGGTTTCTCCCGCGCTATCATTAAAGCTCGAAATATGACGTGCTACCTCTCCAGAAAAGGCCCTCATATGAAATTCTTTACCATCAGTAGACTTGAGAACCACCATGCCCTCTACAGCATATGGATCGACAAAACCAACATAATCTATCTTTACAGACTCGTAATCAGGCTCTTGTGCTTGATCAATTTCCATGTTTACGCTTAATGTATCCGTTTAGCGCTTATAAATATACCAAGTAAAAAACGGACCGTGCTTTATTATGGATTACTTGAATCCCAAATTATTTAAAATCAACAATAAAGGATAGCTTAATGTCGACAAATCCGGAAAGATCTGTGTCATATGTACTTACAAAATATGTTACCGCATACATGGACAAAGATGTTCTTTTGTTAGGTCAAGACACGCTGACAAGAGAAGCTGCTAGAATGCTTCAACACCATGAAACAGACGATATTGTTGTGACAGACAACCAAAAACAACCAATTGGAATTGTCACAGATGAAGACATACTGAGTAAGGTAAGCGATGTCACAGTAAATGCAGAAGCAACCAGACTCAAGGACATTATGAGTACGCCATTAATTACAATCAACGAGAGATCGACATTACAAGAAGCATTACATAAAATGAGAGATAACAACATTAGAAAACTCCCGGTAATTTCAAAGAAGAACGAAGTTCTTGGAATGATTTTTCAAAGTACCATCGCAGAAGCAATTCGTGACGCAACTGCCACACCATCACGGCTGCTTAGCCCTCCCGTAAAGTCAATTTTGGGAAATCTTGGATTTGTGTTACAGTTTGCTGGCGTACTTTTACTCGTACCTGCCATATTGTCCACAGTACTAAATGAAACAGTTACTGCTACAGGCATTTACCTAACTACAGTTCTCCTATTGGTTACTGGATTCTTTTTGAATTCATATGGTGAAAAAGCAAGCTTGAACTTACAGCAAGCATCGATTCTTGTCTTTTCCAGTCTCTTCTTGTTAGTCTTGTTTGGCACAATACCATATCTGTATGTAATTCCAGTGGGATCTTCAAGTGTTGAAACATTTTCTGATGCATTTTTTTCTAGTGCGGCAGGATTTACAACGGGAGGGATATCGCTATTTGACCACCCTGAAGAGCTGTCTCAGAGTTTCACGTTCTATCGTAGTTTCACTCAGCTTGTGGGAGGAATGAGTTTCATCTATCTTGTAATTACCGCCTTTTACCCAGAATCAAAGTTACAGTCAATGCGTGGGTTCATTTCTGG
>JAGQHF010000260.1 GCA_020431985.1 Nitrosarchaeum sp. | reverse complement strand
TGTCGCTGGCCGACTCTGAACAGGAAGTTCTGGGTTATGGTATCGGGGTTGTTTTGATGAATTTGGGTATGTACATAGGAGTTCCCATAGGAATGGTCTATGGAATAAACAAGGTAAGAAAAGCTAGGTTTTAATCAGAATAACTTGGGTTATTGCCATGGGTAAGCTTAGTAGAAATCTTCGTATCTGCGGCGATTGTGGCATTGCATATACTTCGGTAAGTTTTACAAAATACATTGATCAGTGCCCAATTTGTAAATCAAGAAGATACGAGGCAGTTCCAATAAGAACAAAAGACGATTAATTGCAGTATAGATTTTTTAGTAGACATAAGTTGAAAAGTACAATGTCCGAAGACCCAGAAATTGAAAAAATAAAACAAAAAAAGCTAGAAGAAATGCTTAGGCAACAACAGCAACCAAAGATTTCAGAAGGTATTATAGATTTGAATGCTACAAATTTTGATCAGATTACGTCAGATGCAACTCCAACACTTGTTGATTTCTGGGCTGAATGGTGCGGTCCGTGTAAGATGATGCATCCGGTTTTTGAGAGTCTTTCGTCGAAGTATCCAAAGATAAAATTTGCAAGAGTTAATGTCGATCTTAATCAGAATATTGCAATGAGATTCGGAATTCAATCAATTCCAACGTTTCTTATGTTTAAATCTGGTCAGATAATGGATAAAATGATGGGAGCAGTTGGTGCTCCAGGCATACACATGATTTGCAAGAAATATTCTGGATAAATAAGACCAGTATCGTTTTTTGATATTATGGAGGATGAAATCTAGTAGGCGTAGGCTGCATCTTTTTGTCTTTGTATTTCGATTATCTCGTTGAAAACCTGCTGTTCCTCTGGATTTAGTTTGTGTAAATACTTCTTTAGTAGCATCTTTGCTTCATTTGATGTGGGCAGTGTATAGTACACATCTTCTTCAAAAATTTGTCTCCCTATTGTAACATCCTGAACAGAACATGCAACCTCTTGATTAACATTGGCAGAAGTGACAGTTTTTCCCTCGTGTTGTAACTGGTGAATGATTCCAACACGTTTTCCATTTTTATTCATAAATGGAATTTTTTGTCGCAAAGTACCAGCATCAACACGTATGCCAAATACTGCAGGATTGTTGTTACGGAATACATATCCTTTTAGAAACGTAAACTTGGCTATTGGAGTAAACTCAGCAAATACAGCATCTTCTTCATGTAGAGTATCTTCTTCCACCCACGCATTATAGGTATCAATCAAACTGTAAATGACTTTATCCTCAAATATACGGATGTGGCTGGCCTCTGATTCTTCTCTTGCATCAGAAAGAATTTTGACATTAAACGCCAAAACGATACCAAGATGACGGTTTTTTTCCTTGATGGCTTTTGTCTCCATAATATCCCTTCTGTTGACAGGGCCAATGTCGGCCTTTGCTACAGGTACTTGTGAACGCCGTAACATTTCAACAATTGCTTCAAGAGAACCTATGGTATCACATTTTAAGATAATTCCATTCTTTTCAGTGTCAATGAAAACCGACCTCATTTCTGACTCGATGAGTTGGGTATACTTTTCCACATCAGTTTGATTTGATGCAACATACAGAGTACTGCCAGGTAGAACACCCTCGAGTTCAGGAGATGCAATCTTTAGTCCTGCTGCTGCATTTACTTGATCCACAGGTTTGAACTTGTCTCGTGGATCTCTCATTTCATCTAGAGGTTTTGGTAACAGTATAGCTTTGGGTCTTGTTACTATGACAGAGTCTCTTTTGGCTACAACAATACTATCACTTTTTTTTATAGCACCGTCTATTAGGATGATGTTAGCTGTCTGACCTAGACCAACTTCGTCATTTACTTCAAGTACTATGCCACGTGGCTCTTTCTCTTTTTGGTCAAGTCTATTTTTGAGGTATTGTTGGGTAAGTCCAACTAGGACAGCAAGAAGTTCGGGTATTCCAACCCCAGTTCGTGCCGAAATTGGAACAATGGCAAGTTCCGTTTTAAAATCTGTAACCCTATAAAATGCCTCAGACTTGTATCCAAGAATTGAAAGTGTTCCTACAACATCGTAGATTTTCTGGTCAAGGTCTGCCTGAATTGATGCGTCTTGCTCCTTTATGGCCTTAGAAATGAACATCGTCTCGGATTTTCTCCATCCAGATAACTGATCACATTTGTTCAATGCAACAACAAAAGGTACTTTTCTACTTTGTAGAATCTTTAAACTTTCATTGGTTTGTGGTTGGAATCCTCTATTAACATCAACTACAAGAATTGCAATGTCTGCTGCTGAGCCTCCTCTAGCCCTAAGATTTGTAAATACTTCATGTCCGGGGGTGTCAATTACCAGAATTCCCGGAACTTGATTCTCAGACTCTTCTAGTTTTTTGTATAATGGTCCACACATAGTCTTGATTGTGTCTGTGGGCAAAAAGCTTGCCCCAATATGTTGAGTAATGCCGCCTGCTTCGCGACCTTGAACTCCTGTTCCTCTTATTCTATCGAGTAGCGAAGTCTTACCAGAATCTACATGACCTAGAACTGCCACGATTGGCTGACGTATGTGCAAGCCAGATCACTCAAAAACTACCCTCGATTCATGATTAAAACTGTCTTGTGAATCAGAAGCATGAATTATGTTTTCACTGAATCCCAACCCAAAATCTCCCCTAATAGAACCGGGGGCAGCTTCAAAGGATTTTGTAGCGCCTATCATTATTCTGGTGGTTGCTATTGCATTATTGCCTTCAATGATTGCCGCAACAACAGGTCCGGATATGATAAAAGAGGTAAGCTCACCAAAAAAAGGTTTGTCCTTGTGAAC
>JAGQHF010000061.1 GCA_020431985.1 Nitrosarchaeum sp. | reverse complement strand
GCCAAGACTTTGAAACAAGCGGGCGAGCCTATGAGGCGCCTGTAAACGCCAATCCATTTGCTTCGATTCAGCAAAGCCAAAAAAAAAATAAAAGAATCGTAAAGTTTGCCAAATCAAAGGCGCCCAACTTAATCGGTGAAAGCTCCCAAGCCATTAGTGAAATCATGAAAAGCAATTTACGGGTTGTTGCCGAGAAAATGATTCAAGAGATTTTAAGCCGATACGAAAAGCTTTCGCCTAATGCAAAGCCTGATGCCATTAAAAACGTATCGGCTAAAGGCGCGACAACGTATCGAAAGGACATGCAAAAGGCCTATACAAACGTAGCCATACGGGCGCTTAATGGTGTTAAGGCCGAAAATCCTAAAATAGATACGAAAAAGTTTTCCATTAAATATGCTCAATTAACGCCACAAGAATTGCTTGAGGATTATGTAAAAAAGGACCTTGTAAGATTACCCGATCACGTAAAGAAAAGCATTTTAAGGCAAGCCGAACTTATGAGCGAAACGCAATTAGCTGATTTAGAGAAGGCCGTAAAATTTCAATACGCATCGAGTGAACCCACAACCGATAGTATTAACATCTTAGAGCAAGATATGAGAGAAGCAACAGACCTTGTCTTATCCCGCGCTGAAGTTGCGGCATCAAACGTGGCCAGTAAGTTAGTAAACGATACAAGGCATTTTTTCTTTTTTGAGCCTGAAGTATTCGCCCAATTAGAATCGTTCACATTCTTTAATGAGGACCCGGTTACAAATATTTGTACATATTTGAACGGGCGAGTTTTTACAAAAGAAGATGCCGAAAGTGATCGATATTCACCCCCATTGCATCATAGGTGCAAATCGATATTGATTCCTAATTATGTGGGCTCTGGAGAATTCGATAAGGCAAAAGCCAAAAATAAAGATAGACTAAGTCCGCCAAAAAGTTTGCAGGATGAAATCACACTAAGCCAATCGTGTTCTGACCTTGACGAATTGCCTGAAGCCTATCGCGTTTTGTTGTCAAGCAATTGGTTCACGGACAAGCCAACTTTTACGCAATACATTCAAAAGATTTATTGCCAAGAATCATCAATAAGTTTGCAGGACGCAAAAAACTATGTTAATGAGCTTTTTAAAGGATCTAAAACCGTTCTTGAGAAAAAAGGCGGGATTCTGACGTTTCAATTCGATCAACCTAGGAAAACGGACTCGTTGGCCGCATATCGGCTAAATGACAAAATGTCCGTAGTGATTGGAAAACGCTATGAATCCCAAGAAGATCCAGTTTGATGCCAGAAAAGTTCCGTTAATTCTACTTGAGCCAAATGTAATTCATTTTTTCCAATCGGCGCCAGTTCCTGAAATTCTGACCGACTCGACTGGGAAAACAAGTACATTTGTTGGCCTTTATACGGGCCAATTCGAGCACATGGGCATGGAATTTGAAATCACCCCCGAAGATTTATCAAACATGATCCGCAATTTTCGTGATGATGTTCTGCGTAAACGCCTACCTATTGACTTCTCACATCGCGAGGATGAAAAGGCGGCTGGTTGGATCGTTGATTTGCAATTGAGCGAAAACGGCGAGAATCTAATGATTACTGCAGAATGGACCCCGAGCGGTCTAGAAGCATTACAAACAAAAGAATTCCGTTATTTTAGCGCAGATTTTTGGCTTCAATATACGGACCCCAACACAAAACTAGAACTTGGCAAAACCTTACGGGGTGGCGCTTTGACAAATATTCCGTTCTTACAATTGCCGGAAATTAAACTTTCCAGAAAACCAAAACCAATTAAAGGAGATGAACTCATGCCGAATGAAACAATTTCACTTAGCGAGCACAACATGGCTCTAAAGATCAAGAATGATGAAATTTCTGATCTAAAAGACCAAGTGGCGAAATTAAGCGAAGAAAAGAAAAAAGTAAAAGATTTGGATGAAAAAGTTATTCAGCTTCACAAGCAAATTAAGACCATGGAAGAAGAAGCAAAAGAAAAAGATAAGGAAGCGCAATTTGATGAATTAGTGCGTGAAGGTAAATTAGTTTTAGCTCAAAAAGATGCGTTCATGAAAAATGATGTTGTTGCCTTAGCCAAATTAGCAGAAAAAGCAAACATTACAAACGCAACACCAAACGCACAAGATCCGAACGCCCAAAAGTTTAGTGACGATGATCGTGAGTACATGGAACGACACGGATTAAATGAAGCTCAATACAAAAGAATTACAGAAGGCAAGGCCCGAAGCGTTATGGCTCCGGTAGCAGATTAATAAATTTAACTTTTTAGGAGATAAAAAAAATGGCTGATTCAAGTGTACCTTTAGAGATAAAGGCAAAAGAACCGGGCGGCATCCAAGAGTTTCAAATGGATGCGGATATTTTATACAAAGGAACGATGGTAAAAATTGCTGCCGATGGTT
>JAGQHF010000259.1 GCA_020431985.1 Nitrosarchaeum sp. | reverse complement strand
GCTCGGAGGGCTTCGATCCCTCGACCTGGCGGTCCGAAGCCGCCCGCACTATCCAGACTGTGCTACGAGTCCAAACAAGTAAGATTTTAACGGGCCTAAATACCTGTCTAGATACTTTGAAGATTTCCAAGAAGGTTGCAGGTGTAGAATATGCAATCAGAGATATTGTTACTGCTGCAAGAAAGGTTCAACAAAAAGGAATGAAAGTTGATTATCTCAACATTGGTGATCCTGTGCAGTTTGGCTTTCAACCTCCTGATAATGTAAGGCAGGCATTGATTGATGCAATAAAAAACGGTGAGAACTATTATTCCACATCTGAGGGACTGGAGGATCTCAGAGATGAGATTGCAAAAAAAGAAAATGCCAAAGGCCTCTCACTTGGAGCAGATGATATTCTAATAACAAACGGCGTGTCTGAGGGACTGGACATGGTAATCTCCTCAATTGTAGAGGAAGGAGATGAGGTGTTGCTGCCAGGACCGTATTATCCTCCATATGCCTCGTACGTCCGGTTGCATGGCGGGGTTCCAGTAGAGTTTGCAGTGGACTTGGAGCATTCCACTCCAGATATTGAGGACATTAGAAAAAAGATCACGGCAAGGACTGTGGCAATCTGTCTTATCAGCCCAAACAACCCGACAGGTGTGGTGTTTAATGAAAAGTCGCTTAGGCAACTAGTCGATATTGCAAACGAGAACAGTCTCTACATTATCTGCGACGAGATATACGACCAGATAATATTTGATGAAAAGTTTGTTGGCATTGGCAAGGTGGCAGGCGACTCTCCCGTTATCGTGTTGAATGGTTTTTCCAAAGTGCACCTGATGTCTGGTTGGAGAATTGGATACATTGCATTTAACCAGTCGCCCCAGCTTAATGCTATAAGGGAAAACCTTCCAAAGCTTGCAAGGGTGAGAATCGCAACAAACCTTCCGGTACAGTATGCCGCATTGGAATCTCTTCGCGGTCCACAGGACTATATCTCAAAGTTTGTATCAGAACTAAAACAGAGAAGGGACCTTGTCGTCAAGCGACTAAACGAGATTCCTGGTCTCTCATGTCCAACTCCAAAGGGAGCGTTCTATGCATTTCCAAAGATAGAGGACAATAGATTTGCAAATGACAAAGAGTTTGTCACAAAACTGCTAGAGTCAAAGGGAGTGCTTACAGTCCACGGTTCAGGATTTGGCGAACAGTATGGAAGCGGACACTTTAGGTTGGTCTTTCTCCCGAGTCTTGATGTGCTAAACTCTGCAATGAACAAGATAGAGGAATTTCTAAGCTAGTAGCTCCACTGCGACAACTTTTCTGGAGTCACTTCTATTATGCAATCAGTATCATCTAAAAGCTCTCTAGCAGACTCGTTTTCCAACGAGTCAAAGTACCTCAGTAATATTTTCTTTGCAATTTTTTTTACCTGCGAGTCCAAAATCAGTTTTGCACTTCCCTGCACCATCACGCCGTAAATGTCTGGCGAGTTTATCCCTACATCTACACAGCAACTGACTCTGCCATTTTTTTTCACGTTCCTTGCTTTCTGAGTATTTGTGTTTGTCCCGATGTAGAACTTTTTAGAACTGTAGAGATACCATACCGGTGCAATGTGGGGAGTCTTGTTTTTTCCTATGGTCGCAAGCCTGAGAACTTTCTGGGATTTTAGGAACTTATCTTGGCTGCTCATGTTTTACAAAACCCAACGCAATCATAAAAACGCCCACACCTATCATTCCTACCGAAATCTTTTCGTTTGTAATTTCGTCATTTAGCAAAAAGTCAGTAACAAAGTCTGGACCCCATATCAACAGCTGCCTTACAATCACAATTCCCGCCATAATTAGGAACAGAGCCCCCATGGCAGTGTACCAGTTCCTACCCCGCCTGTAATACTCGTGACTCATACTCGAATCGAGTTTAGATAATTTTGATTCCAGGGTTTTTTATCTTGTTTTGAATCATTGCATTTAGCAGCAATGGCGTGGCAATCTCTGCCATGTATGACAGTTCGCCCGGACCCAGGTATATTGGCCTCAATCCCTTTATCTCATTTATCAGTCCGTTGACTACCTCGACTGAACCCTTGTCGTCTCCACAGACAAAAATGTCATAGTCTAGTTCTAGCTTTGGATTGACAAGCTTTTTCTCTGATATGACATGGAATGCAGAGACTAGTTTTGATTTATCTTTGATATATTTTGAGACAAGCTTGTATGAGAATGGCTTGTTTTCTTTGATTGGTAGAAATTCAAAACCGACATCGGTTTTTTCCATTGGAACAATTGGGGAAACAACCACACAACTGTCTTTTGTTTGTGGTAACACTTCTCCACAAACAGAATCAATGTTGCCGTAAGGAATTGACAAAATCAATACATCACTTTCTTTTGCAACTGTAACATTGTCATTGCCTGTTATTGTTCCGTTGATTTGTCCAAATGCTTCTTTTGCAAGATTTGTATACTCTTTTGCTGCATCAGATGCTCTTGCTGCATCTCTGGAACCAACAATTACATCGTGATTCTGTGACCATCTAAGGGCAAAACCTTTTCCCATGCCACCAGTTCCGCCAATTATTCCTACTTTCATGATTAATCTCTGACAATGTTATTATTATCTTTATTTGACATGCCAACAGTTGGGTTCAATAATTTTTCTTAGGCACGGTCAAGCAAAAAACAATACTGAAAGAATTCTTGCAGGACGAACTCCTGGCATACCGCTTACAGACAAGGGAGTGGATCAAGCAAAAAAAGCCGCAGAATTTTTAGAACACATGAAAGTCTCTGCAATTTATTCTAGTCCGATTGAGCGGGCAAAACACACAGCAGAGATTGTAGGACAGCACAACTCTGTTGATGTAAAAATTGATGAGAGACTAATTGAGCTTGACATGGGTAAATTCACTGGAATGCCATATGAAGAGATTTTTTCCAGTCACGGAAATGTCTTTATGAAATTTTACAACGGCGAGCTGGAAATAGCACACAATGGTGTCGAGACTTTTGCAGAGGTAAAAAAAAGAGTTCTTGGCATAGTGGATCATGTTCTAGACAACCATCCTGATGAAAATGTAGTTTTGGTCACACATATGGATCCGATCAAGGCGATGCTATCAACCATCATCGATCTTACCCCAGAAAACCTCTTTGAGCTGATTATCGCAAATGCATCACTTAACATATTTCGAGAGTACCAGCGCAAGTTTTCAGTCTCTGGAATTAACGTAATGCATCCATCCAGATTCGATCAGGATTGGTAACTAGTAATCTTGAAAACCCTTAAATAGAAATCAAAGGTCACGTCAGTCACGCTAATGAAGAGTATGGTCGGTCTATTCTTAGTATTGGCAGTTCTAGTTGTCG
>JAGQHF010000060.1 GCA_020431985.1 Nitrosarchaeum sp. | reverse complement strand
GAAGTTGCAGGAGTAGGGTTTTCACATTTTCTTAGAACAGCATATAATTCACTTAGTAAAGCACTGCAAGGAGAAGATAGAGAAGTCTTCATAACAGTACGAGAATTTCAAAAATATCTAAAAGAGAATTTAAACAAAGTAGGTCTAAAAGAAGAATTTCTTTCCAGATACCTTAATGAAGGATTTTCCGGAGGAGAAAAGAAAAGGGCCGAAGTATTACAAATGGCAGTTTTAAAACCAAAAATATCAATTTTAGATGAGCCAGACTCGGGTTTAGATATCGATGCGGTACAAGCAGTAGCCAAAGCAATTAGTCAGGTATCGGGAAAAGATGCAACAGTGATTGTAATAACACATTATGCAAGAATATTGAAGTTCCTTGATAAGCTAGACTTTGTACATGTGTTTGCTCAAGGCAAAGTTTTGAAAACAGGAGATGCGTCACTGGCTGACAAATTAGAAAGTCAAGGATATGACTGGGTTTTAGAACAACAGGTTCAATGAAATTCCAAATCATTTATTCCTACAGCACATTGTAAAATAACAGATACAGAGGGTGAATTTGTGAAAAATCAACGCAAGATTGGAAAATTTTGTTTAAATATAGCAGAACTAGAACAAAATTAGATGGAAGCAAACGATGATGAAAAATACTATTTCAATTTCTCATTCTTTCAGGTAGACCCCAAGTGGAGGTGGATGGCAGATCTTGCAAAAGAGGAATCAGCTAGAGAAGTAGAAAACGTCATAAAAAATTCAGGAATTAAGTTTAGATCATACTCTACCTTAGGTTTACGTTCTGATGCTGATTTTTTGTTTTGGTTTGCAGCCAAATCAGTTGAAGAAATTCAGAAAGTAATTTCAAAACTTTATCTTACAGTTTTTGGAAAATATGTAATTCCAACCCAGACATATTTGTCATGTACAAGACCTTCAATGTATGCGAGAAAAGGACGAATAATTTCTTTTGTGGCAGGGAATGAATCAAAAAAATATGTAATTGTTTATCCATTTACGAAAACACGCGAGTGGTATCTGCTTCCAAAAGAGGAACGTCAAAAAATGATGGATGAGCATATTGATGTTAGTCAGAAATATCCAGATATTGTTTTAAACACCACATATTCTTTTGGTATAGATGATCAAGACTTTATGCTAGCGTTTGAAACCGATGATCTGAGGGATTTTCAGGATCTCATCATGGATTTAAGAGAAACAAAGGTTTCAGAATATGTCAAGGTAGATACACCGATGATTCCCTGTATTAGGAAAGACATTATCCCATTGATTGCCAGTCTTGGTTAATCTCATATTCACGAATGCAAATCTTGGATAAACATAAATGACAAAATTTCATGAACCTAAATCAGATATAAGGTAAGTTCCTTATAGGACTAGAACAAGGGAAATTAGATGAAGTATAATAAATTGGGTAGAAGTGGAATTAAAGTTTCAGAGATAGGCTTTGGCGCATGGACAATTGCGCTGGATTGGTGGGGAAAGAAAATTGATGATGAAGAAGCAAAGCGCATGTTAAAAAAAGCATATGATTTAGGAATTAATTTTTTTGAAACTGCCGATATGTATGGCAAAGGCAAAAGTGAAAAACTCATAGGAGAAGTATTCAAAGGCATGAGAGACGAGATTGTAATCTCAACAAAATACGGTTATGACTTTTCAGAAGCTGAGCAGATTGGACATGCCGAGCTTCCACAAGATTTCAGTCCAGAATTTACTAGAAAGGCCCTAAAGGCATCAATGGAGAGACTACAAACAGATTACTTGGACGTATTTGGTTTGCACAATCCAAAACTAAATCATCTCAGAAACGAGTCAACTTTTGAAACACTTGATGAGATGATTAAAGATGGAAAAATTAAATCATCTCAGGTGGCATTAGGGCCTGCAATTGGATGGACCCAAGAAGGATTAGAAGCAATGGAGAGAAATAGTGTGACGGCAGTACAAACGGTTTACAATATTTTAGAACAAACACCAGGAAATGAATTAATAGAAAAAGCACAAAAGCAAGATATTGGAATTTTGGTTAGAGTTCCAGATGCGTCAGGTATTCTAACAGGTAAAGTCAAGGCAGACACAGTTATTCCAACTAATGATCATAGAAAAGATAGAAAAATAGAATGGAGGAGAACAGCTCTAGAAAAAGTAGAGCAGTTCAGACACATAGCAGAAAGAAATGGATTAAACATAACAGAATTTGCAATTAAGTTTATACTTTCAAAAAATTCTATAGCTTCAGTGTTACCAACAGTAATCAATGAGGAAGAAATTGAAATGTTTGCATCAATTTCCGATGGAAAATACATAAACTCATCAGACATGAGAGAGATTGATGAATTGTACAAAACTTGGCCTGCATATGAATTAAAGGCAAGTCAAGCAAATTAGTAAATGAAAAAAATAACAGACTTTCAGAAGGCCTTAGAAATAATTGAACGATTAGATACTGCAAAAATTGGTGAACATAAAAAATGGAAACTAATTATTAGGAAAATTAAAAACAACATGCCTCTCAGTATGCAGGAATTAGAATATTACACCAACATCACTAGAATATACAAAAATTCCACAGTCAACAGAAAATCTCGAATATACCATACAAAATTATCTGAAAATGACAACAAGCCACCATGTCTTACATGTGGCGGCAAATCACAGTATTATTGTAATATGAATGATCAGTATTTTTGTATAGTTCATGTTGTTGGGCACGATGACAATGAGATTTAGAATGCGTTGGGGGTTTCTTCCAAGTTGAAATCATTTTCTACAAAATATTCCACTCGTGTCTTTTTGAATTCACGCGAGCTGAATAAAATCCGATACTCCTCCACATGAATTTGATCTTGAATTACTTTGGCCATCTCATTTGCTTCAGCATGTGTTTTACAGTGAATCATTGAGAACACATTATAAGGCCAATCAGGATATGTGGGACGCTCATAACAGTGGCTCACCTGAGGAAATGAGCCTAATTTCTCACCAACCTCGACAATTCGTTCCTGTGGAACTTTCCACACAATCATCCCGTTGGCAGTAAAACCAACCTGTCTGTGTCTAAGAATCGCTGCAAATCTTCTCATCACGCCAATAGTTTCATAATATTTCATTTTTTCAAATAACTGTTTTTCAGTAATTCCTAACCTGTTAGCTGCATCTAAAAACGGCTCATCGATTATTTGCATGTCTTTCTGAAGTTCGCGTATGAATTGCTTGTCATGTTCAGTTGGAATGAATTGAATATTTTTGATTTCTTTCTTTTGCTCGGTGGGAGCCACATCATGTTTTTTCTCATCAACCATATCTAATTTTACTCCTATCTTGAATAGTTGGAGAGTTGGTAGCATTCTTATTTTTTTTATTCCTTTCAATATACTGAATTTGTCAAGTTCTGTCTTTAAGTCAGAACCAGGTGGAACAGCAAGAGTAAACCAGAGATTAAATTGATGATCCCGTTCATAGTTATGGCTCACACCAGGATGTAGATTGATTTGGTTTGCAACATAATCTAGTTTATCAGGTTCAATCTCCATTGCAACAAGTGAACTTGTATATCCCAGCTTTCTAGTGTCAAAGATGGCACTAAGCTGTCTTAGAACACCAGATTTTTTTAGAGAAATCAGTCGTTCTTTAATGATTTGAGGAGTAGTGTTGAATTTGTTTGCCATAGTATCAAAGGGTCTAGTTACAAGTGGAAAAGTCCATTGGATTTCATTTAAAATCTCTTTGTCAAGATCATCCATGACGGCCATTAAGAAAACACCTGCTTATTCAATTAAAAATGTAGCTCGAAAGATAAGCATGCTTGAATACATAAATAGAATTTGCAGCGTTTTTGATCGATGATAATTGACCTCAATCTTCAGGGAAAAACTGTTCTTGTTATTGGAGGTGGGAATGAGGCATTAAAAAGAATAAACTCTCTACTTGATCAAAATTGTAGTGTTATTGTAATTAGTAGAAAAACAAGTCCAGACATCAAGAAGATTTCAAAAGCAAAAAAAATCAAATTAAAAAACCAAAACATCGAAAATACGAAATTTTTAGATGAACTAAAACCATACATGGTAATTACTACTACAGATGATAACTCAATAAATCAAAAAATCATACGAGCAGCTAAGAAAAAAAATATTGTTGCATACAGTTCAGATAATCCAGATGAAAGTGACTTTGCGAATCCATCAATAATTAATTTTGAAAATACCATTAAAATTGCTATTTTTACAGGAGGAAAAAGCCCTGCAATGTCAAAAAAATTAAGAGAGAAATCTGAAAAAATGTTTAAAAAAATAATTACAAAAGAAGACATTTGTCAGATCAAGATTCAGGAAAAAATACGAAAAATGGCAAAAGAAAAGATCGCGGTTCAAACAGAAAGGAAGAAGGCGATAAGGTGCATTATGAGTGATGATAAGATTGAACAGTTAATAAAAGACGGAGATCTGAAAAATGCTGAAAGACATGCAACAAAGATATTGAGGAATTGGAAATGAATCAAATTATCATTAATGCACGTGTTACTTTTCGTAATTCACCAATTCATGTGCTAGAAAAATTCACAATAAGAGACATGAGCTGTGCATATGAAGAATTAAAAAAACATTCAGGATTAGATGAATGTGTCATAATTCAAACTTGTAATAGGATAGAGCTTTTTGGAAAAGCAAAAAAATACGATGTTGAAAGAATCAAAAAAACATGGGCGTCATTAACTGGTCTAAACCAAGAGGCATTCAGTGAGCACCTAGAGCTGGTTGAAAATAAAGAAGCTTTACATCATCTTCTTAAATTAACTGCAGGACTAGATTCAATGGTAGTGGGAGAAGAACAAATACTAGGACAAATAAAGAATTCAATAACCTTAGCGAGAAATACAAAAGCATCAGGTCAGCACTTAAACACTTTATTTGATAAAGCTATACGGATAGGTACACGAATAAGAAATTCAAGTGGCATAGGACGTGGAGGAATATCAGTAGGATCGATGGCTGTAAAACTTGCAGAGGAAAACATTGATGATTTAAAATTTAAAAAAATATTGTTGATTGGAACAGGGGAAGTCTCCACATTGGTGGCAAAATCTCTTCAAAGACGAGGATATGATTTCTCAATAACAAGTAGAACATTAGAAAGATCAAAGGCATTTTGTGAAGCAATGGGAGGCAAACCTGTAAAATTTGAAGAAGTTCTTTCTGGATTTGAAAAATATAATATTCTATTTGTTGCAACAACTGCTCCATATTTTCTGGTAACTCATGAACGAATAACTAATGCAATGAAAAATAATCATAAAGGAATGATGATTTTAGATCTATCAAATCCAAGAACAGTGGATGAAAAAGTTGCAACCATTGCAGGAGTTAAATTGATGAATCTTGATCAAATTGCAGAGATGGTTGAGAAGAACATGACTGCCAGATTAAACAAGGTAAAAACCATTGAAAACATAATTAATGAGGAGGTCACAGTTTTAGAAGCCTCGATGAAAAGATTAGATGCAGAGCCTCTTGTAAAAAATGTTTTCAAGAATATAGATTCGCTTAGGATTAAAGAATTGCAAAAGGCACTACAAATGCTAGACGAAAAAGATGAAAAGAAAATCAAAATAATTGAAGAATTGACAAAAGCTGTTGTAGAAAGTATCGTTTCAACACCAATGAACAATATTAGAAGAGCATCAGAACAAGGGGATTCGAATATACTAGAAACCGCAGGTAAGCTATTTGACTATAAAAAATAAGTCGATTTAGACTAAGATTATATTTTACCCAGCATAATTTTTGAGCATGTCATTTCCTACGAGACGTCTTCGGAGATTGAGAACATCATCGAAGATGAGAGAATTAATACAAGAAACCAATCTATCTCCCAGAGATTTTATCTGTCCAGTTTTTGTTCAAGAAGATCTTAAAACTAGAACTAAAGTAGATTCAATGTCAGAAATAGAGAGATTGCCACTAGAAGATATCAATGAGGAGGTAGGAATTATTTCGGATTTAGGAATTCCAGCAATCATGTTATTTGGGATTCCGTCATATAAGGATGAGAAAGGATCATCGGCATTTGATGACAAAGGAATTGTTCAGAAAGCAATTTCACAAATTAGACAAAATTTTGGAGATAAAATCGTAATTATGGCAGATGTATGTCTCTGCCAATTTACATCAACAGGTCACTGTGGTATTGTCCAAGGAAATAAAATTGATAATGATGAGAGTTTGGCAGTACTTGCGAAAACTGCGTTAAGTCAAGCAAGGGCAGGAGTAGATACAGTATCACCGTCAGCAATGATGGATGGACAAGTAGCCACCATTAGAAAAGCATTGGACGATGACGGGTTTACAGATGTCTCAATTATGTCACATTCTGCAAAACATCGTTCTTCATTCTATTCTCCATTTAGAGATGCAGCTGAATGTGCACCAAAATTTGGAGATAGAAAAACATACCAAGTTCCATTTACAAACTCAAGAGAAGCCATTATGGAAGTTCAGACAGACATTGACGAGGGAGTAGACATTGTCATGATTAAGCCGGCACTGTCATATCTAGATTTGATTGCAGAAACCAGACGAAGGTTTGATGTGCCAGTTGCTGCATACAGTGTATCAGGAGAATATGCACTTGTAAAGGGTGCTGCGTCTAAAGGATGGATTAATGAAAAAGACATTACAGAAGAGATTCTGTATTCAATAAAAAGAGCAGGAGCAGACATGATTGTGACATACTTCGCAAAGCCAGCAGCCAAGTTCCTTCAAGAGTCATGAGAAACGACGAAAGATTTGAGATAGAAAGAGCATTTGATCTGTTGCCACATGTAGTAGGATGCAGTTGGGCAGCAATTTGGTTTAGGATGAAAAAAAACAAAAGGCCAACAAGGAAAGAATTTCGTGAAAAAACCATAGAATATTTTAAGACAATTGAACCAATTTTTTTGTCATATCCAAAAGGGCAAGAGTTTGAGGCAATTCAAGAGTATATCAATTATAGAGTAGATGAGGAAATCAAGAAAATTGAAGATGGCCTCAATAAAGAAGTTGAAAAGAGATATGACAGATATGTTGACTATGGATAAATTAAAAATAAAGGAAAGTGTTTATTCGATGTTTAGTGGTATGTTGACACTTCCGTATGGTTCTGAGATCCTAAAGAAATAATCTCTTGAAGAATCATAGATGAATTGGGTTCCGCCATATCCAATGTTTGGTCCAAACAACATGTTGAAAATTGCTGACTCACCAGGTTGCAGAACAATTTGCCCGTTTGTGAAATCCATTCCAGAATACTTGAATGCTTTCTCACCATTCCAGACATCATAGTTGCAAACAGCTGGACCAGTGCACATCATAGACATGTTCTCTGAAGAGCCCATGTTTTCAGCCAAAATTCTTAGAGAGAGAATTGCTTGGCCTGTTTCTGTAATTTCAAAGTAATTTCCTTCAGTTCCAAGTCCTGTCCAATAATACGTAATAGGACCAGCTTGGAAAGATTGCCCATCTCTTTTTATTTTATAAGATTCGATTTGATGTTTTGCTGTTTTTTCACAATTCAGTCTTGGATATGCTTTTACAATTTCGGCACATTTTTCTAGTTCTGCTTCAAGGGCGGTTAATTTGGAATCATCAGAAGATACGTTCATGGGAGCTTTAGATGCTTCTGTTTGATATGAGGGGACAGATATGATTCCGGTTTTAATCAAATGTTGAATTCCATTTACAAACTCACTATCAGATATAGTCCCATCGGCCCACCAACCGGCATTGTTTTTGACCCAATCTGGTACCCCTTCAGATTTTTCGGCAGAAACTGTGGTTGGAGGAATTACTATAATCCCATCTTTGATTAGAAATTGGATTCCTTGAACAAATTCGGATTCAGATATAGTCCCATCGGCCCACCAACCGGCATTGTTTTTGACCCAATCTGGTACCCCTTCTGCACTAGCAATGGAAGTGACTGAGCCAACTAGTAGAATTGTGGCAATTGTAGTTATCATATTTTTCATTAGTGTGTTTATTGGTTTATCATATTTAAACTGGTGCTAACTTCTTTTCTAGTGCTAATTATTTAGTACTTCCCTAGTGGTAAATGATTCTTCCGCAGTTCGGCTTTTTAAGCAATCGGAATGAATCTTGCAAGTGAATAAAAACAAAGGAAAGCAAACAGTGAAAAATGCTATAATTTCAGAAGAAGATGTAAAACAGTATGTTCTTGAGCGATTCAATGAAGTAAAAAAAACAAAAAAGATTAAGAATTTAGTAAATTTTCAGGCCATGAACAAATACATGTTAATGACTCATGATCAAGAAGCACTGAAAAAATTAGGAAATATAGTAGCAAGTAACAAAAAAATGTCATTTGAAGAAATTCTTGAAAACTATGAAAAATACCTGATTAAAGCATTTGAGAAAGAACCTACAGCAAAGATGCACATAAATGTAATAATGCACATCTTTGGTTATTTCTCAAAAGAATTTAGTCAACATGAAAAGGAATTGTATTTGGATTTGGTTGAAAGATACAGAAATGAAAAGATCACATTAGGCAATATTCTAGCTGAAATCAATACAATTATTTTCAGATTTAACAACACATATCTTGTCAGTCAAACATATTTTTTACTTTATTCAGATACACAGCCTGGAATTATTTTTTAAATACTTTGAATTACGGAGATTTTTGTTAAGAGATGCAGCATAAACTTGTGCCAATTCCCCATAAGTCATTTTGTCATGTCCGTCAATTTCATAGATTTTTCCAGTAGTTTCAGGATGTTCCATGCATCCAATTAAATACGAAACAACACCATAGACTGAGTCAAAGAGTTTACTCAGGAAGTGACCATGATTCTTAATCACTCAACTAAATAAAGTAGCATTGCATGTGAACCATCTTTTGCATCAATAATTAAAGATGCACGTAACTCAGTAATGGGAATATTTCCAGAAGATAAAATTTTACCTATTTCTTTTCCGCTTTTCATGAAGGAAAAAATCTAAGCTATCATTAACTAGTCCTCCAAGATAAATTATTCTTTTAACACCAGACGATATTGCAGTTTTGAGAAAGTTTTGGATTTGAATTTTTTCACGAGAAGCAAATTCTTTCTATTGCTCTTCACTGTATTCCATATAGTGAAGCAAGTAATATGTCATTTCAACTCATTCATAGCCTCTTTAAATTGATCAACAGCAAATACATTTGCTTGTACATACTTTACATTTTTTGAATCATTAATTTTACCTCTACTCATCTCTTTTACTGAATAACCTAAAGAAACAAGAGATAAGATAAGTCTGGAACTGAAAGCCAGTTGCGTCTGAAACTAAAATAGAGTTTGATGCATTTTGGATTGGAGAATTTTTTTGACATTTTTTGAATCAATTCTCTACCGTAATGCACCAATTTGTTGCTTTTTTGGACGATTCACTTTAAGACTCAATCCTAGAGTCACACCGCCAATTACCAACCATAAAAGACCGCCAGTAGAATATGCACTGCTTAGTGTATAGTCAATGGAGCCCACAGCTAAAAAACCAACACCTAAACCAATTAGGATAATACTGACAGATAATATCGTTTTATCCAAGGTCCTGACCTCCAAAAATTATGGTTTTTTGCAACATTGTTTGGGTTTGCATTTTGGACATGTTGTTTTTATGTTATTAAATTATTTAAACTGCTGATAAATTCATAGGATAGTGCTAACGTTGTGCGTGTATTTTATTTAAACTCATAATATTAGCACTATAATGTACAGTTAGCATTAGTTATATATCAAAACAAAATAAAAACAATGTGGTATACATCAGAGCCAAAAAAGTAAAATCAGATCAATATCTCTATCTTGTCAAAAGTGTGTGGGATTCAAAGAAAAACACTTCAAAACAAGAGATTGTCAAGTATCTAGGGAAAGCATCAGAAGTAGACAAGGATGATATCCCATTAGATTACAGAAATGATCCCAAAGTTTTATCAGTATTAGCAAAATTTAATCCAGAAGATATCAAAAAAAGAGAAGATTCATCAAAAAGATCCAAACAACAATTGTATAAAAAATTAACATGTGGGGATATTCAAGGATCATTAAAAATTTACGAAGATTATACCAAAATTTTTAATGCGTCAGATTTCTTCGATAAAATTCTAAAACCAGTGATGCATGAAATAGGAGAGAATTGGGCCACAAATAAAATAGACATAGCAACAGAACATGTTGCAAGTAATGTTGCACAAACACTTGTAAAGATTATCATGGAGAGAGTTTCAGGAGCAGCCAATAAAAAGAAAATTATGATTTGTGTCCCATTAGGAGAAGAACATCATCTTGGATGTGATGTGCTTGAAACATACCTCTCAATAAAAGGCTTCAAAGTTTACAACATTGGAACATCAATTCCTACAGAATCCATACTTAGTTTTATTGAAACCAACAAACCAGATATTGTTCTTTTATCAATCACTTTAGAAGATAATTTAACAGCAGGTCAAAGACTAGTCAAAAAAATCAAAGAGAATGTAGACATTCCAATATTGGTCGGAGGATTTGCACTGCAATCAAACAAAATTCCAAAATTTGATGCAAGAGTTATTGTAGATTCTTCACTAGAAGATATGCCAAGATTAATCAGAACAACATAAAGAATTATGTTCTAAGGTAAGACTGAATTTTTGGCATGCATAGTATTGAGCTATGTGCAGCAGAGTCAGTACCAATACCATAACTCACTGTAGAATCACCTACAAAAAATAGGCCTTTTATGCCTGGAATTTGATGCGGCATTTTGGATTTCCACACCAAGCCAGGTTCTTTTACTACAGATTCTACCAGATCCCATGCCATAGGCCTCTCCCACAATAATGAGGAATTAAAATCAGGATAAATTTGATTGATTTCATTTTTCATTTCATTTACAATTTTTTGTGTTTTTTCTGCATTACCAATTATCATAGGATCAACAGGAGTTCCAGCTATTATCAAATGCTCACCAAGAGGCGAGACAGATGGAGTAATATTTGAGATAAAGAATATTCCTTTTGTAGTGTAATGAGTGCCTACAGGAAAAACAACTTGTCTAGAATCAAGTTGAGATTTTAGTGCAAAGTGTACTTCTATAACAGCTGTTCTTTTATTTAATTGATTTATTTTATTTACAAATTTTTGACTAATAACATTTTTTTCAAATAATTGGTTTATCGCCATATATGCTGGAAATGATACCACCACACATTCTGAGGAGATAAAAGTTCCATCTCCAGAAATTATACCCTTTACTGCAGAGTTTTCAATAACTATTTTTTTTACCGAAGAATTTAGTTCGACCTGTCCGTTGTTTTCTTGTATATACTGAAATAAAATTTTAGAAATTGAATCATAACCGCCTTCGTCAGGATATGCAAATTCGCTTGTACCGCCTTTGAATGGATTTGCTCGAATTATTGTTCTTGCAAATTCGCCTAAAGAGATATGAACAGGCGTATCAGCAAATGCCAACATACAAACTGCATCAAAAAATGCATTTGTCTCAGGATCTAGCTTTTTTGTAATTTCTGTCAGAGATAGATCATCCCACTCTTCAGTTTTTTTAATCGAGGTAAACGCCATAGGCAATAGAACCCTTAGCAAGGCAATTCGACTTTTTATTGGAATCATGGAAAGGGATAACAGATCACGGATGCCTTTTGGATATTTATGAAACCCAGTTTCAGAATGAAACATGATTTTATCCACCTTGGCCAGTTTTAGTCTAGATTCGATCCCCAATAATTTGAAAATAGAGAAAATAGAGGATTTTTTGTAAAAGGGCATTATGTGAAAGCCATTATCCAGAATATGATTTTTGAATTTCATGCAAGCAGTTCGACCTCCTAAATGAGATGATTTTTCAAGAATACGCACAGAATGGCCTTCTTTTGTTAGAAGTGCACCAATTGAAAGTCCACCGATGCCTGCACCAATAATTATCACATCATCATGCATAGAAAAAAATTCAGGTTTTTGTTATTTATACAAGTGCTAAAATTAATCATAGTGCTAACAATTTGAAGACATGTGTACTAAGGCGTATTTTTCAGATGCAGAAATAAATTCATCAGTGACTTGGTTCATCTTGTTTGCTACAAATTCTTCTAAGAAACCAAAAATACACAAAAATCTAGGCATCTTTAATTTGACATTAATTGAAATTAGAGTTTTGTTGTCATTTTGGGTGTATGATTCAATAAATACAGTTCCCCTTGTGGGTCCACTTAAAATATACACTTCATGAATGTATGGCGCTTTTATGACATGTTTTGTTTTAACATTTAGGGTCAATCCAAAAAAAAATATTTTTTCTAAAACAATTTTTTCATTTTGGGTTTCGTTGATCACATATAATGATTTGAAGTAGTGAGGCATTACATTGTGGAAATTTTTTACATCAGTACTAATCTTGAAAATCTTTTTTTGTGGAAGATTAGAATATTTTTTAATAATAAATTCTTTCATGAAGACATTACCATATCCAAATAATCAGACAAGTTAGTTTTTGTGACTTTAAATTCAGGACTCATACACATTATTTGTTTTGCCAATAATGCTATAGATGTTTTAACACCATCAGTTTTTTCTGGATCAGTTCCAGGATAGAGTCGAATTGTAGTTTTTGAAGCACTGGTAGAAATCTCAATTAAGAATTGTTGATGAATATCTACAATTACAACAGATGGCAATAGTGCTGTAAGATTATCTTTATCAACAAAGACAGTAGTAATTTTTATCAGGATTGGTTCCTTTTGAAAGATTGGCTGAAATCGTTTTGAAAACTTCTGTAAATCGATTTTTTTGCCAAATACAATATGAGGCATCCTGACATCCTCAGGGGATGTTGATATATAGGAAAGAGAGTAAATTCTGCATAGTGCTAACAATTTGTAAATTTGATGTAAATTTACTTATAAATTAGCACTAGATAAAGAATTTTTGGATGTTAAAATACCACAATTCATAAAAGAAATTACGGAACAACAAAGCTTAGCAATGTATGGAATAGAATTAGATTATGCAATTATTGGTCAAACAAGTTATGAGATAATTAAGGAAATTTCCAGAGGGATGACAAAAGTAAGAAACACAGATAATTCTTTGGCAATAGTATTAGAGATTCAAGAATAGAGAATTGAAAAAGAAAGTCATACAAACCAAATATCCTTACTGCATTTGGAGTTATTTTTTTGCTCACTGTATTGATAGTTCCAATTCAAAACATGATTGTTTGTGGACCAGATTTTGTTTTGGGTTTTTACACATTGTCCAACATTACTGTATAAAAAATATCTGTAGAAATAGTTGTTTTTGATTATCATTGATTTTAATTGGATACAAAAAACAGTCATATGTTGAATAAAATCTAAAATTACCACTAGCAAAAAAATCATGACCAGATTAAATATTTTTAAAAATAAATCACATCATGAAACAAAAAACAATTTATGAAAAAATAAATGACAAATCTTTAGTCTATTTTAATCCGAACATCAGAATTTGCTTGATTGATGGTAATGACAACATTGAATTTTTTGAATATGGTATTTCGTATGAAGAATGCGGAATCGTATTTGGGAGGTCAAAATGCTTACCGAGTTAGTGCATCAGAAGGATTATAAAGAAATCAGAATAATCACTGATTATTATACAGGTGAGATAGCCTGCCAAAACTGCGGTGCAGTATCAGTAGAAAAAACAGTAGAATTAGGTCCAGAAAGCACATTTGTAACAGGTGAAGAACATACAGCATCATCTAGAGTAGGTAGAAAAATTTCTCTAAAAATGGCAGATATGGGATTATCAACAATCATCGAATCAAAAGACATAGATGCCACAGGCAAGGCACTCTCAAGAGAAAACAGCAGAATGTTTTATCGTTTACGAATGTGGGATAGAAATAGTCGTTCTGCAAATACCATAAAATCCTTCCAAAAGGCATTTTTTCTATTAGATGGTATTAGGACCAAAATTGCACTCCCAGAATCAGTAGTAGAGCAAACAGCATATATTTTTAGAAAAATCTCTGCAAAAAAAATACTCAGCGGCAGATCAACATCAGGAATTCTATGTGCAACAGTATACATAGCATGCAGATTGACTAACACACCTAGAACATTACAGGACATTGCAGACGCAGGAAATATCAGAAGAAAGAATTTGCAAAGAACATACAGATTTTTAGTTAGAGAATTAGAGATTTATCCAGAAGCATATAATCCACATGAATTTGTTGCAAGAATTTCAAAAACAATAAAAATATCTGAAAAAACGGAAAGGCTTGCATTCAGAATTGTCACATTAGCTGAAAAAACAGGAATATCCACTAGTAAAAACCCCATGGCAATTGCAGCTGCAGCAGTACATCTAGCAGTACAAAAAAACAAAGAGAAAGTATCACAGGTAAAAATTACTCAAGCATCAGGAATCAGTTCAGTTACAATCAGAGACAGAACAAAAGAAATCAAAAAATGTATGGGGGTGAAATTTAGTGGGTAGAACGTGTAGAGGCATTTGCCAAATGCATAAAGCAGAACCAGCACCTAATAAAATAAGATATGAAATTGGTCAAAAACGCTGTACATTTTGTGGAATCTTTATGTCAATTGATGATCCAAGGTGCATATGTTGCAAGGCAGTTTTAAGAACAAAAGCAAGAAGTAAGAAAAATTAGATTTCTTTTTTTAACTGCGCAAGAAAAGATTTCAACATTAGAGTTCTCTTCTTTGCCTCAATTTTTGCAGATTTTGTATTCATAAGAGATTCCAATTTCAAAAGTTTTTGATAAAAATGATCAATTGTCCAAATTTTGTCATTAGGAGATCTTTTTTTGCAGAAAGGATCATCGTCATTGTAGAAAGGCCGCTTTTCAGCCCCACCTACAGCAAAAACTCGAGCAATTCCAATTGCACCTATCGCATCTAGTCTGTCAGCATCTTGCAGAATTTTTCCTTCAAGAGTTGTTGGGGTTCTCCCTCTAGAATAACTGTGATCAAGAATGGCATCACAGACAATATTAATTTCAGTAGATGAATAACTACCTAAGTTTGAAAGAACTTTTCTTGCTTCTTTGGCACTTTCTGATGATGAAAATTTTGAGCGGTTATCAGATTTTGAATAAGATACTATATCATGTAATAATACCGCACTAAGAACAAGTTTTTCGTTTGCATTCTCCTTTTTAGCTATTTTTTTTGCATTGTTATAAACTCGCATAATATGTGCAAAATCATGAGCAGGATCATTTTTCATTTTTCTTCTAACATGTTTTTGAAGTAAATGTAAAACATCCAATTAGAATCGCCATATCTTGGGTTTTACAAACTTTAATTTTCTTTGTGTAATTAAAATGGACCAATCGATAGACGCAAATAACACCAATACAAGAATTCCTATTCCATCCACAAGTAAGATTCCTGTCAATCTATCTTCAAAAATCTCAAGAAATGGATGTAGCACAGCATTACCAAAATAAATCATCACAATGTACGACAATACACGACCAAGCCAAAAACCGGAATAGATACCTACATTCTTTGCTCGCATTAATCCATAAGCGATAAACAACATATTGCTTGGAAGTGGAGTTGCTCCAAAAAGAAAAGATGCGATAACATACCCATATCTTTTTTTGTTCAGATAATCACCTATGATATCCAAGTTGGATTTTTGCTCTTTGCTAACAAATCTTCTAAAGGCGCCACTGACATTTTTTAGTAAAAATCTCCCAATTGTTGCAGCTGTTGCACCGATCATTGCCAGCAACACAATATTCAGACTAGGATCCATTAGATAAAATGAAGTTAAGATTATCCAGCTAGGAGGCATAAGGATGGGAGCTGTATTTACGCCAACCAAGATTAAGAAAATGCCTAGATAAGACCATTCTGCTAAAACCTCAAAAATATCAGTCATCTCTTATTTTTAGTCAGTTTTTTGCTTCTAAACCCTTGGATCTGAAATTTGTTCCTAAGAAAATTTGTATTCAGTAATGAAAAATCAAAAAAATTCAATAAATCAGAAAAATTGATGATGTTTTAGAAAAAATAAGATCAATCATACAATATCTTTATAAGCAAAATCCACCTTATAGGGAGGTATGTCGGATATTGCGTGGAAATGTTTTCGATGTAACCTTACATTCAAGAATGAAGACCTTGCAAATGTCCATAAGAAGATATCAACACATTCAGTAAGTAAAGTAAAGGCCATCCCTGCCTAAATCGATCATTCATAGTCAGATATAGAGAATGCAGAGGGTGGGATTTGAACCCACGAACTCCTAAGAGAAGGGATTTCCTATAAAAGAAGATCTTGAGTCCCTCTCGGTTGACCGGGCTTCGATACCTCTGCAATAAGAATGACCAAGGACCAATATTTTTCAATTACTATTCGCACTGGATGAGAATAATGGTCACGGAATGAGGTTAAAAAAGATTTTAATTGTCTAAAATAATCCCAGAAACAGTCATGGCAGATTTTATATCAATATCACAGGCCAAGAAAATGAGAAGCGGTGTAAACGTAAAGGCAGAAGTAAAAAGTAAAGGAGAACCTAGAACAGTTAACCTCAAAAGTGGTGGAACGATCAATGTTTGTGACGCTATCATTGCAGATGGAGAAAGTGAAGAAGATCAAATGAAGCTTACATTATGGGGAGATGATATCAAAGCAGTAAATGTAGGAGACATTGTAGTAATCACAAATGGATATACCAATGAATTCAAAGGAGAAGTCTCTCTAACAAAAGGAAAGTTTGGACAGATGGAAGTCAATCCATAATAGATTAGAAGACATGTACATCGTCTAATTGAATCTAATTTCCAAAAAACTATTTAGTTTATCTTGATTTTACGACCTTTTTGGTAG
>JAGQHF010000258.1 GCA_020431985.1 Nitrosarchaeum sp. | reverse complement strand
TAGATTTTTGATTTAACAGTTGTAATAATCAATAATATTTGGATTCATATTCTGCAAATTCGTTTTCACAAAACTGATGAAATACAGTGCATTTGTTTTTTTTGGCATCCTGTTTTATCTTTGGCATATCTTTGAGCAACACACCTTGGGCTGCTAGGAATGATTCATCTTCAAGACCAAGTTCTTGGAATGCTTTTGATTTTGCTATGGCGGCTTCTTTTGAGTTCGCATTGGATGCCTGAGCTTTATCATAATATTCTATTGATTCATAAATTCGGTTAAGATGATGCAGAGAAATAGCCTTGTTCATTAAAGCAGTAGCGTCAGCCGGATCTAATACTAGAACCTTATCATAAAACTCGATTGCCTCACCATGTCTGTCAAGTTCATTTAATGAAAGACCAATACTATTTAGTGCCCAGATGTCGTGTTCGTTGTTTGCAAGAATCTGATTGCTGTAAAATATGGCTTGATCATATTTTTTTAAATTTTCAAGTGCATAAATTTTGTTTTTAAGTGCATAGGTGTCATGTGGTTTTATTTTCAAAACTTGGTCACAGTAGGCTATAGCCTCGTTATATTTTTCCAGATGCAATAAGGATAATGCAGTGTTTTGCAGGGCTAACATGTCATCAGGGTCTTTTGCAAGAATTTTTTTACAATAAGCAAACATATCGTCAAATTTTTTGGCTTCGAACATTCTGGCTATTACACCTGCAGGATCAAGCAAATTTACCATTTATCTCAGGAAATGATAGGAGTTCATGACCTTTATTCTATTCTGCCTATATCAGGATGACTTCTAGTGCCATAAGAATTCAAATTATGTTAATTGGGAAAAATATTCAAAAAATCTTAATTTTGTGTCATGTTTTGGTAAGATCCAATATAGCCTTAGCTTGTTTGTAATGTACCTCATCAATCATTTTTCCATCTACAGTTGTAGCGCCTTTACCTTTTTTGATTGAATCAAGATATGCTTTGTTTACTTTTTCTGCCCATTGAATTTCTGCCTGATTTGGATAGAAGATTTTATGTACTGTGTTGATCTGATCTGGGTGAATTATGCTCTTACCTGAGTAGCCCAAGTTTTTGCCAGCAATGCAATCATTTTCTAATCCATCTAGATCTTTTAGATCTTGCCATATTGCATCAATTGACGCAACGCCTGCAGCCTTTGCATCAACAGGGATTTTTGTTCTAGAGTATTTGCCGCCCTCTGGATCTTTGGTGTATTCTACACCCAAGTCATTTAATAGATCAAAAATGCCAAATACTACAGCCGATACTCTCTTGCTGCTTGAGGAAATATTGTATGTATTTACGACTCCCTCAGCAGATTCTATGGAAGGAATGATCTGGATACCATTTAGTTTCCTATCTTTTTCTATCTTGGACATGTTTTTTTCAATTTTTTTTAATTCGGAAACATTGTTTACTTTGGGAATGACTACACCGTCGATTCCTTTTTGAAGTACAGCGTCTAGATCATCAGGAATTTTTCCCGATGCAGGAGAGTTGGTTCGAACAAATATTGAAGACAGATATGATGAGCGCGACTTCAGAGCTTGTTTAATTAGATTCCTTGCATTTTTTTTCTCAGAATCAGGAACAGAATCCTCCAAGTCAAAGCACACAATATCTGCGCTAATTGACTTGGCCTTTTCTAGAAACCTAGAATTGTTACCGGGTACAAAAATAAGACTCCGGAAAAGCTGCGTCATTAAATGACTAAGCGTTTTCTGGCTTCATTAAGATTTTGCCAAAGAGTCCTTTACCGGTCAACATCTTGGTATGGGCCTCAGCAGCCTGTTCAAATGTATAAACAGAATCTATTGCTGCTTTTATCTTTCCTTGTCCCATCCAGTATAGTCCTTGATCAAGCTCTGCCTTTGTTCCTTGTGTTGAACCTAAGACATTAATTCCTTTGAAGAATATGTGTCTAAGATCGATTTGTGCGTCATAACCTGTTGTAGCACCACATGAGACAAGAGATGCACCATATTTGAGCAATGTCAGTTGTTTGTTGAAGTGAGTTTGACCAATATGATCAAATGCAACATCGATTCCAGGTGCTTCACCTTTTGTCTTTGCAATTTCTTTTGAGATCTTAAAGACTTCTTTACTCCAATCTTCTTTTCTGTGGTCAACTGCATAATCTGCACCAAGTTCTAGACATTTGTCCAATTTATCAGGACTTGCAGTTGCAATAACATCACAATTGTACAACTTTGCAATTTGAATACCAAAGCTGCCGACTCCAGAACCACCACCCATAATAAGAACAGTCTGACCAGGTTTAATCTTCGCTCTGCCAACTAGCATGTGCCAAGAAGTAAGAAGAGTCATTGATGCAGCTGCTGCCTCATCATAGGATACACCATCTGGAATTTTTGATACGTTAACTTCTGGCAGGTGAATCTGTTCAGAATATGCTCCCCAAAGTGGGCCCGTTTGGAATCCCCAAACTTGTCTCTTAACACAATCAAATTCTCTTCCATCAGTGCATGCTTTACAAACTCTACATGCCAAGTTGGAATGAGATACAACTCTGTCACCTACCTTGAAATTTTTTACATCATCGCCTACAGCAATTACATCGCCAGCTACATCAGAACCTGAAACATGTGGAAGTGGTACAGCTACTGGTACTCCTCTCATTCCCCAAATATCATTATAATTCAAAGCAGATGCCTTGTTAGTGAAAATAACTTCATCTGCCTTGGGTTTTGGTTCATCTATATCCTGGACTTTAAGGATCTTAGCATAATTATCATCTGGTGCGTATTCATTGTATACTACAGCTTTCATGTGTATTTCGAACCTTTACCCATAATTATATTTTGTCTGTATTTAGACACGATTTATTTTAAAATCTCGTTTAGGTTGTTGGATTGAGAGTAATATTTGCTTTAATTGGGTGTCAGTTATTTGAGAATGCATTTTTCCTTGAGATGCCATACCAATAAGATATTGTTCTACAAGATCAGCAAGTTCTGGTTTGACCATTTTTATGTTGTTTAATCTCAGTCTAGCTTCTTGAGACAGAATTTGTTTTAGGATGTGTTCCTTTTGTGTTTGGAATTCTTCACGATCCCGTTTATTTTGTTTTTCATGAGAGTCGTCATAATCTGGAAAACTCATTTTGATTCTAAGAGTAGACTTTGAGTTGTGGGTTTTCAGGGATTAGCTCGCTAAGAATCTCTGTCGCTAATCTATCCAACTTTTGCATACCTTGTTTGGTAACGACTCGACCCTTCTTTTCAACTTTTTCAACATAGCCAAGTTTTTCCAAGCCGTGAATGGCATTACGTATTATTGCACCACCAGCATCTTTGTGATGTGCAGCACCATAGCCAGATGGCTTACCACCACCATAATCATTTCTTAAATCATTAATTCCAATTGGTCCGTGAAGGTAAATCTTTCTGAAGATAGATGCACAACGAGTATGCCACCAATCTCTGTTCTGAGGGGGTTTGTC
>JAGQHF010000059.1 GCA_020431985.1 Nitrosarchaeum sp. | reverse complement strand
TGCCAAATAAGGCTTAATAGTGCGTTAAATTGTGTTAACATAGAACGTATGGCAGTAATTTGTAATACCTGTGGCCTTCCTGAAGATTTGTGTGCATGTGGTGAACTTGCAAAAGATAGTACCAAAATAATTATCCGCCTTGAAACAAGACGATTTAAGAAAAAAGGTACAATGATTGAAGGGTTAGATCCTAAATTAAATAATTTGGATAATGTGGCAAAAGAGCTAAAGAACAAGTATGCATGTGGGGGTACTGCAAAGGAAGGTTACATATTCCTACAGGGTGATCATAGAGACACTATCAAAGATACTTTGATTAGCTTGGGATTTGCTGAATCAAGCATTGAACTTCATTAGTTCGAAATTGTTCGAGTCTATAAACATCCTCAAAATTCTGGCAATCCCATTTTCTGCATTCCTTTCGGTTATATTTGGAATGATGTTATTATCCTTTCCAATAGGGTTGATGGTTGTTTTTGATAGCAACATTGGTGGGGATATTAATTTTCAATACCCCTTGTCTGGAATAGAACAACTTGGCATTAATGATATTGAATTCTTTTCCGACGTGACCATTGGAGATGTGTTTGTAATTCTCTGGTCTGTTTACGCTATTTTTTTTGTAATTGCATTTTTTGGTCCAAAAAATGGATTCTTACAGTCCCTTTCACCAATATTATATCGCAATGAAATCTCTCCATCATCAAATTATCTAGTTGCTATCACAAAATGGTTTTCTATTCTGATTTTTGTGTCTGCGGTAGTTACTTTTGCCCAGGAGACGTTTGGGATCAAAACTATGCCTCCATCAGTGAATAACGATTTATTCCAATTTTTCTTTGTCACGCTGTCTCCTATCCCAGAAGAAATTGGGTTTAGATCTTTACTTATTGGTATTCCTGTTTTTTTGATATATTCTGAAAAATTTTCATTTAAACATTTTTTCAAGTCTCTCTGGAATCCTGCAAATAACTTAAATTTTCATAACTCAAAACTTTTTTTTATTATCATAATCATAACTGGGGTTCTTTTTGGGTTTGCTCACATATTTGCTGGAGACTCTTGGAGCGAAGGCAAGTTTGCTCAAGCATCCATAAGTGGCATAATTTTGGGTTGGTTGTATATACGACTAGGTCTAATCGCCGCAATCATGGTTCATTGGGCAACTAATTATTTTATATTTTCATATTCTACTCTGATATCTCAAATAAACGACATTTCCCTTAGTGAATCTTTTTACCATCCTTTTCTGAATACGATGGAACTATTGTTTTTGCTCTCAGGGATTATCTCCGCTGCAATGGTTGTCTGTTCTTATTTCATCTCAAAAAAGTCTGAATCATATGTTTAATGCAACCTTTAGACCTTTGTATCTATTTCTGATTGTTACTTCAGTTACACCTGCTGCCTCTGCAACATCTCTTTGAGTTTTGTTCTCTCCATTTGTAACACACGCAACGTAAAGAGCCGCCGCTGCTAATCCCATGGGATCTTTTCCAGCCGAAATTTTATTCTCTTCAGCTGTCTGTAAAATTTTAGTAGCCTTTCTTTTTGTTTTTTCTGTTAATCCTGCTTTGCTTGCAATTCGTGAAATGCATTTTATTGGATCTACAACGGGCATTTTCAAGTTTAACTCTCTTAACAAAAGGCGATAGCACCTAGCTATGTCTTTTCTCTTAATGTTACTTGCATGTCCTATATCCTTCAATGTTCTGGGAGTCTCTGTATCTCTGCACGCTGCATAAAGTGCTGACGCAATCAACGCTGATATTGATCTTCCTCTCACAAGGCCTTTGTCTAACGCTTTTCTGTAAATATATGCTGCTTTTTCAATCACTGCATCTCCTACAGCAAGCTTGTCTTTCAGTCTGTCCAACTCACTGAACGCCTGCCTGAAATTTCTATCCATGGGCTCGTGGACTTGACTTCTGCTATCCCATGTTCTTAATCTCTCAATGGTACTTTTCATAGATGCTGTCAGAGGTTTGCCTGTAGCATCTCTGTTTTGGGGGTTGATTACTGTCGCTAAACCCATATCGTGCATAGCCAGCGAAGTTGGCACTCCTGCTCTACTCTTATTTTCGCCCTCGTTTGAAAATGATCTCCATTCTGGTCCTGATTCTTCCACCTTTTCTGTAATCACAAATCCGCATTTACCGCAAAAATTCTCTCCAGTATTTGCATCTGTAACCAGTGTACCCTGTCCACATCTTGGACACTTGTCCTTTGGATTTATTTTATTGACCATTTATTTTGCCTCGATATTTTATTATAATATTTAACCATTGCTAATTCATTTCTTATAAGTCTGCTGTTGATCGTTTCTTTCTGTGTGTTCGGTATTATTCTGATTGTTTTTGGTTTAGAATTTGCTTGATTTTCTGAACCAGATCGGGCTTTTCGTTTTGCCCTACAAGAAAATTCAGGTCTTCCATATTGTCTATGTCCCACATTATTCTTTTTGCAAAAACTAGTGCCACATTGCGGGTATATGCTTTTGCTGTGTTCATGTGAATTTTGTAACTGTCTTCATCATAATGAGTTTTCATTAAATTAACTGGCATTCTAATGAGTGCGTTTGTTCCATCAAATCTTCTTGATGGGACCACTATGACAAAATTTGGAGGTATCTTATAATTGAGTACGAAGTCAATATCTTGTGTTTTTATGAATGGAATATCTTGAGGAATCACTATTGACGCATCAAAATCATGTTCTTGCAGGTATTTGTCAGCTATCTCCACCGCATTGTTTACACTTTTTTCATCACTATCAAGAATGTGTATCACTTGAAATTTTTTTCCGATGTCAATTGCTTTCTTTTCTTTGGTTACAACAAGTATCTTTTCAATTTGTGGAGAAATTGATAATGTGTGTAATATTTCTTCTAACATAATCTCGCACAACTGTTCTTTTTGTAATTTTGTCAAATCCAGCCTAGTTTTTGCGTTAGAAAAAGACTTTACAGGAACTATGGCAGCTATTTTCAAACTACACGTGCACTTGTTTCAAAATAAAGTTTGCCAATGCGTCTTCTGATATTTTATTCTTCATCGTTATTTTTGTATCATACACTTTCATATCTAGACTTTGAATCTTTTTTACAAGTAACCTGTCTTTAGAGTCTATTACAATATTTGAACAAACATCTGAGTACATCTTGGCAAGTCCATAAGAGTTTGTTTCAATTCCCGCAGCTTCCATATATTTTGCTGCTGGTCCTGTTATGGCATCTTCTCCAATTAAAGGACTTACTGCAACCACTTTTTTCTTAATTTTTGACAGTTCTTTTCTTATACCTTTTATCTGTAACATGGGGCCAATTGATGTTAATGGATTGCCTGGTGCTAACACCACCATGTCTGCATCATGAATTGCATTTATTGCTTCAGGATTTGGACGTGCTTTGTCAGCTCCTATATACTGAATTCCTTCAACAGGATCTTTTCCTCTATATTTCACCCAATATTCTTGTAAGTGTAATTCTCCTTTGTCTGTGGTTATTCGTGTTTCTACGTTATTGTCTGTCACTGGTATGATGTTTACACTGACAGCAAATTTTTCACACATCCACTTTGTAATGTCGCTTAAATTTTTTCCATTCTTTAACATGTTAGTTCTAATCAAATGGGTAGCAGCATCTCTGTCTCCTACTCTAAACCACGTTTCTTCACCAAAAATTTCCATTTGCCGTAAAAAGTTGAAAGTATCTTTTTTTATGCCCCATCCTTTCTCCTGATCAAGTAAATCTGCCAATCCATAGATTATGGTGTCAATATCTGGACATACATAGAGTCCGTACAACCAATAATTATCTCCGACATTACTTACTACATTCACATTGGTCTCTTGGGATGCCAGTCCTCTGACAAGCTTTACCGAACCTGTTCCTCCTGCTAATACTGTGATCATTTTTTCTCCTAAAACTGTTAGAGTGTTCTACACTCACTACATATTACTTTTTC
>JAGQHF010000257.1 GCA_020431985.1 Nitrosarchaeum sp. | reverse complement strand
GATCTCTGTCAATCGTTGCGCCTACTCCAAATGCATGCGACATTGTATCTTCTAAGACTCGTTTATGACCCTGAGATTCAACCCAACCACTTATAGTGGCATTTGAAAGTTCTTCAATACTTCTAGAATCCAATTCCAATCCCATTATATTTTCAGACAGACTGATTCTAATTTTTCCATCACGTATGTCATGGTTAGTAATCATTATTCTGCTATTGACCTCTTGCTGCATCTTTACCAGTTTGTCGTACTGTGAGTTGATTATCTGGTTTTGCAATGGGTCATTGCTCCAATAAAGTCGGACTGTCTCTGCATCTCTTTGGAACTTTGCAGTCAATCGCTTGTATTCCGTAATGTCTGCTACAACCTTGTGATATCTGTTCAATGCACCCATATCGCCACACAATGCATACCCAGCGTCAACCCCTCTTTGTATGGAATTTCGATTGGTACCGAACGTTTCATGAGCGATGTAGTGTCTTGTTGCCATGTCCTGAGAGTGTGCCTTTGCCACGCCAGATATGCCAGGCTCATAAGATAGTTCGTTGAGTCCTTGTGATTTTCTGTAATCATTGACTAGTTGTGCAATTTTGTTTTCCAAAGTAGGAATTTCCTTTTCCTCAACTGCAAATACGTTTAATGGCAATACCAGTGACAGTACAAGAAGACTGAGAATTAGGATCTTCATATTATAATTACAAATAACTTTCTAAAATATTTCACCATAATTCAACAAAAATTCTGTGTAGCCAAAACTTCATCATTGTCAGAAATTGAAATGCCTATTCCTATTGAATCGTAATTCACGGAAAGAATGTTTTCTCTATGATCTTTACTGTTCATCCAACCATCAACCAATTCAGAAGCAATTTCTTCATTATTCAGCCAAACATATTTTGTGATTAGTATGTTTGGGCTATATGATGAATATAACCAACCACTTGCAATATTCTCTGAAATCCCTTCGGTATAATAACTTCCATAATCCTTCACACATTCATAATTGGATTGTCTAGCTCTGTCACTAGGTTCATACCCTTCTGGAGAATAATGACTGTAATAACTCCTTTTTACCATATCCTCACTATGATGTTTAGATATCAAAGAAAGTGCAGGATCCAAAACCAGTTCTTTCACACCATGATTTCTACGTTGCTCATTTGTAAGTTCATAAATGAACATTTCTATAACTTGTTCATCAAATTCAGGTTTGTTTAAAGTCTCTATGTTATCTTTTATTGAAGTGACTATATCGCCCGATTGTTCTGTAATAACAGTCAATTTATCTGGGATGTCTTCAGATATATCTTTGATTATTGGTTTAAATTCAGTATCTTCAAAATCTTGAATATCATCACCGAATAATACAAAAACTGAAATTACAGAAATTATAGGAATTATTATTGCAACAACTATCAAACCTCTATGTTTTATGTAATGTTTTGCGATATGACGATGTCCACATTTTGTGCAATAGAAATATCCTTGAGTGTAAACATAATTATGATCACATCTCATAATCTGAATTCAAAGGCAACATGGTAAAATGTTTCGCTATCATTTCTTCTCCTTCCAACAAATCTGCTTAAGTTTGCAAAATTCATTTTTTGTTTAACCATTCCGGAATAATGACAGCTCTGATTAATTCCTGAACGGATATTTCTCGTTGATCAGATTCTTTTTTCAAAGCCTTGTATGTCTTGTCACCCAAGCTTAACAAAATTTTTTCAGTCAACTTCTCTTCTTGTTTTGTCATCATATATCTAAAGATATACTATCATATTATATAAGAGTATATCTCAGGATAGAAAATAATATATTCCAATATATCCTAAGATATCTATGCACAAACAACAATATGGTATAGAACTTGGGAACATAGGAATCCCAACTACAGAAATGGGTAAGGATAGAAAGTCAATCCAAACCAAGCAATCCAGGATCAGGGGCTATCTTGAGTTGGCTCTTGGTTCAATCCTTGGGGCTGTTATCATAGTCCAGTTACTGGGGGTGCTCTTCTAATGCTGTCACCTCAACAGTTCAGAAGAAGAATCAAGGGCAGAGTCCTTACAGCTTATCCAACAGCTGCAAGCGTGTTGCCTGCCTTCTTGATATCAAAACACATTGTAGAGTCAACTGGGGCACATGACGGAATGCATGTTGCAATCATATCCAGTGTCGTAATGGTTGTAGGAATTGCAGCGGGTGCAGCATACGAGAAATGGATAAGATCTAAAGAGGAGAAAGAGACATGATTAATGTGCATGTAAAACTCTGTCAGGTAGAAGGTTGCAAGAAGATTGCAACCAATACACTAGAGTTTGAAGACCCAAGGTATCTTCTGAAAATCCCCCTATGTGCAGACCACAGAGAGGATATGGATTATGAGGTTTTCAACTGCACAGTAACCCACAAACGAATACCATTGGAGGAGATGATTCAATGAATAGTGAAGTTCTCCTTTTCAATGCACAGATGATACAGGAGCGAATTATAGAAAGACTGCACATCTTGGAAACAAAAGACATTCCTAAAGCTGAATATGTAAAGTTTGAAAAACTAAGAGATGATGTGTATTCTCTCATCAAAAGATACCTAGGGGATGAAGAATGAGTCAGAATAAAATCAACCCCATAGCTGGAACTCTGATAATTGTATGTGATCACAGTGACGATTGGGACCCTGTGTTTATCGGCAATGTGGAGCTGTCCCTTTGTAAAAAATGCCTCAACGGTGGTTCCATAAAACATGGAATGGCAATACGAGACAAAACAGAGTGTATGAATTACTTTCACATTCTTGGTGAATATTTGGGTCATACATCAGAGGAGCATTGCGATATTCCTAAATTGAAATCAAGAATCAAACCTTGGAAAAGAATGTCTGACAAAGGAAAACACAGAAGCATTTCTCAGGGACATGTCTATACATCTACGTTGAAGGAGTTAAAATGATCCCTTCTTTCTTTTGTTTCACATCTTTCAGAAACTTCTGAATCAATAGCCCACACTGCACAAGGTCACAACCTTAGGTTAACATTGGATGAATCATTTAGAATTAATCTTTCACCTTCCTATACTATTCAATGGCCTCATGTGCTTCCTGTTCCTTTACAAGTCAATCTGATAATGATCTAAATCTTCATTACCTTAGGGAACACGTGAGGCCCAGGCTTTTAGAGGAAGAGGATAAACACAAAGAGAATCTTCCGTTTACGCTTGATGACTATTCATAAATTTTCTAAAACTCTTTAGAAATTATCTCCACCACCTCCACTTTAGGCATGGGATTACTGCAGGACCTCTACCGCTTTGAATAGTATCTCTACTGGTCTGCACATTATCTCCACTAAGAACTATTATTCTAGGTGTATTAAGGGCCAAAATTTCGTGGGAAGTGAAATTTTGGAACGGTGTAAAATCTACAATTAGCAGTAACTAATTGTAGTCATTCACGCACGATTCCGTGCCTAAAAGCGATAAGTTATGTGTAAATAACTCTACCCGAGAAACTCGGTCGAGTTGTTTTCTATTTTATTAATTATAGGTAGAATTCTCTATTCTTAACATCTAAAACTATAATTTATCAGTGCGGCATTGACTTTCTATAAATCGTCCTTTTGTTTCTTAGATTTCCCATGATGTACCTGCGTTGTGCATCTCGAATCTGTTCTTTTGGATTGTACTTTGTCAACTCATCAGGTATTGTCTGCACATACATGCCCAACCTCTTAACTGACTCATCATCATTCAATTGTGAAATCAAATAACCAAAGTCTTGTAGGTTCTCTGTGTTCTTATCTCTCATTAGATACACAAACGTTCTACACAATCTGTTGAAGTTTAGACCAGTCTTCTTTTCTAAATCACAAATGAAAACATAATCACTTGGCAACATTCGAATTGTCTTTGGTGGATTTGACATGTGTTATGTTTGTATGATCAAGCTAAAAAGATTATGGTTGTTTTACTCAATACTAATATGAGAGTACTCTGATAAAAGAGAGTAAGAAAATCATAATCTATGCAGATGAAGCATGAATATATACATCCGTTCCGTACTGTAATCATGTCAATTCGTTTGAAAGAAATTGCTGTATCTGAACAACTCAGAGACAGAATCAAAAAAGAAAAACGAGAACTTACCTACGATGAATATCTTTCAGAAAAGCTGTTCTCTCAATCTGTTGTGAAGTCCGGAAAGATTGAAAATAATGTTAATGGTGTAAATTAAAAAATGCCGAACGTTGTTTCCGACCAAAGACCCAACGTCGACTTGCCTTCTATACTCACTATGTTGTTTGTAAGGAGACAGTATGAGTTACAATAGTATAGTACAAAAAGATTACTTGGGTCCTGTTTGTCCCTCATGCGGATTCACAAAACTCGCCGCAAAGATTGGGACCTCCATAGTTGTCTGTCTAAAATGCGCTGCTGAGTTTTGTTTGAGGAGAATCTAAGATGGCCCTAGAATCAATTTCCGATTTCAAAAAATACCGAAATATGGGAATTAGTGTTATTCCGAATTGGCCTAAAACAAAACACCCTGCTTTTGGTGAGGGAGAATACAAAAAATACTATGATGAACCATGTTTTGTAGATCCCAAACCTGGGCAAAATATTGGTGGCATGCTTGGTAGACCTTCAAATAACCTAGTTTGTTTTGATGATGATACACGCGAAGACTGGTTTTTAGAGATATTTCCTGAATACCTGACCAAGACTTTTTGCACAAAATCAGGCGGTGGTGGCTCAGGAATTTTCTTCAGATTGATGGAACTGCCAAAATTCAGACAGGCAAAAATCATTAAGAATGGGAAAACAATAGAATTCTTTTCCAGGAATAGGCAAATCATACTGCCCCCATCAACACATCCCGAGACTGGAAAACAATATGAAATTCTAAATGATTCAGAAATTTTGAATATTTCTCGCGAAGAGTTTTCGAAGATATTTTCAGAGTTTGAAAAATTGGGATTCGAAATCAAATACACTAAGGATTATGAGTCATATGAACCCAGTTTCGAGGATTCAATTTCAACAAAACAACTACTTAGTGAAGATTGGGCAGAAGGTGATAGACATGACAACGGACTCAAACTAGCCCTTAGAAGATTTCACAGTGGATGGAATTATGACAAAACTCTTAATGACTCACTGAAAAAAAATTCAAGCTTATCACATCCTACATCTGTGGATTATGTTGAGCGTTGGGTTAACCAAGCGCAGGAATTGCACAAACGTAATGTGAAAGATCCAAACAGTCCATATTTCAAATCCGCTGAAACCCAAGACACTCAAACAACGATAGTGTTAAAAAAACTGTCAGAAATTGACAGGCCCGAGTATGCAAACAAAGCAGTCAAGGTCAATGCTGTAATAGCAAGCAATTCAATCTCATACAACGTTCCGACTAAGATTAATGCAGTTTGTAACAATGACTCGGACAAACATAATTGTATTTCACAAAAGGAAATCAAGATACATCCTGATAATTTTGTAAAGTTTGTAGAAATCCCAGATTACAAACGGTATCAACTTCTAGAGGATTTTGGAAATGCTGTATTCACAAGTGATTGTAATCTTTCAATAGATGAAATTGAAAGCACAACGATAAGACGATTGAGAATAAGACCAATTGTGTCAAGCCTTTACAAACAAGCTTCCACGTTTCTTGATGATTCAGGCAATGAATGGTCAGCGTATGATGTCTATGTGTTACAGGATGAAATACAAAACCTGGAAGCTGGAAAGGAGATAGAAGTAATAGGCCGTGTCATTGCAGACCCTAAAACGGGTAAAATTACGATGCTTGTAAACAAGATAAAGTATCTTGATGAAAACAAGTTTGACATTGGAAATCTGAAATCACTTCAAAGTTTCTGCAAGGACAAAACACCAAAGGAGATTATGGACTTTCTAACAATGGAATTTGAAAAATATTCCAGGATTGTAAAAAGAAGGAATGTGACTGAAACCGGATTACTTACTTTCTTCAGCCCCCTTTACCTAGATTTTGATGGCAAAAGAATAACCTCTTGGATAAAATCGGTGATAATTGGAGACTCAACCACGGGTAAATCTGAAACAATAAGGCAGTTGATAATTCTGTTAAAGGCAGGTCAAATCATTAGCGGAGAGATGGCAAGCGTCGCAGGGCTCGCTGGTGCAAGTGTTCAGGCTACTGGGGGGCAATGGTTCCTAGATTTCGGAGTTTTACCAATGCAGGATAGGAAATTCTTGGCAGTTGATGGTGCACACAAACTCAAAAAAGAAGAACTCGACAGACTGGCAGAAGCTGAACGAAACGGTAAGATAGAAATCAACAAGGCAGCCAAGGGTGACGCATACGCAAGAACCAGACAGATCAAGATATTCAATCCCGTTGATGAGGATGGATTAACCACTATCCCAATGGATTCATTCCTTTATCCAGTACAAGCACTGAAACACACCCTGCAAATCCAAAGTATTGCAAGAATCGATCTTTGTTGTTTTGTAAGTGATGACATCAAAGTCAATGAGAGGAACATAAAAAACAACAATGACTACGACCACAAACTAGATTATTTGTCAGACCTTGTCATGTTCATCTGGTCAAATGATTATGAGTTGGTCTTCGATGATGACGTTATTCAACTAATTCTTGACAAGGCCACTATACTTGAAAACAAGTTCAAGTTTGATGAATATCCCTTGATTACAAACGATCAGAAATACAAGATTGCCAAACTATGTGCTAGTCTTGCATGCGTTACATGCTCATTCAATGATGACCTTACAAAGATCACAGTAACAAAAGAACACGTCGAATACATCACAAAAATGATTGAAACTGAGTATTCAAACGCTAGTCTAGACACCCTGGTTAATCAATCAAAATTCAACGAGATTGATCTAGAATACATCTACACATTGACCAAAAATATAGAGGATAAAATCAACAGAACCAAGGAAGAAAGCCTCAATATCATTGAATGGGTAACAAAGCAACAGAAAATTAACCGAGATGACATACAGGAAGAATTTTCTCTGTCAAGAGACAAGCAAGCACAACCGTTACTGACGTACCTTAAGAACGAAAAAATCATCAAAATGGCAAGAAATCACTACTCTGTAGCCAAAAAAGGTGTGTCGATTGCACGATTTATCGTTAACTTCAGTTCGTGTAGTTCGTCTAGTTCAACGAAAAAAGATATCCCCCTAAAAAATAAAAATCATTTTGGAGGGGTATCACTTTTGGTCGAACTGGAAGCCCTACAAGCCCTGAAAATCAGAACTTTCCAATGCAATGACTGTAATACGGTATGGGAAAACACCGAAGATTCCTTGGAGGATATAACCCAGAATCATGCAAAAAATCATGTCATAGTGGAGGCATATGCTTCTTGACACTTGCCCTTTCTGACGCTAAAATCGTCAAAAACTCTCCATGTTCGTTCTGTGGCAAAAAGTCAACGGCAAGAATCAGACTTTACAACGATATGGACGCTGACAAGGCCACAAAACTTGAGGTAATTGGTTCATGCGACATACATCACAAAAACCTAGGTGAGATACTGAAAACTGGTACGATTGACTATTCTACAACCAAGGTGTACATCCTGACCAATTGGAGGATGAAATGAAAGGCAACTACAAAAACGGTGTAACCCAGGTCCTCACAGTATCTGATTATGCCAAACTAAAGCGTAGGGTAAACCCAGAACTTTATCAGGAAGTCTGGAGAAGAGCAGCGGAAAAAAACTACAAAAAGAACTATGCCAAGGTAATAGAACAACACAAATCCTACAGACACAGAAACCCTGATAAAATCAGAGAGCGAAATCAAAGAAGATTTGGTGATGATGTACCTTCAATATACCGTCCAACAATAGACAACATTCTTGATCAGGAGGCATACAAACTGGAATCTACAGCAAATTGCAAGCGGGATTACTCACTTGTCTCTCTGCTTTCCCAGTATACAACATTCCAAAAGAACTCAGAGTTCTTGAATAATTATTTGGACAACTATGAGCTCCCACAGGAGCAGAAAGTGGATGAGATGCATAGGGTTCTTCAGGCAAAAATACTATCGAAAGACAGGGAGATCATATTATTGAGAAAGATGTTGAACTCTGCTTTGAACGAGCTAGATTCAGCTCATGAGTTTAGCTCGTACGAGCTCAATCGAATGGGTTAATCTAAATTCAATAGATTCATGAATTCATCAAGGGTTTACTGCCATATGGCAGTAAAAAATGAGATTATATTACAAAATTAAGGTGAACAAATGTGAATGGGAAAGAAAAATTACAGCTTATCACATTATTTGTTGCTATATGTGGCATATTAATACCGGCCATCCCACTAACCATATACTTTATCGATAAACCTACATATGATCTGGACGTAAAAATCAATACAGCATTATCTGTTGTTGATAGATGTTTTTTCCAAGTAATTATACTGAAACAGATATTGTACACATACTAAAAGATGCAAAAACTCAACTAAAAATTGAAGGAAATTTTACCAAAGCCTCACAAACATACTTACTAGTAGAGAATATGATAATAACTTGTCCTCATAAGAATAACCTACTTACTACTGCATCAGGTTATGGCACCCTCATATTGTTGTTCGCTGCCGGAATGAGTGTGATATCTTTGATTAT
>JAGQHF010000058.1 GCA_020431985.1 Nitrosarchaeum sp. | reverse complement strand
GTGACAGGACAAAACATGGATGAGATTCTAAAACAAGTGAGTCTAGTAGGAGATCCATTTTTTGTTGTACCATGTGTTGGAGGAATTACAGTTTGTAGTATTGTTGTACGAGACAGGTCAGATAAAAGAATTGAATTGGCAAAACAACTAATGAAAGATGTTAGAGTACTTTCAATATTTGAAGCAGAAAGTCCAGGATACTCATCAAATCTTACAAAGACAGATCTAGAAATTCTAAAAAAGCTGATGGACAATCCAAGGGAGAAGATAGAAACACTCGCAAAAAAAACCAACCTTTCTACAAAAACTGTAACAAGATGTCTTGAAAAACTGCAGAAAAATGACGGAATTCAATTTACGTTAGTCTATGATCCTACAATGATTCAAGGGTTTATTCCGTATGTTATTTTATCTTGGATTAAAGGAGATCTAAAAACGACTTTGTCAGAAATGAATGGAAAGTTTTCAGATTCGTATCTGCAGATTCCATTTATTGCAAAAAATCAGATCGTCCTATTTCTGTATAGCAATGATATTTTTCAGATGGATGAGATGACTCAAAAGGTACAAAACATGACAAATGTAAAGTCAGCTGATTTGTTCATACCAAAAAAAATTGCTTTCATTCAAAATTGGTTAGAAACAAGTATCGAGGAATCAAAAAAATCACCTACGCTTCATCTATCATATCAAACAAATTAAATAATAACATAATTGAGCATTTGCATGAAAAAGAAGAAGATCTATCAAGGAAAGATTCTAGGTCTTAGCGTCTATGACGGAATAATTGAAGGGAGGAAAGTTAAGCGTGAAATGATTGAACATAGAGGAGCTTCGGCAATGCTTGCATTTGATGAGAATAAAAAAGTAATTCTTGTGAAACAGCACAGATTCCCTCATGGATTTGTACTTGAGATACCTGCAGGAACAATGGAGAAGGGAGAGGAACCAATAAAATGTGCATTTAGAGAATTTCAAGAAGAGACTGGCTATAAGGCAAAAAAAATGACACATTTGATATCATTTTACCCATCAATAGGCTACAATTCTGAGATAATTCACTGCTATGTGGCTTCAGGATTGAAGAAAATTGCTGATCTAAAGCTAGATGCAGATGAGATATTATCTGTTGAAAAAATTGAGCTAGACAGAGTAATGAAAATGATTAAAACTGGAAAAATTCAGGATGCAAAGACCATCTGTGCAATAATGACTTATGCAGTAAAAAAGAAACTAGACTGAAGATTTTTTGTAGATAGGTTTCACAAGATCTACAACATCAGCCCAAGATTTTGCGATCTTCTCGAACATGTAGATAAGGTCTAAAAGATCAATTGGAATTTGTTTTTTGTTTCCCAGTGTAGTTTTGGTCTTGGATAATTTTTCCTGAAATTGTTTATGTAAGGAAATGGTCTCGATGGCCAACAATCTATCAGAAGTAGTAAATGCATCAATTGATTTTTCCGCTAGTACATCAAAATTTCGTACAATATCAAATAACTTCTTCAAATGTTCCTGAGGTAGTGATGAGTTATAGATGAAATCTGCAAGTTCAACGATTGTGTCACCTGCATTTTCTAACAAGTTAGCAGCAACTCTGTAATCTAAAATGTCGATGTTCTCCAAATTGAATACATTGGCTAATCTTGTGTCAACAAGTGTACTTCTAATCAATCTAACAAGCAGAAAATATTGGCGATTAACTTCCACATCTCTATTTGAGAGAGTTTGCAGGTTTGATTTATCATCAGAGATTAATCCTGTGCATACGTCCTCATACATTCCAAGAGCGATCGAGCTCATCCTTTTGAGGATCTTTTCAGGATTTAATGTACTAGTATCCAACAGAAATTGCATGTTAATATTTGATGCATCTTCCTCCACAATTTCCATACCAACTAAACGCCTCATCGAATTGCGGATTTTTTCTCTATCTATTCCGGGAATTACAGACTTTGAGTTGATCTGAATGAGGTCATAGCCTAAAAGATATGCCCCAGTGATATCTGCTACAATATTTTCCTCTTTTGGGAGTGGAAATGATATCACTAATTCCTTGGCAGGTCTTATTTCCTTGTTTGCAGAAATTGATATGCTATTCTGACCTGTTTCCAATTCAACTTGACTGCTTTTATCCAAATTGTTTGCATCAACCCACTCTTTCGGAAGAGAAACAAGAATACTACTTCCTATCCTTTGCAGGCGTCGAACAAATTTAGTCAATTTATACTAATTTAATTAATTTAAGCCATATTCTTATATCTTGTGCTAAATTTAAACTCAAATCAATGGAATCCAAGGCATTTTGTCCAGCTCATGTTACAGGATTCTTCAAGGCTCATTTAGATGAAGAACAGGAATACGAAAATGTGGGTTCTATGGGTGCAGGATTTTCGATAAAGGAAGGTGTCACCACTAGTGTCGAAATCACTCCAAGGATAGGCCAACATTCAAACTTTAGAATATCAACACAAGGGTATGAATCAGACAAGACAGATATTTCTGAATTTGTATTAAATGAATTTTTGAAACTGGGAAGCTTTGAAAATTTATTTTTTAACATAAAACATACAATAACTATTCCTGTTGGGTATGGATTGGGCTCCAGTGGCGCAGTTGCACTCTCACTTGCTTTTGCATTAGACGAAGCTCTTCAAACAAAACTAGCGAGAAATGAGATTGGGAATATTGCACATATCGCAGAAGTAAATTGCAAGACTGGACTAGGAGATGTTCTAGCATCATATTATGGGGGGTTTGAGGTGAGGGTAAAACCGGGCGCGCCCGGAATTGGAAAAGTAGAAAAAATTGATACTGATGAGATGTCAGTGATAATGATTTGTTTTGCTCCCATTTCCACAAACAGATTTCTAAAAGAAAAACTTGCCCAGATTAATGGTTTGGGTGGAAAGATGGTAAACAATCTACTTAGAACAAAAGACTATGAACATTTTCAAGAAATGTCTTTAGAATTTGCAAGATATGTAAATGTAATAACACCAAGAATGGAAGCTGTGATTCAGGATCTATTCTCTAATAAAATTAAATGTGGAGTTGCGCTTTTTGGAGAAACAATATTTTCCATGATTCCAAAAAACAACGAAGACAGGGTTTTGAGTGTATTAGAAAAATACTCAGATGGAATAATCATAAAGTCAGAGATTGATAATTACGGTGCAAGATTGCTCAAAAATTAATTTAATGTCATGACCCTCATTCCAAAATCCCATCCCAGGGCAAAGTCGCTCCTAATAAGAGAAAGATTGGTTAATGGATTTGAGAGAGGATTGGTTGCAAAAGAAGGATTACTAGCACAAGGAAGGGGAGAAGCATTCGATTATCTTCTAGGTGAAAAAACCAGTAATGCAGCAAAAAGTGCAATCAGGGCAGCTGCCGCACAGATGGTCTTGGCAAAACACCCCGTAATTTCAGTAAATGGTAATATTGCTGCATTATGCCCTAAAGATATTGTCAAACTAGCCAATGCAACAAATGCAAAAATTGAAGTTAACTTGTTTTATTCCAG
>JAGQHF010000256.1 GCA_020431985.1 Nitrosarchaeum sp. | reverse complement strand
AGGCAAGTAAGGAAGAGAACCGACGGAGAAACGGGCTGGTGCTTTTGATTGCAGTAGTTGTGGTAGGCTCTGCACTGATAGTAGCCAACGCAGAATCTCAGGTACTTCCACTTCCAAGCTTTAGGTATCTTAATGCAATTAACCCATTCCTTACCACTACTGATCCCCTTGTTGACTCTGTGTCAGAGCACGCAAATACAACACTGGAGCATTCATTTTTGTTTCATTCTATATTGATGATATTTGCAGGTCTGGGAGCATGGATGATCTTTGGCAAAAAGTCTGCAGACAAGTCTCTGCTAAATGACATGATGGTCTTTGCGTTAATTATAGGACTGATAGGCGTCTATGTGAGTTCTGCATTTGTTAGATTGGAGGTATTTGCATCAATATCGATAATTATCCTTGCATCAGTAGGCCTATCAATTCTGACACGCAAGTTTGTTATCGAAAATGCTGTCAAAAGATCTCTTTTAGGAATCCTTCTCAAGGGATCATTTCTTGTTGGAATCGCAGTACTACTGGTTATGCCGTTAATGGTTCCTGCAAACAGCAACTGGGTCAGCGTTGCCAACAGTCCTCCCACCATTCTTAATGGCGGAACCTCCTTCACCGTTGCCACAAACGACTGGAAGGACTCGCTTGAATGGATAAAGAACAATACTCCTGAGGATTCTGTTATAGCATCATGGTGGGATTATGGATACTGGATTACCACAATGTCTGAGAGGACCACTCTTGCAGACAATGCCACAATAGACGCAATCAAAATCAAAAAGATAGCAAAGACGTTTCTCAGTACACCCGATGACGCATGGACCATGCTTAACGAAATGGGGGCAGACTATGTAGTTGTCTTTGTTTCAGGCCAGAAACTGGAGGTGGTAAGTGATCCCACGCTGTATACCTTGGGTGGGGGAGGAGACGAATCCAAGAAGCAGTGGTTTATCAAAATAGCAGAAGAGCCAATTCCAAAGTACCTCCATCCCGACGGGATAAGCGGCACTGACTACTTTTGGAGCCAGACTCTGCTTGGAAAGATGTTTCCATTTTCGCTCTTGGGATATGTCAATCCTCAAAATCTGGACCAGCAATCCTTGTCTTACATACCTGGGTTCATTCCCATTTACGCAAAAGACGTGAAATTTCCAGAAGACGGTAATGGCCCACTAAAGCTAGTCTATGCATCCCCAAGCTATGCTGAGGAAAAGTCTGGACCAATGATTGGTGTCTTTGTATATCAGGTAAACAAGAACTACCAGCCTGCACCTGCATCCACAAGCTGACATTCCACGCTTGAGAATTTCTAAAATCAAAGCTCTAATAGGCTAACTAAAACCATGTCATACGAAGATAAAATGTCTAAACTTGTTCTAATCTTTGATGATTTTGATTTAGAGTCATTTATGCAGGAGCACTACGATGACTGTGAACATATAATTGCAGCAAACGAGAAAATAAAGGACAAGGTCCTTTCACTTGGAAGAGACTGCATAACCATCGGCGAGTTTTCCGGAAATCCACTTGAAACCACAAAACAGAGTATTCAGTGGATAAAGACCTGGCCTGACAGTCCAGTACTAAACGGGAAGAGCTTCAAGGAACTTTTGGTATATAATGATATAAGCATCTACTGGTTTTTGGAGACACGACTTTATCTGTTTAGAATACAGAGCCTCATCCAACTAGTGGAGCAGATCAAAAACATCTTCTCTGAGAAACAATACGATTCAGTAATAGTCAAGGGAAGTCGCGATGCATACCATGTTATAAAAGAAAAATTCAAGCCAGACGTTGAACTTTATGGCGTGGAAGAAAAGGGAAGCTCTGTGTCTCAAAACAGCCACGGTGGTCACGGATACTTGAAACTAAATGCGCTAAAATTAATTCGTGGATTCTCTTCACTACAATCAAAAACTACCCACGACAGACCCGCACTGATTATAACAGAGCTTGCAAACTGGCGGGAAGAATTTGATTACAAAAAGAGACTGCCTGAAAAAAAAGACGTCATATTCTCATCTATAATCAAACAACTATCAGAATCATCAGTACCCATAAGAATAATTGACTTTGAGAACAAGTCCGAGCGCCTATTCAAGTCATTTTCCATAAACAAGCAGAGGCAGAAAAATTTTAGCGCAAAGGTTGAACCGTGGGAGAAATACGTGACAAAAGACATTATGTCTAAAACCAAGAAGTACAACCACAGATTAGAATCCCTACTCTCTCAGCTGCATGAATCTGATGAGTTTAGAGCTTCCCTTACATATGATGGAATTTCGATTTATGAAATTCTAAAGAAGGACTTTGATGATCTAACTCACAGCTTCAAAACATATGTCTCACCTGCCTTTATTGACACTGCAAAAAGAATCCTAGAAGAGATCAAACCATCCGTAGTAGTAATGCATGATGAGTACGGAACTCTTCAGCTCTGCATTATCAAGGCTGCATCAAAACAAAACATACCCACAATAGCAGTACAGCACGGGGTAAACACAGAGACATGGATATCATACGTTCACAATCCTGAACATGTAAATGGAAACAACCCAGACCTGAACTTCCCACTCCCTGACTACCTATGTGTATGGAGTGACAAAGCAAGATCAAATCTCATAAAACATGGTCATTTTCCCCCGACTGTTCCTGTGGTTACAGGTGATCCAAAATCTGATTTCCTGCCTGATGCCATAAAGAGTTTTGATTCAGACAAGATAATGTCAAAGGCAAGAATACCTCCAAACAAAAAGATCATCTTGTTTGCAGGCCAAACCCTTTCCAACTTGGAGGAAAAGTCAATTATCACAAACTCTCTTTTTCAAACCATTTCCCGCATGGATGACTCTTTTCTTGTGATCAAGGCACACCCAAATGAGTCTGATCTGTCCTACTATGAAAAGGCGGCAAAACAATATGGTGTAAAAGACTTTGTTATATTGCAATCCCACAACCTGTATGAGCTGATATTTGTGTCAAATGTCATCATTGTTCCATACTCTACCGTTGGTATTGAAGCAATGCGACTGCGAAAACCAGTCATCGCAATGAACATGATGAGACTGCATGATGACGATCCGCTAATTGCAAGCAAGATTCCGATAATAGTTGAAAAAGCAGGCGAACTTTTGCCTGCAATCAAAAAATGTCTCCAAGACAACACCACGGAGACACTGGATAAGGCCGAACTGTTTGCCCAAAATCAGATTGGAATGGCAGATGGTCTTTCTGCACAACGAATAACCAAACTGATAATTGACACTAGAAACAAGACACTACACTAGTCTTTCAACAGCCTAAAGATTCGATCTGACGACAATCCGTCGTTGTTCATGTTGTATCTGCTTATCATCAATTCTCTGCCGTCTTTCAGGTTCTCGATATACTTATCTTCCTTAATCAATGACTCTGTGAAATCTTTTAACTCGTCATAACTTTCAGTATATAGCACGGCACCCGTCTTGTGGTAGTTTTGTGCATTGTTCAAATCTTCTTTTGCAAAATTTATGCTAATAACCGGCTTTCCCAATAGTACTCCTTCAACTCCAACATTGGAATAGTCTGAAATTATTACCTCAGCTGCTGACATCAGGGTGCTAAGATCGATATCAAACGTTACAAGAAACCTGAGTCCCTTACATTCATTTGAAATAAAATCGATCTTTGTCTGACTCTCATCTGTCCTTGTTTTGTATCTTGGATGAATCTTTATGATGACCTGCCACCCGTTCTTATCAGCAAACCTGACAAAGTCTGACATCCACTGCTCGTCGTTGTAGTGCCACCTGCTCATCGCAATTACAATTATTTTTGATTTTGTGTCGATCTTGTATTTCCGTTCCAGTACTGTTTTCGAATCTGCACCATCAAAATCTTTGACATAGTCATATCTTGGGTTGCCTGTAATCTCAATTCTGTCATTACTTATACCGTAACCTGCAAGCGTCTCTTGTCCCTGAACTCCGTATATGCAAATCTTGTCTGCCTTATACAGCATTGAGGATATTGCATTCTTGTCCACAATTAATGTCTCTACGCTTACAGTGGGGATACCAATTTTTCCTGCAACATGTGCTACTGTCAAGCCCAAAAGGGTGCCTTCAAGAAACACAAGCTTCTCTGTTCTGAGAGTATCAAGACAGGTTTCAATTATCATCATCAGGGATATGGCCCGGTAGATTCCTTCAAGAATCTCTAGATTCGGCTTTTCATTGTACAATAGAAGTAGGTTTTGCTTCTTTGAGACTGACTCTATCTCTTCTTGCAGTGTTTTGGCATTTGGCGTCTTCTTGAGTACATTTGCAAGCGCATAGGACTCTTCAAACAGGTCTGTCACCGGAAGGTCTTGGTTGTCAAGAAACGACCGTGTTATTGGATCTGTTGTGAATACTCTAAACCTTATGTTTTCAGAGCGGAATCTATCAAATATTTTGTAGTGTGATTCCAAGAGGTCCTTTCTGTCGCTTGATAGGAAAAACCCACTTTGTATCTTGATATCTGCAACCTTTTGTTTTATTTTTTTTAGAATCTGACTTGTGCTTTGTTCTGGATTCTTTTCATATACCCTTGACTTTGCAAGCCTTAATACCATTGGTACTGCCTTCTCTGATATCTTGATGAATGCAGACACCTTGTTTTTTTCTTCTTTAGAGATATTTGAAGAGTAAAGTGAGAATGCATTTTTGTACTTTAACACCTTGTTTGTCCTTTCCAACTCAGATATCGAGTCTGTCTGTTTGTATGTGTGTGTCTTGCCATCCTTGAAAAGCTGTATGGTTCCGTTGTTTTGGTAACCTTGAGATTCTGCTATTTTTTGCACAAGAAAATTCACATACCTTATCTTTTTGAATAGAAAAATAAAATTTTCATCCGCTTCCAGGATTTTCTTGATTTTTTCCAAAAGAAGTAAATCTGTCTTGATATAGTGCAACAGTCCAATCTCTATCGGATAGTTGCCAAACTTTATGTTGCAAAAGGCTTTTTGATAGTCTAGGAGGGAATCTTTTGTATTCTGGTAAATGGCAAATATCTTGTCTGAATATATTGGGAAAAACTCATCTATTGTCTTTGCATTCAACTTTTCTTTTACTGCAAAATTCTTACTCTCTTCTGTCTCACAAATCACAGTAAACTGTCCTTTCTGGTTTCTTAACTCTTCTATGATATGTTTCAGATCCTCGTTTTCATAGTAACAAAAGACTTTGGTGAACATTATGCCCTTAACTGTACCCGAAAATCTCTTCGGCTATCTTGTTGTATTGTGCTGCCTTGGCCAATGACGGCAGACAGTCTCTGAATCTGCCACTCTCATCTAGCATAATTGCAATCTCCTCTGAAAAGCCTTGCTTTACATCTGGGAACGTTCTCTCAAATTCTATCTTGTTCCAGGTTCCAGTATCTCTCTTGCACGCAAAAAGATCCTCAAGTGGTATAAGCTGGTACGAATTTTCCCTGGTATTTACCTCAACTCCCCATCTTCCGCCTGAACCCCAGTCTGCATGGTACGAAAACGGAATGTTGTTCTCAGACAGGCCGTCGCCAACAAATATTGAGCCTGTTGGATGCCAGTCAATCTTTCCATACTGGTAGCAGTGAATCTCCCTTGGCATTCCAATTAGTTCGAGTGCCATGGAAATCACATGAAGTGAGTTGCTGATTCCCCATCTCATGTACACGTCAGGCTCGTCCTTTTCAAAATCCATAGTGCTCAGTCTTTCTGTGAATGTAAACCTGCAGGATGTTATTCCGCCCTCTCTGCTTACTAGTTCCTTGAGCTTGTGAAAGTTGGGATATGCAAGTCGGTTGTAGGCCACGCGAATATCCACATGGGAATATTCCTTTGCAAGCGATATCAGTTCTGTGTGATACAGCGAACCTGGTTTTTCAATTAGAATATTTTTCTGTCCTTTCTTGATTGCCATTCTTGCAGCTTGCAGTGTATCTGGAATTGGCGGCGCAATTATTGCGATATCCTTTCGCTTTATAGAATCTATGTTCTTCTCAAACCCTCCTCTGTGCAACTCTATGTTGTTCTCCTCGCAAAATTTTGAGATGTACTCACCTTTTTTTGCAATCACGGTAATGTCTTTTATCCCCAGTCCAATAAGGCCAAGTGCATACTGTCGTGAAATTTCGCTTCCTCCAACTATCAATGCGGACTTATCCTCAAAGTTTAGGGAATCAATGTTGACAAGCCAGTTGTATGTCTCTGACATCATCATCACGTTATTGGGCAAAGCTCCACTTTACCTCCTGTAACCTTGTTTACATGTGAATTAAACATCCTAAAGATCTCCGTGTGCAAAACTCTCGAGTCCTCAAGGGTGCTAAGTCCACAATTGTCCTTTTCAAGTATGTCTTTAGATATACTTGTAGTCAATGTACTTGCATGCTCGTATGAAAAGTCCATCTCCTTACCATTTATCATGTCTGTTGCTTTTTGGTTTGTCTCATCTATCATTACATGTTTGTCATTTCCAACAATGTTTACTATTGTTGGCAGTTTGTCGGAGGGGAGAAAGGTGAGCACCATACTCGAGCCGCCTCTGGTTCTTCCTGTTATGGTTCCCGCAAACTCCATGAGATGAGAGCCTCGCTTGTTTGGAAATACTTTGTTAATCAATAGTTCTCCGTTTAGCTTTATGTTATAGTCATTTGTAAAGTATGAAAACAGGTCCATGTAGTGGATGGTATTGGTGCCTAGAGCAGACACATTTGAGGCGGTAACTGAAAAATGAATGTCTGTCGAACCTGCAAAGGATTCTTTTAATTTTTGATACGACGAAAAACATCGGGGATTTGTGTTAACCCAGCCCTTGGCATTTCTTTGATGAAATCTGTCAACAACCATGCCGTACTCTTCGTCCGACTGGCATACCATCTTCTCAATCAGGAACCTGGCATGACCCATGTCTGCAAGCCTGCACAAAAGATCTGCCCTGTCTGTTGCAGTGGTTGCCACTATGGTAAGGTCAGGTTTGTGTCTTAATTCTTCAATTTTACTGTACCATGAAAACCTACTGTCTCCATTTTGTCTAATTTCTGCCAGTCTCTTTTTTCCAAGTTCCTGCGAATCTTTGCTTGGCTCTACTATCTCTACATCTGTTGAAAAAGGTAACTTTGCAATTGCCTGCAAATGCCTGCTTCCTACATTCCCACAGCCGACAAGGCAGATATTCTTCATTTATGGTTCTAGATTTGCGTATGTATTTAATGCTGTGACTTTTGTAGCACTATACTTTAAGATCATAGTTATCTGGATGGATTATCCACATACCGTCAGTCTTTTTTGACTTCTTTTTTTCTTCATCTGAGATAAGGATCTCACTCAACTTCTCACCTGGTCTTAATCCAATAACCCTGTGCTTCGTTGAGATCTTGTCTGCAAGATCTTTTATGCTAAAAGACTCCATCTCTGGAACAAAAACCTCTCCTTCGTTTGCAAGTGGAATGCACCTCAAGACAAAATCTGCTGCCTCATCTATATGGAAGAAATATCTTGTCATGTTTGGATCTGTAATTGACAGCGGCTTTCCGTTCTTTGCTTCTTCTTCCCAGACCTCAAATACATTTCCGCGCGTCTCAATGACGTTTCCAAATCGAACGCTTGCAAACTTTGTCTCTTCAATGTGTTTTCCTGCCCAACTTGTTACTTTCTCGCACAACTGCTTTGTTGCCCCATAAAGAGTTGAGGAATTTGCAGCCTTGTCAGTACTCACATTGATGAATTTTTTTGGACTGGAACTTATTGCTGCTTTTATCAGATTGACGGTACCGTTAATGTTTACATCAATTGTCTCAATTGGATTAAACTCAGAAATTTCAATATTCTTTATAGCTGCTGTATGAATGATAATGTCTGCTTTCTTAAATGCCATCTCAATTCTTTCCTTGTCTAAAATATTGCCAAGAAGCAATCGCAATCTCTTGTCCTTAATCTTTCTTTTCAACACAAACAGAGCGTGCTCATCGATGTCTAGCACCCTGACTGATTTTACAGGATAATCTAGGATGTGCTTTGTTAGTACAGCTCCTACACTGCCGGCACCTCCGGTAATTAAGACTGTTTTGTTTTTCAATTCCTTTGTAACCAATGCTGCCTCTTTTGCCGTTAGCTTTTTCATACAGTTACCGTGGACTGACACTTACTTTTATGTTCAACTCAAATCTTGCATGTTTTGCAGAATCTCAGTCAATAGTTGATTTTATTAGGATTTAATTTTACAATGAGACAGGAGTTGTATGCATGGAGATCTTGGGAATAATACCTGCCAGGGGAGGCTCAAAAGGAATACCGCAAAAGAACCTACGGAAAATAATGGGCAAGCCAATGATACAATACTCATTTGATGCTGCAAAAAAATCAAAAATAAACAAAGTTCTTCTTACCACTGATGACAAAAAGATTGCGAGGTTTGCCAAATCACTGGGAATCGAGGCTCCGTTTCTGCGACCAAAGAACCTATCAACTGATTCTGCAAAAACATTTGATGTCATCAAGCACTCAATTAACTATCTTTGGGATAATGATGGTTACAGTCCGGACATTGTAGTCATTTTGCAGCCAACCTCTCCACTTCGCACCTCTCAGATGATTGACGAGTCAATAGGACTATTGCAGAAAAAAAATACGACTTCGGTCATCTCCGTTTCAAAGATAAAGACTCATCCCTACTCTGCATTTTTCCTCAAAAACAATTTTCTAAAGCCTTTCAGAGATGATTTTAAGAAATTTGACAGAAGACAACAGTACACTCCACTTTACTTTCCAACCGGAGCAATATACACTACCTGGAATGACACGATAAAAAAACACAATTCAATATACGGAGACAAGATCCGCCCCATGATAACTGAACAGCCCAGCAGCGTAGACATTGACACAAAATTTGACATGTTCATAGCAGAGATGACTTTGAGTAACTGGAAAAACTATCAGAGAAAATTTCATGCATGATGGTTTGTGGCGGACAGAACTGTTGGTTTTTGCAAAGCTATGATAATATATGATTCTTGGATACCCATAGATTGTGAAGTATTGCAAAAAGTGTCTGATGCCAGATACCCGTCCTGGCCTTACATTTGACAATAGTGGAGTATGTGCTGCCTGCATAAATTTTGAAAAACAAAAGTCCACAGACTGGGATCAGAGATGGAGTGAGCTTGAAAAACTATGCGAGCAGTATCGCGGATCTAATGGCAAGGGATACGACTGTGCAATAGCCATCTCTGGTGGAAAGGACTCTCACTTCCAAACATACATCATGAAGGAAAAACTAAAGATGAATCCTCTTTTGATATCTGTGGGAAACGTTGACTGGACGGAGACCGGACGAAAAAATCTGGATAACATATCTGATGCATTTGGATGCGACATTATCTCATTTCAGCCAAACATCAAGATTGCAAGGAAGCTGTTTAGAAGGGCATTTGAAAAACTTGGCTCACCAACATGGTATGTTGATTCTCTAATCTATGCATTTCCACTTAGAATGTGCATAAAGCTTGGAATCAAGCTGTTGGTGTACGGTGAGGATGTCAATTACACTTATGGTGGTGAGCAAAACAAAGAGACACCATCTGCCCTGATGCAGCCATATAATGATGTTGTAAAACCTGTGTGGGATGTATGGTTTGAGGACGGGGACATCACAGAAGAAGATCTGGAATCTGCAAAGATGCCTCCGCTTGAAGACGTGAAAAAGGCGCAACTAAATCCAATATACCTTAGCTATTATGTTCCGTGGAGCTCAGTGCACAACTTTGAGGTTGCAAAAAGATGGGGATTCCGACATCTTGGCCACGAATACGTAAGGGAGGGCTCAATTGACAACTATGACCAAGTGGATTCCATACCGTACATGCTAAATCCCTACATGAAATACCCAAAGTTTGGCCACTCTGTTGCAACAGACAACGCCTCAAGATGGATAAGGTATGGCCTAAAAACTAGGGAGGAAATGATACCAATAGTGGAAGAGACTGATGCAAAGCTAGATCAGGGAATAGTTGACAAGTTTTGTAAATTTACGGGGATGACACACCATGAGTTTTGGCTTACAATGGACAAATGGTACAACAGGGATCTGTTCTCACAGGACAGAGACGGCGTTTGGCATCCAAAGTTTACGGTAGGACAGAACTGAAATCTTGGCGTCAAAAATTATCCATAATTTACTCTTAAATCTACCAGAGACAATCATTGTAATAGAATCATGAGCAAATGGAAGATTCCAATGTACAAGGTTTTAGTGGATGACTATGATGTCATCTATTCTTCTAGGGTGATAAAACGCGGCATGAGCTGGGCAATAGGCCCAGAGATAGAAGAGTTTGAGTCACGGCTTGCAAAATACGTGGGAACCGAATACTGCATTGCATTTAATTCTGGAACGTCGGCACAGCATGCGGCGCTTCTTGCATTGGGTATAAAGCAGCAACACAGAGTTATAGTGCCATCATTTACCTTCATATCCACCGCAAACTCTGTCTTGATGGTCAATGCAAAGCCTGTTTTTGCAGACATTGAGGAAGAATCATACGGTCTTGATCCTGTATCCGTGGAAAAAAGTATAACAACAAACACCAAGGCAATAATGCCAATACACTATGCTGGAGGCGCATGTAAAATTGATGAGATATACGACATTGCAAAAAGAAGGCACATTCCATTAATTGAGGACGCCGCAGAGTCACTCGGTGCCAAAACAGGAAAGAGAATGGTCGGCTCTTACGGGGAGATGGCTGTCTTTAGTTTTGCAGGAAACAAGGTACTGACCACAGGGGAGGGGGGAGCTATAGTTACAAACTCTAAAAAACTCTACGACAAGCTGAAGCTGATACGATCTCATGGAAGGCAAGAAACTGAAAATTATTTCCAGTCAAATCTCAAGCCAGATTATATATCGGTAGGATACAACTGGCGAATGTCATCAATTACAGCCGCACTTGGGCTATCGCAATTTAAAAAACTAGGCAAGATGATTTCGATGAGACAAAAAAATGCAAAATATCTTTCATCCAAACTAAGAGACATGGGAATCGCAGTGCCGCAAGAAAATACTTTTGAGCATGTTTACCAGCTGTACTCTGTTCGACTGAAAAGCAAAAGATTGCGTGATGGGCTCATGAACTACCTTACAAAAAACGGCATCATGTCAAAAATCTACTTTGAACCGGTCCACAAAGCACTACTATACAGAAAACTAGGATACTCTAAACAAAAACTTCCTGTCACCAATAAAGTATCAGAGCAGATACTGTCGCTTCCAATGTATCCCACAATGAAACAATCCGACCTGAATCTTATCGTAGACACTGTCGGAAAATTCATGAAAAGAAACTAGCTATCTCTTTATGTTTTCAGATTCTCGAATCATACTTACAAGGAGGCTTAGCTCGTCAAAATCAAAACTTACTTCATTGTCAATAAATTCACCTTTTTTATCCATGGTTACGTGCACCTCTACTATTTTGGCCCCAAGAAGCACCGATGTCAGAGGTGCAATTATCTTGGGAACGTGATTTGAATAGCCATCAAACTCTTTGATGTTTGCAAAGTTCACCTCTGACAAGTCACAGGGATACTTTGGAACACAGTACAGCCACTTTATGTCTGGCCTTCCATAGAACTTTGAATCCTTGGGAGACACTTCTGAACTTATCATGATCTCCTTTTTTGTGCCCAAGACCTTCTCAAATAATTCCGAGGGTTCATTTTTGACCATCTTTCTCCCATCAAACTCTCGTATCTTGAACCTCTTAACATACGGGTCAAGCAGCTCGACTGCGTCAAGATACATTGGAGTCGCAAACCATTCTATTCCTATTTCATTGGATATCTTGTCTATCTGCTTGATGTTCTGGTTAGTAATTGATGATCTCATCAGTCTTGCACTTTCTGGATGTGCCTTTACAATTTCCATGTTGAATGCCTGAAACTTTATTGCATCGCAGCCAGCTTTTTTTGAAGCGATGATCATTTTCTCTAGCAGAGAAAAATCCCCATCCCAGTTGATTCCAATCTCTGCTACAACAAATGTCAATGACCTTTGTGTTGCACGGTTTCTTAAATAGTATCATGTAATAGTAACATCAAATATGTCTATGCTGGGAAAGTAATCATGACAAGAAGGATTACTGTTACAACAGGTACCAGAGCAGACTATGGGATATTGAGGCCTGTACTTTATGCAATAAAAAAAAGCCGAAAGCTAGAACTTGTGCTTGTCGTTACTGGAATGCATCTCTCAAGAAAATACGGAAACACGATAAACGAGATAAAAAAGGACGGATTCAAAATATCTAAGACAATTCCATTTATGCCAAAAAGAGACACCAACTATGAAATGTCAGTTGCACTAGGACATGGAATAATTTCGTTTTCTGATGTATTTCGGAAGCTAGAGCCTGATGTGAATTTGGTATTGGGAGATCGAGACGAGATGCTCGCATCTGCAATTGCCGCATACCACATGAACATACCAAACGCTCACATACATGGAGGCGACAGAAGCAAGGGAGGAATAGACGAGTACACGAGACATGCTATTACAAAAATCTCAAACCTGCATTTTGCTGCAAGCAAAAAGAGCTACAATCGCATAATCAAGATGGGTGAAAACCCAAAATTTGTCTTTCATACCGGTTCCCCAAGCATTGACGAGATAAAACAGAATAACATCACAGCAAAAAATGATCTCGAAGAAAAATACGACATAAAGTTTGGCGGTAGGGAGGTTCTCTTGCTGCAGCACCCCGTAACCACCCAGTCGGAGCAGAGCAAATCCCAGATACTTGAAACTCTAAAGGCTTTAACACAAATTAAATCTCCGACAATCGCGATTGCGCCAAACTCAGATGCAGGAAACAGTGAGATCTTCAAGAGCCTTGCTGAATATTCAAGAAAACACAATTTTATCCGTGTATATTCTACGCTTCCACGCTCGGATTTTCTGGGATTTCTGAAACACTCACAGGTATTTGTGGGAAACTCTAGCAGCGGAATGATTGAGGCTAACTATTTTGATACTCCTGTTGTTAATATTGGAATAAGACAAGAGGGACGCGAGACAGGATCTAACGTAATCAATGTGAAAAACTCCAAAAATGAAATAATCAATGCCATCCAAAAATGCCTAAAAAGAAAAACACTACCCAAAAACCAAAAGATCTATGGAACTGGTAATGCAGCACAAAAGATAGTCAGTTGTCTTGAGACCGTGCATCTTGACAAAGAGTTGATTAAAAAGCAAATCTACTACTAGATCAGTCATGACTGAATGGACAAAGCCTACAATAGAACACGGAAAGATGACAAAATACAACTATATCGTGCAGTATCCTGAAAACCTCAAGACAGGAAAGAACTTTGACATTGGAACTTTTACCTACATCAACAGTCATTATGGCGTCGAGATACAAGACGACGTGCAGATAGGCTCTCACTGCTCTGTCTACTCACATTCCACCATAGATTCCAAAAAGGGGCCTGTTGTTCTCAAAAAAAACTGCAAGATAGGAACACACAGCACGATAATGCCAAACGTCACAGTCGGGGAAAATTCTGTCGTTGCGGCGTACTCTTTTGTTACCCGCAGCATTCCTGACAACGAGGTATGGGCAGGAGTTCCTGCAACAAAAAAGTCTGACATGAAATAATGAACTTTTTTCTACCACTGGGGCTTTTTTGGATGCCCGACATAACCGCCGTCAATCAGTTTTTCTAGCTTTTCTTGAATGTCTTTGATCTCTTTTTTCTCCTCATCTGTCAGTGTCTCCTTGTTTAACAGCTTAACATTTAATCTGAGAATCTCCAGAAATGATGGCATCACCGCCTCTCTCCACCAGCCAGGTGGAAGCTTGTAGTTGTACGGAAAGGACTCTTGTGTTACATCCTGCTCTGAGCCATATGCGGGGCTCTTTTTGAAATGAATGTATCCAACTAATACCAGCAGAGGTATTCCAATCAAAACCGCAAATATTACATAGATTGCAAACGACGGAAACACCGTCTGCAATGAAGGTATCTTCTCAATTGCAAGATAATATGTAACAGTTAGAGTGTTTACTGCTGATAACACAAACGCAAAGTATAGCGCCCACCCTTGTCTGAAATAATACCAGACCCTAAATGGCAATCGCTTTTTCATGTCTTTGATTAAAATGGTACATATTTAATGATTCCAAAACATTTACCCTCGATTTTTCTGTGTATGTTTTCAAAATATTAGATTTTTGAAGAACTGATTCATAAGGCGCATTAATCAAATTATCGTGGAAAGCAGATGAGCAAAAAAGTTTTGGCATGGATTGATGATGGCCACATAAACTATGGTGTGTGCAACTCATTGCAGAGCTCTGGCTACCAACTGTATGCAGTATTTGATGTAAACCATATTACAAAAAACTTCTACAAGAACCAGGACAAGGTACAGTTCAAAAAGACTTGGTTCTGGCGGGAGCACATAAGCGGCAAGCCGCACAAACCTGACATGGAATACCTTACGGCGTTTGAAAAAAAGTACGACATTAACCTCTGGAAGCTTGCATACATGGAGAGAAGGTTTCTTCACTTTAACGAGTTTCACAAGTTTACTCGCGACGAGATACTATCAGTCACAGAAGACGAGTGTAAAATTTTTGAAAAGATAATCGATGATGTGAACCCTGACTTTTTGATAATCGGTGTGACAGATCTACACAAGAACCTGCTATTCAAGACCCTTTGTGAGCTAAAGGGAGTAAGAGTCTTGATGCTGTATCACACTAGGTTTGTCACCCGCTCCATCATATCTAGGGACTATGACTCTTTTGACATACTTGATGACGGTTCTGAATCAAAGAGGATATCAAAGCAAGACACGGAGAAGTTCATAGAATCCAACAACCCACGCGCTGCGACTGACACGAAGTTTGTAAACAGGGCAAAAAAGCTCGGCATGGTAAATCTCCTCAGGAGATCACTTGAGACAATGTCGTTGATGGCAGACAAGGAATACAGGCAATACTATGAAAACTGGGGCAGAACCAAACTCAACTATCTCAAAAGCAAAGAGTTTCCGCTAACCCACATCATAAAGAGAAACTCGAGGCAGTCGTTCTTGGACAAACACGCTACACAGAATCCCAACCTTGGTATTCCGTTTGTCTATTATCCTCTACAGCACGAACCTGAAAGAACAATCCTGCTTGATGCTCCGTTTCACACGCAACAGATTGACGTCATTACAAACGTCTCAAAGTCACTGCCTGTACAGTACCAACTATACGTAAAGGAACACTTTAGCATGAGAACAGAGGCCTGGAGGGACACCAGCTTCTACAAGCAGATACTTAGCCTGCCAAACGTGACGCTTGTGCACCCGTCAGTTGATTCAAAATCCCTCATCCAAAACTGCTCGCTTGTTGCAACCATAACCGGCACATCTGCACTTGAGGCCGGATTTCACAACAAGCCTGCCATTGTGTTTGCAGATGCAAGCTTTTCTTATTTGCCATTTATCAACAAGGTTACCGACATTGAAAAGCTGCCAGACATCATCAAGGAATCCCTTACTGCAAAATTCGACTATTCCTCAATTCAGGGATATGTAGATCTGGTAGAGAAAAATTCCATTCCGATAAACCTCATGGACATCATATATGACATATCTGATCAGCTGCACCGATACGGCGGCTCGTTTAGGGAAGTTGCCATATCAGAGCCGCAGATGAACAAATTCCTCACAGATCACAAGACATTCTTTGACTCTCTTGCAAGTGAATTTATAAATAAAATCCAGATTGACTCAAGAAAAACCATAATTTAATTTACTAACCGGTATTATGTCTCTCAGTTAATCATGATTCAATACTGCAAGAACTGTCTTTTTCCCTCCACAAAACCCGAGCTATCGTTTGATGAGAATGGCATTTGTGATGCATGTATTAACGCGAAGAAAAAGGAGAACATTGACTGGGGAAAGAGAAAAGAGGAGCTAAAGGCAATTCTTGAAAAATACAAAAGCAAGGACGGTAGCAATTATGATTGTATTATACCTGTAAGCGGCGGCAAAGACAGCCATTACCAGACATATGTCATCAAGGAAGAATTTGGGCTAAACCCTCTCTTGGTGAGCTTTCATCCTTTTGATTTTACTGAGCTGGGCAGAAAAAACATCGAAAACATAAAAAGCCTCGGAGTTGACTGCATTGAATTTTCCGCAAACCCGTCCATCTACAGAAAGATGGCAAAATACGGACTGGTTGAACTGGGTGACAATGCATGGCCCGAGCACATTGGAATATTCACCGTTCCGGTGCAGGTGGCAGTTGCATACAAGGTGCCCTTGTTGATATGGGGAGAAAACCCGCAGCTTGAATACGGCGGGCCTGCAACGGTCAGCTCCAGCCCATATCTTGACAAGAACTGGAATGAAAAACATGGCGGATACTTTTTAGACAAGATAAAGCCCAGCGACATGACAAAGTATGGCATCAAAAAAAAGGACTTGCTGCCTTTCCTGTACCCTTCTGATGAATCAATACATAAGGTGGGGGTAACCGGAATATTCCTGGGATATTATCTGAAATGGGATGCACGGAGGCAAGTTGACATTATCAAAAAGGTCGGGTTCAATCTGGGTGATGTCCCGACAGAGGGGACATATACCAACTATGAGAACCTTGACACCAAACATGTCGCAATGCACGACTATTTCAAGTTCATAAAATATGGTTTTGGCAGGGCAACTGATCATGCCTCAATTGACATCCGGAACAACAGACTCACAAGAAAGGAGGGGCTTGAGCTTGTCAAAAAGTATGAGGGCAAGATTCCCACCAGGTACATGAATGACTTTCTGCGCGACTTTGAGATTACCCTAGACGAGTTTTACAAGATATGTGACAAATTCACAAACAAGGCCCTATTCAAGACAGATGAGAATGGACATCTCATACGTGATGCCGACGGCAACATAGAGAAGATTGCGTATGACAACGAGTGAGACACATTCTGGCATGAAAAAGATCAATCTCTTTGAGCCACACGTGGGAGCGGAAGAAGTCAAGGCAGCTACAGGTGTAGTAAAAAGCAAGTTCTGGGCATCAGGCGCCGGGGTGGGCAATGTAAAAAAATTTGAGGAACATCTCTCAAAGTATACCGGGGCCCGCTCTTGTGTTGCGGTAAACAGCGGCACTGCAGCTCTTCACCTTGCACTGTCAACAATTGATGTCAGAAACAAGGAAGTGATTGTCCCATCGATGAGCTTTGTCAGTACTGCTCATGCAGTTGTGTACAACGGCGGCAGGCCCGTCTTTGTTGACATCGAGCCAGATTCGTTATGTATGGATCCTCAACTGGTTGAAAAAAAGATTACAAAAAAAACAGCGGCAATACTGCCTGTTCATTTTGGTGGGATGGCAGCAGACCTGAAGGCACTGCAAAAAATCTCAAAGGATCATGGTCTGTCATTGGTCGAGGATGCGGCTCACGCTTGCGGCTCAAAGTTTAACGGCAGGAATATCGGCTCGCATGGAGATTTTGTGTGTTTTAGCTTTCATCCGGTAAAGAACCTCTCAATGCCAACAGGCGGTGCAGTATGTGTCAACACAAAATTCTCGATAGAGAAACTGCACTCAAAGAGATGGTGCGGAATAACTGACAGAAAAAATGGCATGTATGATGTCAAGGAGCTTGGATGGAACTTTTACATGAACGAGATATCTGCATCCATAGGGATTGTGCAACTCAAGAAACTCGAAAAACTAAACCAGAAGAGAAAAAAGATTGCAACACAATACAGCAAAAAAATCAACACAGAAGCAAAGATGCCCATCAAAGACGGGTGCTCTTATCATCTGTACTGGATACTGGTCAAGAACAGAGACAAGTTCAGAAAGAAATTGCTAGATGAGGGAATAGAGACAGGCGTTCACTATACTCCAATCCACAAGATGTCAATGTATAAGCAAAAGGAACGACTGCCGGTAACCGAAGATATCGGTGCAAGCATAGTGACTCTTCCCATGCATCCAAACCTAAGTGACCGTGACATTGAAAGGGTAATACAGTCTGTAAACTCGCACATGTAGCTACTCGCAGTCGCTTAAGGTAATTCCTGAACCTCTCTTGATATCTCTTTTTGCGTGTCTGTGGCTTATCAGGGATGTGAACCTGGGCTCTGCACCCCTTGGCTGGTTTCCGGGCCGGAGTATGTCAAAATTCTGACCCTCTACAAGAACCTCTCCCTTTGTAATGTCTTTTGTTGCCTGAATCGCCCTTGTTGCAAATCTCCTCAACTCCTCTTCTTCCTTTAGGATTATTTTCTTGCCTGGTCCCTTGGCACTGTCTGCCTCTCGAATCGCCCTTATCATCAAACGCAGCTCCTCTGGATTTAGGGCAAACCCGTGGTCTGGTCCTTCAAGATTCTTGTCTAACGTAAAGTGCTTTTCAACAACTGACGCGCCAAGACCCACTGCCACAAGTGGTGCAATATCTGGCTCTATGCTGTGGTCTGACAATCCTACGGGGACATGGTAGGACTCTTTCAGGTTTGGTATGACAGAAAGATTCAACGCGCTTATGGGACATGGATACTTTGACGTGCACTGCATCAGCGCAAAAGGGCCTCCACCATTCTTTTCCACCAAGTCCACCACAAAACTGATCTCGTCTGGCGTACTTGCGCCAGTTGAAATAATTATGGGTTTTTTTGTCTTGCAGATCTCTTCGACTAGCCTTATGTGATTTATCTCATACGAGGCAACCTTGTGAATCTCTACATAAGGATCAATCTGCCTGACGTCCTCTACAGAAAATGGCGTAGACATGAACATTATTTTTTTGTCCTTGCAAAACCTTGCAAGCTCTGGAATCATCTCATACGGCATCGATAGGTTTTCAAAAATCTCATTGATTGACTGCTTTATTCCCTTCTCTCCCAAGTAATCAACAACACCTGCATTTGGAACGTATACCGTCTCTGTCCTAAACGTCTGAAACTTTACAGCATCTGCTCCTGCATCAGATGCCACCTCGATTAGTTTTCTTGCCCTTGCAAGGTCTTCCTCATAGGTACCTGCCTTCCAGTTGGATCCTGCCTCTGCAATGACAAAGGTATGATCCTTGTTGTCAAGCAATGAAATCGTTGCCAATTTACAGGAATCTCTTGGTGATAACTAATAACCTATTTCATTAGTCAGACCAGTCCCGAGTCTAATATTGCCTTCTTAAGCTCCTCTTTTGATATCATTTCCACCTTGTCGGATGAATACTGCTGGTCAGTTGTCACTTTGGCAAAACCAGGATACATTGATTTTACCTTCTCGTCTGTCAGGTTTGCGTCAACTATCACATAATCAGAATCTGTCTCCCATGCAGTTCGCATCTCGTCAGAGTTTATCAAAACCTCGTGAATCTTCTCACCGGGCCTTATGGGGATGTCTTCCTGCCCAGGATCCCCGAGCAGTTCTACTAGTGCGTCTTTAAGCTCGCCAATAGAGTACGCCTTTAGCTTTGGCACAAAGATGTCGGAGCCGTGTCCGGTATTTGTTGACTTTAGGATAAAGTTCAGTGCCTCATCCATTGTTATACTGCATCTTGTCATGGATGGGTTTGTAATTGTCATCTTTTCTCCTGCCTTTATCTGGTTGATGAATCTTGGAACGACAGAACCGCTGCTTCCAAGCACGTTTCCATACCTTAATGCGATAAACTTTGTCTTGTACTTGTTCTTGTTCAGATAGTTGCTTGCAGTTACAAACAACTTTTCCATCAGGAGCTTTGTCGCGCCATATGCATTAAGGGGTGATACTGCCTTGTCGGTTCCAACCCCTACTGCAATCTCCACCTTCTGGCTGATGCATGCGTCTATGAGATTCTGCGTCCCCATCACGTTTGTCTTTACTGCCTCAAACGGATTGTACTCCACTACAGGTACGTGCTTTAGGGCTGCTGCATGAAATACTATGTTGACATCCTCAAGGGCCCTTGCAAGCCTTGCCTCATCTCTAATGTCTCCTATGAAAAATCGCAGCCTCTCGTCTCTTATCTCGTCTTCCATCTCTACTTGCTTGCTCTCGTTTCTACTAAAGACCCGTATGGTATCGACGTCATACTTTAGGAGGCGCTTTGTAAGTGCCCGTCCAAGCGAGCCCGTACCGCCAGTAATGAGAATTTTTTTCCCCTCAAACATAATTTACGTCATGACTTGAAATTCTGCATGTTTAATCATTTTCATTGCATCATGCTGGATTTTTTTTGACCAGGGTATAGCGTGTCTTTCCTGAGTCAATGTGTGATGGAATCTCTGCATCTGAGACAATTTGGACAGGATACTCTTGCCATCTCTGAAGCATGTTTCTGTACCATAGCAAGTTGTCACCCCTCTTCCACTCTATCATCTTTCCGTCCTCCCCGAAATACTCCAGATTGAACACCCATTTTTTGCTGATTCTTAGCAGCTCTGATAGTACGTCATCAAGATCCTCATCGGGTATGTGTATCAGGACTCCGCGTGTAAAGACCACGTCAAATGAATCATCTGCAAATGAAATCTTTTTGAGGTTTTCCTGCTTGAATCTGAATTCGGGGTATCTATTTTGCGCACTTGCAAGCGCCTGCTCGTTCATGTCAATTCCGCACACGTCATAGTCTTGTGTAAACGAGGAGAGGTTGTTTCCGACGTTACATCCTGCCTCGCAAATTTTTTTTGCGCCAAGAGATATTGAATTGTAAAATATGAAATCAGATAGTTGTTTTTGTTCCGTACCTTTGTTGTCTTCGGTATATTGGTTCCACAGTTTGGTGTCGTATTCCATCAGGACAAATCTGTCAACGCCCGTCAATAAATTAACCTTTGTCTGGCGTTTCATTTTGTTTATTAGTAATATTTCTGGGTCAGGACTATGGCAGATGCGATAATTCAGGCAAGGATGAGCTCAAGCAGACTACCCGGAAAGGTCCTAAAAAAAATCAATGGCATAACAAACTTGGAATGTTTGATGAGGCAGCTGAGTTTCTCAAAACTCCTTGACCGGAAAATTCTTGCAACCACCGTAGAAAAAGAGGACGATGCAATATACGACATGGCAGTGTCACAGAAATGGCAGGTGTTTCGCGGACAAAAAGACGACGTGCTTGACAGGTTTTACCAGTGCGCTAAAAAGTTTGACATCAAAATTATAGTGAGAATAACTGCAGACAATCCACTGATTGACCCGTACATGGTTGATCGGGTGGTGGAGTCGTTTGAAAATGCAGGTGTTGACTACGTGAGCAATTGTCAGGTGCGTAGCTTTCCGTATGGGACGGAAGTCGAAGTCTTTTCGTTTGATGCGCTTGAAAAGGCGTGGAATGAAACCCAGACCCCGCACGAACGGGAGCACGTCACGCCATTTCTCATCGACAACACCCAGCTGTTCAAGCAGCACTGCATCAAACACGAGAACGACTTGTCTCACATGAGATGGACAGTTGATACTGAGAATGACTTTGAGCTTGTGCGGCAAATCTACAAGAGGCTGAAAAAGGATCCTCCGTTTCTGTGGGAGGATATCGTAGAGATTTTTAAAAAAGAGCCTGAACTCTTGGAGATAAACAAAACTGGTTCCTAACTTTGGATATATAATTATGGTCCAAATTCAGTTGGGAGCACAACGTGCAAGTGATTATAGGAGTAGGCCTTTTTTCTCACCATTAACTTCAATTAGAAAAACATAATCATCAAATGTACAAACAAGATCAACGTCGCCTATTTTGTTTTCATTACTATCTTTAATGTCAGAATCAATTGCCTCCAATGTAAAGCCCATATCGTAGAAAAGTTTTCCTACCTGCCTTTCTGACTCTGTTTTAGCCAATTCTATTTTTTTAATAAACTCACTCTGAGACAATGTTGATAATGTAATATCCTCTTTTTTAAAAGGGATCTAGTTTTTCATTCACAATTCTTACACAAACTATGACATTATGCTACTCTTTGGACTCTACTGTCATAAATGAATTAGTTTACTTTCTTATTTCTCAAATTCCTTCCAGTATTTTTCCATCAAATCTCTATATTCTTTCAATGTGATTTTTGTCATTTCTCTTTTATGAACTCCAAATTTTTTGAATGAAACAGTTCTGTTGGGACAAATTTTTCCACTATTCCAGTCTTCCATGTCAAAATACCAAGCTAGTGATTCTGGATTTTTAAAATCGACATCATCTTCAAATCCAAAAATTAAGAAATGACATTTACCATCTGCATTTAGTTTCTTGTACATTTGTTCAAAAGTAATCATTTGTCCTAATGGAAGTCTAATCCAATCTTTCGAGAAAGTCTTGTTTTCCATTACAATGAACCCTCCTCTATGTTCAATTACCCAATCAATGTCGGTCCCTCCAGTAGTATTCATGCCTTCTTGGGCTAATCCTCCAAGTTTTGACCTTTCATCTGCAAATTTTTCTTTATCAAAAATGGTATGCTTTGGTCTGAAATCTGTCAACAATTATTCTATATAATTTTGAAACTTAAGCGTGTAGTTGACTTCATATCTAAATTTCTGTTCTAGAGAATTTTCATTCAAAAATTCAAGCACAAAACTGTAACGTTGGTGAAGAAAAAGGGCCTACTCCTATAATCACAGCACAACGTGCAAGGGGTTATAGTTAGAGGGTGTAAAATAGCACCCACATGGCAAAAAACAGAAAATCTGTGAACTGAGATTTCACGTTGAAAATCTCATCTTGCATAACAGTACTAGTATGTATTAGTACTAAAAAATTCCCTGTGCAAGGCTCTTCTTGACATATTCGATTGAGGCAGTAGGCGACGGGTCGACTCCAGAGATTACAGAGTTGTAAATGGTGGTGTAATCAAGCAGGTAAATTAAGTGCATTATCTTTGAGAGTATACTTCCCTGTATAGTGTGGACCTCCTTGTACTCTATGTTGTTTTGCCCAAAGTATGTCTTGAGTATCTTCCACTGGTCCTTTGTCTTGGTATAGTCATCTGCTCCCTGTATTAGTATTGGCATAATGTTGGAATTTTGTTTCTCCCATGCAACTATACCGTTGTGACATGCCTCTATCACGTCTTCAGCCATCGCGTGTCGCTTTGCGTTTTCCTGCAGAGAGTTCTTGAAGCGTATTGCTGCTGCCTGCAGACCCCATGGGTAGTAGATCATCGGTATTCCGGTAATCCACTTTGCCAAATTCACGGCAGGGTTTTCTTCTGTCATATTTTTAGACGATATTGATTCTGAGAGTTTTTCCATCTTCTTGATTGACTCTAAAATGTCCTCTCTTTGTATGGGCAGTATTCCCTGCAGTATGCCCAGTATTGAATACACGTATCTAACAAAAGAGACGCGCGGAGAGTGGAGCTTTTCAATTTTGTTAAACTCTACTTTTTGCTGATTGCAAAACTTTTCTATCTTTCCGCCAGATGAAAAGGCCAAAATCTTACATCCCGCATCCTTTGCAGATGAAATATTTGTCATGGCCTCTGCAGTGTTTCCAGATACACTGGTAATTATCACAAGGGTGTTTGAATCAACTGTCCTTGGAAGAAGATATCCCTTTACAACCGATATGTGTATGTTGGTTCTTGACAGAATCGCAGCAAAGAGGTCGCCTATCGCACCCGACCCACCCATCCCGGCAAATACTATGTGGTCTACCTCAAAGTACTTTCCATTTACGGCAAGGCTTGGATCAGAATACCGTCCAAATGCCTCTCTGGCATATGCAGGCCAGTTGTCATAAAACTGGTACATCTTTTTTGAGTCGTACTTTTCCAGCTGTTCTTGTGTGAGCAATCAAGTTGGGTCTGAGCCGGAGAAAATTAAAGGTTAACAACAGTCTATGCTTTTAATAGGGAACTTTCAAAAAAAGTTCTAGATTGGAAGAAATCAAGACCCACTCCTCGTTACGTACGGTAAAATGGAAAGACAACAAAGTAGTAATGATTGATCAGACAAAGCTTCCAAACGAGCTTGTCTATGTTACTTATACTGATTACAATGAAGTTGCCCAGGCAATCAGGACGCTTGTGGTAAGGGGCGCCCCAGCTATTGGGGTCTCCGGCGCCTTTGGCCTTGCACTGGCATCCCTTCAAAGCAAGGCTGCAGACATTAAATCATTTTTGGCAGACCTGGAGACTGCAAGAAAAATTCTCTTTGAGACAAGGCCCACTGCAATCAATCTAAAGTGGGGGCTAGACAGGATAATGAATCTGGCAAACAAAAAGGCATCAGAGAACGTCACAATCGAGCAGCTACAGACGCTAATCATTGACGAGTCAAAAAAGATTGCAGAAGACGACATTACCACAAACAGGTCCATGGGAAACTTTGGCTCTGAGTTGTTCTCTGACAAGGATACCATAATGACTCACTGCAACGCAGGCGCGCTTGCAACGGTAGCGTATGGAACTGCACTGGGAGTAATCCGTGCAACAAAGGACAAGGGAAAGAACATCAAGGTGATTGCAACTGAGACAAGACCAGTACAGCAAGGTTCCAGACTGACAGTCTTTGAGCTAAAACATGACGGCATTGATGTTAGCCTGATACCTGACACTGCAGTAGGATATACCATGGCAAACAAACTCGTAAACAAGGTGGTAGTTGGTGCAGACAGAATACTACGTACAGGGCACGTATACAACAAGATTGGAACATACCAGGTGGCAACAATGGCAAAGCAGCATGGGATTCCATTTTATGTGGCAGCCCCGCTTTCAACGTTTGACATGCAAAGCAATCCTGAAGACGTGGTAATAGAGATGAGAAAGGGAACTGAGGTTACTGGAATTGGGGACAAAAAGACAGCACCTGATGACGTTAACGTGATAAATCCTGCATTTGACATGACCCCGCCTGAACTAATCTCTGGAATCATTACAGAGAAAGGAGTTGCGAAGCCTCCATTTGAAGAGTCAATAAAAAAATTATTTGAGAATAACTGATCCATCCACTTATGAAAACCAAAGTTTTCAATAATGCCTTTAACCGTTGCTAATGACTTCTAACTAAATATTAAATTCAAATTCCCTTTTACTTCTTCAATGAAATGCAACAATGCAATACAACGACAGATACTTACGTTTTCACTTGCATCTGTACTGATGTTGTTCGTTGTTTCTAGCATAAGTGTGTTTGCAGATGACACGACAAACGACTTTGTTACAGTAACAAATGAATCAATATCAAATGATCCTGTACTTGCAAAAATTTTGGAGAATATAGAAAAATCCAAAAAGGAGTTTGCTGATCTTCAGCAAAAAACAGAACAGGAAAAACTAGTTGATCAACAACGAACTGCTGCTAACAATATTTTAGAACAAGAGCTAAAACAAATGTTCAAAGACAACGAAGAGTTTACTCCCCTTGCATCGTTTAACAGATTCTTAAAAACAATACCTGATGATAACACAAAGACTATCTTCGCTGGCCTCTTTGACTATCAACAAACAAAGATCACTGAGGCAAGAGCCGCCCTAGATAAAGTCATTAAAAATGGCGGTACACTTCAGGAAGCCAGAGATGCCTATCACGACGCAGCCAAGATACCAAGAGCTGAAATGATCCAATTGGTCCGTGACCTCAACATTGAAGTAAAGTTCTCAGATCCTACAATTCAGGCATATTTTGATGATCAAGGAAAGCTTCCCCGATATGACGAGCAAAGTCCTCAAACTGTTTTTGTAGATCTCACAACACATGCCACAAACGTAAATTCTTCCACAAATTCAACTGAGAAAGAGTTAGACATGAACAATAACAGCACAGAGTCAACTATTCAGCAAACTAGTTCAAGCAATGAAATCATACAGCAGCTACTTGAAGAGATAAGGATTCTTAAAAATAGAATAAAAGAACTTGAAAACAATGCAAATCCTTCTATCCAAAAAGCCATTCTTGAGCAACAAGATTCTGATTCTGTAATCTTTGCTAGCTGGGTTTCAGACTATTTGCAAGGTTCTGGACACAACAACAATAAAGTAAGCGATGTCAAGTCCATTCCCGTTAATGCACTAAACGCGCCCAATTCATATTCAAATGATAAAAATTCACTGGCACTTGGCAGACAAGGTCAGGTTATCGTAGGCTTTAATGAAGCAGTAACCGGTAAGCTATTTGTGTATGAGGCAAGCTCGGAAGCAACCATTCGGGAACTAGCAACTGTGCAAGTCAGTATGGATGGAGAAAACTGGATTACTTTAAAACAAACCCAATACACCAATGATGATTCTAAAGTCCACAAGTATGGTTATGACTTGTCAAACTTGGGGTGCATAAAACATGTTCGAATCATAGACAATGCTCCCTCATCGTGGGGCGATGGGTTTGATGTTGATGCCGTTGGAGCAACTCTCAAGTGCACCACATCATAACCTTTTTTCTTTTTCACACTCTATAATGATTAATTGAAGCTAATTAATAGAAAGTTTTTATTGTTTTTCAATCAGTCCTAAAGAATATGAGTAATGTTACTGCCCAGGCAATTGAAGACTCGCTAAAACAGTGCATGGATCCCGAGGTTCCGCTAAACATTGTAGAGATGGGTCTGATTTATGGAATTGATGTTGCAGCAAACAATGACGTTAACATAAGGATGACAATGACAACACAGGGCTGTCCACTGCATGAGACTCTGGTTCAGGACGCAACAAGATATGTCAAGAGAGTGCCCGGAGTCAATAACGTGAATATCGACATTGTATGGGATCCGCCCTGGTCTATGGACAAAATGTCTGAAGAGGCAAAGACAAAGATAAAGAACATGGGAGCCGGCATGAACACTCCTGCACCAATCAACTATGAGACTGCATTGCCTCAAGGTGTTGGAAAACTCGTAAAGCAAGACGATGGCTCTATGGTACTGGCAAATGAGCATGACCAAGGATTTATGGTAAACCAAGCTATTGTTGACTTTTGGAAGTCATGCAACGGACAGCGCAAGGTTACTGAGCTTGTTGGAATGTTTGCACAGCAGACAGGACTCCAGAGAAACCAGGTAGAAAAGGAAGTAATGCAGTTGCTGCAACAACTGCGAGATGGCGGATTGATTGTAATTCCAGACCAGCCTGCCACACCGAATGTAGAGTTTAAGAAATAATTTTAAAAAACATAATTCGAGTTTGCGCCATCAAAGTTTATTGTAACACCTGAAATATACTTTATCTTGTTTTGGACTATTGACTTTACAAAGTCGCCGATCTCCTCTGGCTCACCAAGCCTGCCCATGGGAAGCGATTTCTTGTATCCTTCGACATCTTGTATGAGCTCCTTTGTTCTGTCCGTGTTTATTGGGCCTGGAGCAATGTTGATGCAACTGATGTTTCTTTTTGCATATTCCTTGCTCAGAATCTTCAGGACCTCGCTAAATGCAGCCCTGTATGCAGATGATATTATGAGATTGGGTGTAGGCTCTTTTATCACCACGGAGCTTATCAGAAACACATAACCCCCATCGCGTATCTTGATGTTCTGAAGCATGACGCAGAATCCCAGGAATAACTGGTTATGGTATTTCTCCCAGTCTTCTTGTGTTATATCTGCAAACTGTTTTGCCTGGGGGCCTCCGGTGTTTAGAACTAGAATGTCTGCTGTCTCATGCGACTTTAGAAATTTTCTGACCGATTCCAAGTCTGACGTGTCAACGTCACTTCTTGATGCAGCAAAAACATTGCATCCAATGGATTCCAATCCATGTGATATTGCCTTGCCGATGCCTCTGGATCCACCAAGAACTATTGCTTCAGTCAATGCTGTTAAAGGATTCTCTTTTCATTAAATTCTTTTTTGCTTCTGCATAACCAATATGTATGTATTTTACAAACACATGTCTTCATAAATGAGAAATTCAATCTCTCTTTTCCCATTCTTGCTTTGATAAACCATACACCAGAGTATCGTTCCATCTTCCTTTTCGCCATATTGATTGCCTTAGGGTGGCCTCGTGCCTAAAGCCCACGCCAGAGAAAAATTTCTGTGAGTTTGTGTTAAACTCGAGGACGTCTGCCCCTATTCTATTGAGGCCAAACTTTGTAAACCCTAGTTTAATGAGCTTCTGCAGCGCCGTTTTACCTATTCCCTTGCCACGTAGTTTCTTGTCTCCAATGATGATGGCCACATCGGCATTGCCCTCATCCATATGAACAAGTCCGCAAATCCCAACAGGCTTTTTTTTCATCGTTATGACAAACATCTTTCTTTCCGGATTGCCTCTTAGTGATGCAAACCACTCTTCTTGGTTTTTCGTGTTCAGAAAAGTAAACTGAGTATTGTTCTCCCAGACATCATGCGAATTTCTCCATGTCTTTAGTGTCTGCAGATCGCTTTTGGATACGCCCCTAAATGAAATCATCTGATGCAAATCCTCACTCATTTCTGTCTCTGCATGATAAGTGAATGTCAAAAACTATGTTCGATTTAACCATGATGCTCTCTTGCTAATTTTGAATAGATAAAAGAATCCCACCATTTCTTGTTTCTCCAAACTTTCTGCCTTAGAATTCCCTCTTTGTAGAACTTCATCTTCTCAAACAGCTTGATGTTCTCCTTCATGTTACCGTAAATCTCCACCCATAGCCTGTTCATGTTTAGTTCGCCAAAACCATACTCCATAACATGGTTTAGAACCTCGACCGCCTCTCTCCTTTCCTGCCAGCCTTCATGTGAAATGTATATCGATATTTCAGAGTTGCGGTTTTTCCAATCAATGTAAGTCAATCCAGTCACACCTATCAATTTTTTCTTCTTGTCCAAAATACCAAACATTATTTCTCTTGGAGGATTGTTTTTGTGAATTGATTCAAACCATTCTTTTTGGTTTAGCATGTTTAGTAATCTGTATTCCCGAGTTGATTTTCTAACGTGTTTCTTGTTTCTCCATTCCTTTAGCTTTGGCAAGTCATCTGTCTCCAAAGCTCTCAAACTTACCAGACTTCCTTCAATCAACACTGATCAATTTCTCCATGCTTTATGTCCTAAAATATATTTGGCCGCAAGACCCAAATGACATGGTATACATTTTTTGCGCTTACAGAAAATGGGCCATAACCTTGTTTGAAAAACTATCAAAGAAACACAAAAACATTATCCTAGTTGATTCCCCAAAAAAACTCACGTATGCGTTTGTAAAAAAACACAACCCAAAATTCATCTTTTTTCCGGACTGGTCATGGATTGTACCTGAAAACATTGTAAAAAATTTTAGGTGCGTATGTATCCACGAATCAGATCTTCCGAAGTTCAGAGGAGGAAGTCCGCTTCAAAACCAGATCATTCGAGGAATAAAAAAGACAAAGTCTACGGCATTTCTCATGTCTACAGGACTGGACGATGGTGATATTATACAAAAAATGAACCTGTCCTTGACTGACTCAATACAGGATATCTTTGAGAGAATGATTGACAATGACTTTAAGATGATTGAAAAAATAATCAAGGGAAATTTCAAAACAAGGAAACAAACTGGAAGGCCCACTGTCTTTAAGCGTCGCACTCCTCAGGAAAGTGAATTAAAATCGCTGGACCATCAACTTTCGTATCTGTATGACTTTATCCGCATGCTTGATGATCCGTATCCCAACGCCTTTGTCACCATAGGCAAACGAAGAATATCATTCAAAAACCCTAAACTAGTTGGTAATAGATTGCAATTCACTGGTGAGATATTTTGAACGTCTTGGTTATAGCGGCTCACCCTGACGACGAAGTCTTGGGAGTAGGGGGAACGATAAAGAAGCTATCAAGAGCTGGAAACAATGTAAAAATCGTAATCATGGCCACTGGAATCAAATCAAGGAGGTCTCAAAAATACTCCAATTCACCAAAATATGAAGCAGACAACGATACTGACAAAAAGATGGATAAGCAAATTTCTCTTCTGCGAGACGAGGCCAAAAGGGCATCGAAAATTCTTGGAGCAAAGGAAATTGAATTCCTTGATTTTCCGGACAATGAAATGGATTCCGTCTCCCTGTTGAAAGTAACAAAATCAATCGAAAACCAAATCTCTTCATTCAAGCCTGATATAGTTTACACGCATACTAATTTTGACGTAAACATAGATCATAGAGTCTGCTACCAGGCGACTCTTGTTGCCACTCGCCCCCACAAAGGAACAAAGATCAAACAGGTAATCTCTTATGAAGTTCCGTCATCCACAGAATGGTTTTTCCCATCCTCATTTTCACCTAACATATTTGTAGACATATCAAAAGAGATTTCCTCAAAAAAACATGCATTAAAGGCATACAAGAATGAGATTAGAGGTTTTCCGCATCCAAGATCTGTTGATGCTTTGGAACATATATCAAAAAGGTGGGGAACTGTATCTGGATTCAACCATGCTGAGGCATTTTATCTTGTACGAAAACTAGACTAAATTTCTAAATCTCTTTAATCTCTGTGATTGTTCCCTGGACTGAATCCATCTTTATGATGGCCCGCTTGTCGTCCCATCCAAGGGCGACATACCAGTCTCCCGCATCGTCGTCATACTTTGTCTCCAAAGTCTTGATGTCTTCTGGTTTTGCATTGTATTCTTTTCCGATTCCAGAAACTGCCAGCGCTATTGCGTCTTTTTCCTTTTCCAGTCTCCTCTTCATCAGGCCTATTCCGGGAACCATGTTGCTGGTTGTTTTTCTGTTCTAATATAGTTAATTGATTGCAAAAAGGAAATTTGCAAGTTTATTCTCATGCTTAAAGCTTTTACAACATTTCAAATAGCCCCCCAATCAAAGCAAAACCAAAATGAAACTCATCTCAAGGTTCTCAAACAAGCTTGGCAAGACCTCTCTTCTGGTACCTGTTGTATCTGTATTGTCAGTTGTAGGCCCGGTAGTTACAGTCTCTGGCGGGTTTTGGGATGCAGTATCTCATCTTTTACGAGAGCCGGAATTCTTTTGGACCATCCAGCACATTACGGTTTACTTTGGCGTGTCATTAATCACGGTTGCAGCAATAATTGGAATATTCTTGCTGTTACAAAATTCCATCAGCAGTTCCCTAAAAACGGGAATCAAGCTGGTGATTGCAGGAGCTGCAACCCAACTAGTCTCCGGATTTGGCGATTCGATATCTCATGAATTATACGGCATTGATGGATTGATTTCATGGTCGCACCAACCGCTAGAAATTGGCTTGGTGCTTGGCTCGCTTGGCGGGTTTTTGATTCTAAAGAACATTGAGCATACAAGGCTGGGGCTTTTGCTGCCGTTCTCGATTATTTCATTTATCTTCTTTACAGTGTGGCTTGGATTCAACCTGATTTTGATATTCGGCCACACGATCCAGTGCATACCAGTCTATGAGATATTCTCGTCTGGTTGCGCAATCTTGTAGTTTTTCATCTTCACGTATGCTGCTATAATCATCATAATTGAACTTGCCAACAATATGCTTCCTGCCGGAATCATGTCTTGTGTTCTTGTCTCTCCAAGTTCCACTTCAAGGTTTACCGGATTCTCTGTGAGGTTTGTAATCTTTGCATGATATGGCCCACTTTTTTTGATTTCAAAATATCCCACTGACATTTTTGTCTGGACTGCCTGTTCCTCAATTACGTTGCTGTTTGCATCTAGTATCTGGACAAATATCTTTTCACCTGCAAATTCATCTACAAAAATTTTATAGTATCCAATGTCTTTGCCTTGCAGCTCTGATGTGATGTTGTACGAGCTTGTCTCTTCTAGCAAAAACTCATCTGATATTTTGTGCCCCTCATAGAACACAAGGGAGATCCAGATCATCCCTGATATGCAAAGTATGATTCCTGTTTTTAAAAGAGATATCTTCAATTCAGATATTTTTTTTGTGTTTCACATAATAATATTCTGAGGGCTCGGAGGGCTTCGATCCCTCGACCTGGCGGTCCGAAGCCGCCCGCACTATCCAGACTGTGCTACGAGTCCAAACAAGTAAGATTTTAACGGGCCTAAATACCTGTCTAGATACTT
>JAGQHF010000255.1 GCA_020431985.1 Nitrosarchaeum sp. | reverse complement strand
CTGATGCCCAAGTTTCAGTTGGAGAAAAGGCCCAGCAAAAATCAGTCGAGGTCACAATCAATGCAGAAGGGGATGTTCACGTTAAACACATAGTCCGTTCATCAGAAACATCTAGACAACTAGAACTGATTTACGGCACGGTTTCTAACCTTTCGGTAACAAACAGTCAAGGGAAAAACACCAATCCCATGGTAATTGGGGACAATTTAGGAGTGTTAATACTACCATCTGAGGCTGATTCTGTGGTTGAATACAACCTCGATGATGTGCTTTTAGAAATAGATAAGGTTTGGACATGGGATTTCAGGTATATTTACACGACATCATTTATCTTGCCAGATGAAGCTGAATTAGTTTTTGCAAATGAAAGACCAGTGTTTTTGGATGATAAGAAAGGCATAGCATGTCATGGATGTCAAATGATTTTAGAATATTCAATTAATGAACCAAAAATTTTTGAGAAAATAAAATGGGAAGATAAGGAGTTTCTCGTAGAAATAAGGACTCATTCAGGTATTGAACAATTTGCTTTTGATCAACCAGCTAAGAGTATTTCCTTTGATGTTTTGGATGAAAATGAATTCGTTACTACAATAATTCCTTTAGAACTATTATGGGGCCCATATGCAGTATTTTTAGATGATGAAAAAATTTATTTTCACGAGTACATCAACAATGGAACTCATGTTTGGCTTAATGTTAGACCGCAAAGCACTGGAGAAGTTTCAATAATTGGAACAACAGTTGTTCCGGAATTTCCAATCATTGCACCACTGGCTATTGGCTTTTTAATGATCATAATTTTGCCATTGGCAAGAAAGATCAATCTCCGCTAGAGCCACAAGAACAAAATCCATATTCGTCAATTCGGACATCGCATATCGGGCATTTTTCCCCATAGTCAACTTCCCAAGGTTCCTTACCATACAGCTTGAAATGGTCATCTATTTCAATTGGAATCTCTCGTTTTTTGTCCAATGATTTGTATACACGATTAAACTATACATACATTGTCGAATCATGAAGATTGAATGTGGGTGCCACTGCATAAAATGCGGAAGTACAAAACTAGAATCAAACAAAACAAGTCAAACAGAAGACGATGGGTATTTTGATATGCACCATACGTGCATGGAATGCAACACGCATTTTGATCATTTGGATGGAGAAACCTTTACCACCTGTGAGAAATGCAACCACAAGTCTAGTTAGATATCAGAGATTGTCCAACAAAATAGTGCGTTCTGTTTTGCTGAGAGTCTTTTAAGATCTCTCGTTTTGATGCCATCTTGGCAAGTGACTTTGATACATCCAACGGACTTGCAGCCCAGCCATACTCACGCAGTTGTTGTACTGTTTCAGTTACAGTTCTTGGGGAGTTGAAAAATCCGCTTGTCTCCAAAATACGTAGCTTTTGTTTTATCTCGGTAAATGAAATCTGTGAAGGCTCATTAAATTCAGGCTCAAAAGTCTCTGCATCCTGCAAACTTTCCAAGCCATATTGACTGGTTTTATCATGTTCAGAGTAGACAATTTTTGGGCTATCTAATTCATTTTGTGCTTGATTTTTGCGTAAAATGTGCGAAATGGTTTCAATTATTTCCTGTAGCGTGTCATTGTCTACGTAAAAGTCCCTAGAATCGACTTCAATCTCATCATTTCCTAGCTTTAGTCGTATCTTGGCCATACGCTTTAAGCATGAGGTTTTGATTTATTTTGTTAGCTCTAAGTAGCTTTCAAACTATATCAAAACTTTTACACATATTATTTGATTTTTTTTGCTTTCAAATTATAAAGAAAATTTTGTATTATCTGTCATGGCGTCTCGCAAAGCTGGAATTGTTGTATTTGTAATTGCACTTGGCTTGTTTGGGTACTACCAGTATGCATCTGCATCACAGATAGGTGTCGAGGTTACAAAAAGCAGTATAATAGAGGAAAATGAGATTGAAACAAAACATAATGTTGAATTAAAGTTTCAAAATCCTACGTTGTTGATTTTAACAGCGGGGGAGACAGAATTTTTTGTGATGTCAAATGAAGAAATGATAGGAAAAGGAAAACTAGATTCCTTTATCTTGCCTTCACTTGGGGACAGTTATGTAAAGGGAATCATTGTGACAAACACAAACTCTGATTCTGAATCATCAGGAGTGAAAATCACTGGAACTACAAGATACGATGTTTTGTTGACATCAATTGATGTACCGTTTGTTTACTATCCAACAGAAGAGCAAGCAAGGGAATTTATACGCCAAGACTAGCTTTTTAAAAAAATGCTTACAGTTTTTGGCTCTACCGCACTAGACACAATCAGAACTCCAACAAAAACCCTAAAGGGAGTGCTAGGTGGTGCTGCAACCTTTGCCGCAATATCGGCAAGTAATTTTGTAGATACCGGACTGATTGCCGTTGTAGGAAGTGACTTTCCAGAAAAATATCACAAAGTCCTGAAAAAACATCTGGACTTGAGTGGACTTCACATACAAAATGGAAGAACTTTTCGATATGACGGAAAATATGATCAGACACTAAGCACAAGGGAGACAATAAAGACTGAGCTAAATGTCTTGGCTGAATTTAAGCCTGAGGTGCCTGACATGTATAGAAAATCGAAATTTGTGTACCTCGCAAACAATGATCCAGAGCAGAACGTCTCTGTGATAAATGAGTTTGATAATGTAAAGTTTTCAATGTGTGACACGATTGATTTCTGGATTACAACAAAGCGCAATGCCGTAATCAAGATGATAAAGT
>JAGQHF010000057.1 GCA_020431985.1 Nitrosarchaeum sp. | reverse complement strand
TTCATTTTTTTCATTTCCTGATTTCTCTATACGTATTGTTAACCTCAAAATCAACCTTAAAAAGAATTAGCCGAGATTTAATCACGTATGAGTCAAGCTTTTTTAGTTATTTTTAAACTTAGGGTGCAAAAATGCAGAGAAATTTAAATTACTCCTCTTAGAATTTGGACGATTTTTTCAGCAATTACGTTTGCCGCTAGTGATTGAGCCTCTTTTGTTTGAGCACCAATATGAGGAGTCAAAATAACATTATCCAATTCTGCAAGTTTGTTTCCAATGGCAGGCTCTTTTTCAAACACATCCAGTGCGGCGCCACCAAGATTACCATTTTTTAGTGCTTGATATAGAGCCTCTTCATCGACTACTCCGCCTCTGGAAGTATTGATGATTTTTGCAGTCTTTTTCATTGTGCTTATTTTTTGCGCATCAATCAGGTGATATGTTGAATCAAGAAGAGGAACATGGATTGAAACATAATCAGAACTTTGTATTAGTGTGTCAAGGTCAGCTTTCATTAATCCGACTTCCTTGGAAAACTCTTCATCTATTGGGATTACATCATAACCAATGATATTCATGTTTAGAGCCCTTGCAAGTCTACCTAATCTCTTGCCAATGTTACCCAAGCCGATTATGCCAAGATATTTTCCTTTTAGTTCTGTTCCCTTGAGTTCTTTTTTTAACCATTGACCATTTCGGATGGCCCTATCACCTCGTGTAGTTTGTCTTGCCAATGAGAGCATCAATCCTAGGACTAATTCGGCTACGGCATTCATCGCACCCTCAACAGCATTAATGACACGGATGTCTTTTTCTTTCGCAGCATTCTGGTCAATGTTGTCGAGACCAACGCCTACACGGGCTATAATTTTGCAATTATCAGCATTGTCTATCATTTCTTTTGTTATAGTGGTTCTGCTCCTTACAATTACAATGTTAAAGGTAGAAATTTTTTCTAAAATCTGTTCAGGAGTTATTTCAGGTTCATAAGATACTTTCAAACCATTTTCTGTCAAGATTTTATTTAATACAGGATCGACTTCATCACAAATCAACACAGATTCATCAAAGCCCATGCAGGTAAAAAAATTCTACAGAATATAATTCATTAAGATTAGAAAAAGAAAAAGAGATGTTAAATTATCAAGAAAGCATCTCTGCAACTACTGGGATAACTTCCCATAAAGCAATTGCACCGTTTTCTTGTAGTTCAGAAGCTACTTCATCAGTGTACAGACCATGAATGTTGATTGCAGGATGTGCAATACTGTTCTTTCCCATTGGAGGGACAGCATCACTTGGGTTACCTAATGCATAAGCATAAGAGGCAACTGGTGCTGGGATTACTCCTTTCTCTACGAGAACTGGGTTCAATCCGAATGGATCACCTGCTACAAATACTGTAGCTGCACCTGTGTAAATTGCTGCATAGTCGTGGTTAACTGCTGCATATGCACCTGGTTCATCGAATACCAAGTCAACAATCATGTTCTGTGAGCCACCAAGTAACCATGTCTCAGTTGCTGCAGATTGTACTCTGTTGCCTTG
>JAGQHF010000254.1 GCA_020431985.1 Nitrosarchaeum sp. | reverse complement strand
TGTTAACAAATTTTACAAAGTTAACGTATCATGAATTAAAAAATGGCATAGTTTGGCATAGTTAGAATCTGATCATTTTCTCATACGTGCTAATTCTCTTTGCAATATCTGATTTTTTTACCGCAAGTAGTCCATCAATCCCGTATCGCTCTACTGCGAATGAACCCATCACGTTTCCATATGCCACAGCTCTCTTTATCGTAGAAAGACTAGTAGAATTTCTGCTTGCCATAAATCCAATCATTGCACCTGCAAAGGAATCTCCCGCACCTGTTGGGTCTACCACATCTTCCAGAGAAAACCCAGCTGATGGAAATATCACATCATCAAAGAACATCAGGGAGCCGTGCTCGCCCTTCTTAATTATTACATATTTGGCTCCCCATTCCATCATCTTCTTTGCACATTTTATCAAATTATGCTCCTTTGTGAGTAGTTTAGCTTCCTCATCGTTTATGACTATGGCATCAACTGAGTTTATCATCTTGATTACGGCATTGCGCTTTGTTGTAATCCAGAATTCAATTGTGTCACACATTGAAAACTTTACATTATCAAACTCATTTATCACAGAGACGTTCTGCTCTGGATCATTGTTTGCAAGGTATACAAATTTCGATTTTCTATATATGTCAGGCACCTCAGGCTTAAAGTCAGCCAAGACATTTAGCTCAGTCTTTATTGTTTCCCTTGTACTTAGCGTCTGATCATATTTTCCGTCATATCGAAACGTTCTTCCGTTTTGTATGTGAAATCCACTCAAATCCAGATGTTTTTTCAGGACTTGGTGATATTTTTCTGGAAAGTCACTTCCTACAACGGCAATCAGTCCTGTATCTACAAAATTACTTGCCGAGATTGCGGCAAAGGTTGCAGCACCACCTAGCACCCCCTTTAGGGTTTTTGTTGGAGTTCTGATTGTGTCTAGTGCGGTAGAACCAAAAACTGTAAGCATTTTTTTAAAAAGCTAGTCTTGATGTATAAATTCCCTTGCTTGTTCTTCTGTTGGATAGTAAACAAATGGCACATCAATTGATGTCAACAATACATCATATTTTGTAGTTCCAGTGATTTTCACCCATGATGATTCAGAATTAGAGTTTGTACTTGTCACAACGATTCCCTTTACATAACTGTCTCCAAGTGAAGGCAAGATAAAGGAATCTAGTTTTCCTTTTCCTATCATTTCTTCATTTGACATCACAAAAAATTCTGTCTCACCTGCTGTTAAAATCAGCAATGTGGGATTTTGAAACTTTAATTCAACATCATGTTTTGTTTCAATCTCGTTTTCCTCTATTATGCTGCTTTTTGTAACCTCAACACCTATCTGTGATGCAGATGCATACTGGTAATACCCGAACAAGCCAAGTGCTATTACAAACACAACAATTCCAGCTTTGCGAGATACCATACCGCTAATGCAAAATTTTCTTTATAATCTAAAAGCAAAAAAAATCAAATAATATGTGTAAAAGTTTTGATATAGTTTGAAAGCTACTTAGAGCTAACAAAATAAATCAAAACCTCATGCTTAAAGCATATGGCTAAGATACGACTAAAGCTTGGAAATGATGAGATCGAAGTTGATTCTAGGGACTTTTATGTAGACAATGACACACTACAGGAAATAATTGAAACCATTTCGCACATTTTACGCAAAAACCAAACACACAGAGAGTTAGATAGCCCAAAAGCCTACTCTGAACCTGATAAAACCAGTCAATACGGCTTGGAAAGTTTGCAGGATGCAGAGACTTTTGAGCCTGAATTTAACGAGCCAGTACCGATTTCATTTGCCGAAATAAAACAAAAGCTACGTATTTTGGAGACAAGTGGGTTTTTCAACTCCCCAAGAACTGTAACTGAAACAGTACAACAGCTGCGTGAGTATGGCTGGGCTGCAAGTCCGTTGGATGTATCAAAGTCGCTTGCGAAGATGGCATCAAAGCGAGAGATCTCAAAAGACTCTCAGCAAAATAGAATGCATTATTTTGTTGGACAATCTCTGATATCTAATTAGACTTGTGGTTGCATTTCTCACAGGTGGTAAAGGTTTCTCCATCCAAATGATCAAAATGCGTGTTGCATTCCATACACGTATGATGCATATCAAAATATCCATCATCTTCTGTTTGACCAGTTTTGTTTGATTCTAGTTTTGTACTTCCGCATTTTATACAGTGGCACCCACATTCAATCTTCATGATTCGACAATGTATGTATAGTTTAATCATGTATACAAATCATTGGACAAAAAACGGGAGATTCCAATTGAGATAGATGATCATTTCAAGCTGTATGGTAAGGAACCTTGGGAAGTTGACTATGGGGAAAAATGCCCGATATGCGATGTCCGAATTGACGAATATGGATTTTGCTCTTGTGGTTCTAGCGGAGATTGATCTTTCTTGCCAATGGTAAAATCATGATC
>JAGQHF010000253.1 GCA_020431985.1 Nitrosarchaeum sp. | reverse complement strand
TGTGCCTGGCCCAATTGGCTCCAACGAAGGCGGAATAGGGCCTGCAATTCAAGGTACTATGATCGTGATTGGACTATCAAGCTTAATTGGAGTTCCAATCGGAGTCATGTCTGGCATTTTTCTTTCAGAGTATGGTGACAACCAACTAGCCAAATCAATCAGATTCTTTAACGATGTATTCATGGAGTTTCCATCAATAGTCTTGGGAATATTTGCTTTCTTAATGATAGTCCTGATTCTAGGTCATTTTTCTGTTTGGGCAGGAGCATTTGCACTTTCTCTGATAATGTTTCCAATTGTTGCACGTACCACAGAAGAATCGTTAAAGATGGTACCTGTGACATATCGGGAAGCAGGAACTGCGTTAGGTTTGAAAAAATGGGTGATTACATTTCGAATTGTAATTTCAGCTGCAAAAAGTGGAATGATTACTGGTATCTTGCTTTCTGTTTCTAGAATTGGAGGTGAAACAGCCCCTCTTATAATGACCATTCTTGGCAGCAGTCAATTTTTCAGAAGTATGGATGTTCCAATGGATGCACTACCTCTCAGGATATGGCGACTTTCTCTGTTGCCATATGATAATGCGCAACTGCAGGGGTGGGGGGCAGCTCTTGTCCTTATAATAATCATTTTGGGCATAAACCTGGGTGTCAGGTATTATTTTACAAACAAAAAACAAAACGGATTATTTGGACAATTAATTAAACGAGGAGTAACTGAAAAGAAATGACAGCCTTGACTACGCGTAATCCTTCATTTGATAGTGAATCTATTCCTAACTCCCCGCATACCGTGCCTGAAATCAAGAAGAACTACAAAATGATTGCAGAAAATGTAACCATCAGTTACGGAGGAATTGCAGCTGTGAAAAACATTACAATGAGGTTTCCAGAAAAATCTGTCACTGCCTTAATTGGTCCCTCTGGGTGTGGCAAAACCACTTTTCTTCGGTGTCTCAATAGAATGCATGATATGACTAAAAATGCCAAAGTTGAGGGCAAGGTCATGATTGATAATATTGATCTTTATGACAAATCTATCGACCCTATTTATCACAGACGTAAAGTTGGAATGGTGTTTCAAAAACCAAATCCCTTCCCAACAATGTCAATTTACGATAATGTCACTGCAGGCCTCAAACTTAATGGTGTGAGAGATAAAAAAATTCTGGATGAAATAGTAGAAGACTCTCTAAAAATGGCTTACCTGTGGGATGAGGTTAAAGATGATCTGAAAAAATCGGCCATTGAATTGTCAGGGGGTCAGCAACAACGATTATGCATTGCAAGAGCTCTTGCAATCCAACCTGAAGTACTATTGATGGATGAGCCTGCTTCTGCTCTTGATCCTATTGCAACCCAGAAAATTGAGGAAACTATAACCGAGCTAAAAAAAGAATATAC
>JAGQHF010000252.1 GCA_020431985.1 Nitrosarchaeum sp. | reverse complement strand
TGGAGCATAGCGTAATACCTGATCAGTGTTTCCACTGCTGACATAGAGATTTCCGTCAGGGCCAAAAACAATGCCTGTAGGTAATTCCAATCCTCCACTTCCAGAATCCACGAAAATGTCTAGGAATGTTCCGTCTGGAGCATAGCGTAATACCTGATCAGTGTTTCCACTGCTGACATATGTAAAACCACTAGAATCAATTGTCCAATAACCACTTTTCTTTAATTTGTTATTTTTTGTAAGATAAAGTTGAAGATCTTCACCATGAGAGATTTCAAAATTTTGAATATTCAATTCGCCTTCATCTTCGTGATACTCAACTGTAGCTGTTCCTTTTGCATAGTTATCAACCCCATTCAAAAATCCATATTGTTCAGAGATTGCCTGAGAACTTATTTTTGGATCAGTTATTGTTTTCCCGTTATCTAACATACTGTTAACAATATCTCGCAGATAAAAGAGAGAGTGCAATTTAACTTTGGCAAAGAGTTCTTTTTGAGTTTGATCAACTATCAAAATAGTATCATATACATTTAGATCGACTGATGGTAATTTGTAATTTTTACTACCAAGTTTTGTTTGTAATTTATCCAAATAAATTTCAGGGTTTGAGTCATCTCTACTTAAGTAAACATGTAATTCTGGGATTTGAAAATGAGTACCATTTTTTGGTACATAATCAATTTCAAATGATTCTAGACGTAAATAATTATTCTTTTCAATCATGAGAACTTTGGCAGTTCCCTTTGCATCATGCGAACCCATCCCCTCAAAAAAACCAATTCTAATAGGAACCAAAAATGAACTCAATTCAGGTAGTCTTCCCTGAAGACAATGTTCAACAGTGGTTATTTCATTGGTGGTTAAGTATTCTTTTAATTGCTCATCATTTAGCAAACGAATCATATGTTCATATGAAATGTTGTGAGATTGCATAATAGAATCCATTCTAGAACATATTGAAGAGACGTCTTCAAACGACATATGTTGTGTACGTAAGTTTGGAGATAATTGGAATCCCTCATAAGATATTATCAATGAAGATATAAAGAAACCAGACATTATGACAACGATTATGACTAATTTAGCAAGCATAAATGAGGTCAGATTATTGACAATTAAAGGATTATAAAAATGAGGGAGAGCGTTTTTGTACGCTTAAGTGGGTATAAATTTAACTTTGAGTATTTACAAAGAAATGAAGTACGTAGATTATTTCATAGTTTCAATATTTTTGATAATATACGCATCAAGCATAACATCATCATATGGTTTAACAGAATCAGTAGAATTGTTTGGACAAATCAATTCAGCTGATTTAATATTAAATGATATTTGGATAGAACCCAGAAACCCCAGAACAGGTGAAGCGGTTTCAATACACGGTTCACTGTATAATGCAGGAATTGTTTCAACTGGAAGTGTGTCAGATGTAGTGACTGTGGGATACATTGTGAATGGAGAAATTCTTGAAATAAATGTATTAGAAGATATCAAGCCAGGCATAGACAATGGAATAGAAATTTCATCAGGCCCCATACTTGATGCAAGAAGAGGAACATATGTCATAACAGTGATAGTCAATTATCATGATACATTATCACATTTAAGAGACAATCCAGAAAACAACATCATCCAAAAACAATTTCAAATATTAAATGAGAATCCATTGCTAATTAGTTTTGATACATACCAAAAATATGATGA
>JAGQHF010000251.1 GCA_020431985.1 Nitrosarchaeum sp. | reverse complement strand
TTTTGGTTTTTCAAGCCATAATGTCTGACATGCCAAAACGTGTTCTACCTCGCTTGTTCCAATTCCAAATGCCAATGCCCCGAATGCACCATGAGTAGAGGTATGACTATCTCCACAAACAATAGTACTGCCAGGTAGGGTAATTCCCAACTGAGGTCCAATAACATGAACAATTCCTTGATTTGGGCTATTGATATCAAATAGCTGTATTCCAAACTCCCTGCAATTATTTGACAAGGTTTGGATTTGTACGGATGATGTTTGGTCCAAAATTGGTAGACTTCGATCACTAGTAGGCACATTATGATCCATTGTTGCAACAGTAAGATCAGGTCTTCTAATTTTGCGATTATTCATTCGTAATCCATCAAATGCTTGGGGCGAAGTTACCTCATGAATAAGATGACGGTCGATGTAAATTAATGATGGACCAGAATTTCTCTCGACGACAAGATGAGCATTCCAAATTTTTTCGAAGAGTGTTTTGCCCATTTTTAGTCCTGATCATGTTTGTAGTTAAATATCCCACCAGCTTCAATGATTTTTTCAATTATTTCTGAGAAAGGTTTCATCTTGTAAGTATGATTTTTTGAGATATTGATGATTTGGTTTTTTTTAATATTAATTTCAACTTCATCACCGTCTGCTATTTCGTTGTATGCGTCCTCTTCTATTTCAATAGGAAGTAAAAATGCCCCATCGACAGAATTTCTGTAAAAAATTCTAGCAAAAGAGAGAGCCATTATGGCTTTAATTCCAGAATGAGATAATGCAATAGGAGCATGTTCACGAGAGGAGCCGCAGCCAAAGTTCTTACCAGCTAATATGAAATCCCCATCTTTTACCTTTGAATGAAAGTTAGTGTCCAGTCCCTCCATTGCATGTGTTGCCAGTTCTGTATAATCATGAACTTTGAGATACTGTCCAGGGATTATTACATCGGTATCGATGTTATCTTTTGCATATTTTATTACATTACCCTTCAATTCAAGTCCCTCGGATCTGTTATTTTACCAGTTATTGCTGAAGCTGCGGCAACCAACGGAGATGCCAAATAGGTTTGAGAGTCAACATGTCCCATTCTGCCTGGAAAATTTCTGTTTGTAGTACTAATACAGATTTCATCCTTTGCTAACACCCCCATATGAGCACCACAGCAAGCTCCACAAGTGGGTGGCCCTACAGTTACTCCAGCATCTAAGAAAATCTTCAGTAAACCATTTTCCATCGCACGTTTATAGATAGAAATTGCTGCAGGCAAAATTTCAGTTCTGATTTTGACTTGTCTTCCTTTTAAAATTCTAGCTGCTGCTTCTAGATCTTCATATTTAGCACCTGTACAAGAACCAATGTATGACTTGTCAAGTTCAACAGAAGGAGCTTCTCTAACAATTGCAATATTTTCAGGAGAGAAGGGTTTTGCTACAAGTGGCTCCATTTCAGAGGATTCGTACTCATACAATTGGGCATATTGAGAATCATCATCCCCTTTAATCATAGGCATGTCTTTTGCTCCTCGACTTTTTAGGTAATCGATAACTTTCTGGTCAGGCTCAACAATTCCGTTTTTTGCGCCAGCTTCTGTCGTCATATTACATAACGTTAATCTACTTTCCACAGACATTTCTTCAATACCAGATCCTCCAAATTGCATTGTCCGGTAATTCCCACCATCAGTTCCAATATCGCCGATGACTTTCAAGATAAAATCTTTAGCCATAACGTGATCTGGGAGTTTTCCATTTAGTTTAAAATAATCTGTTTCAGGTACCTTAAACCAGATTTTTCCGTTAAGTAAAACATAAGCAATATCAGTGTGTCCTAATCCACAAGCAAATGCGCCTAAAGCTCCGGTGGTATTTGTATGGGAGTCGCCACCAACATATACATCACCTGGCATTATCAGAGCCTCTTCATGAGATAACGTATGACATATCCCATATTGACCCATTCCATATTTGAAGTGTTTTTGAATTCCATAGTTTTTTGTGAAATTTGATAATTTTACAATATTTTCTGCAGAAATTTTTTCAGCTGACGGTACAAAATGATCTTCTGCTACCCAGACTTTTGAGGAATCCCATATTTTGTCTACATTAAATCCCTGTTTCTTTAATTTCTCAAACACCTTGAGAACCCCAGGTCCAGAAACATCATGAACCATTACTTTGTCTACATTAGCAAAAACAACATCATCTGGAGAAACTTGTTGTTGACCAGAAGCACGTGCTAATATCTTTTCAACAATATTCATACCCAAAAATCTTCTTTTAGAGATTAAAAGCTTTTCAGAACA
>JAGQHF010000250.1 GCA_020431985.1 Nitrosarchaeum sp. | reverse complement strand
ATTCAAATCATCAAGGAGAAAAACTGTGACTGTAATGTATGAACAAATTTCCGCAATTGTTTCATATTATATCATGGCAAATAAAGAAAACAATTATTCTGACATAAGCTGATTTGAATAATTTCAGATAATTTGATAATTCAAGATAATATAGAATAGCATGGAATTTAATTCAATGACAACACAAAAACAGATTAAGTCGGCACGACAAAATATCAAAAAGGCTCAGAAAACGTGGCAGAATATGACTACTCGAGAAAGGTCCTTGCGTCAGCCTGAAGGCAATTCAAGGAAACAACCAGGCACAGGTAAAAGCGGAAATTATTATAGGATTGTCATTCGGCCAAAATCTGAAGTTACCATTTTTCGCACACATGATGTGGGTAGAACAGGTCATACACAAAGGATTGCAGGAAAACACTCTAGCGGAAGTTGGGCAACACATGCTTGGTTAATTAGTAAAGACGATGCATTGTGGAAAAAGGCCATCTCAAATCAGATGTTTCAAAAGTCAAGAAGGTTTTGCAAAATCTTAGAGGAGACATTAAAAAAGTCAGAGGTAACATGTTCAAGGCAAAACCAAGAAAAATGCTCCTGAAAAAGACAAACCTACAAAAAAACAAAAAATTGCCAGAAAGAAGAACATAAGAAAAGCACAGATAGTTAAAAAAATTAAATTCAGAAATAATCAACGCATCTACAAAACAGGAATTATAAAAAACACAATTCTCAAATTTCAATTGAGAAATGGATTTAGTCTTATAACATATCTTGTTTCAGATCCTTCTCAATTTGGTGTTACAAGTTATAGGATTGTTTTAGTCACAAAATCATTAATTCAACCAAGTTCTAAAATAACAATGACACCATTTGATGCAGCACTTTGGGCGTTTGTTAGTGCAGTTCCACTTTTGACAGGGGCATTAATCACCAGATATCTCAGTCTTTCAAGAAAAATCATAGTTGTGATAATGGCTTTTGGCAGCGGCTCTTTGATTTCTGTTGTGACATTTTCGTTAATGGGAGAAGCATATCGTCTGAGTGGCATAATAGAAATATCTGCAGGGTTTTTTGTTGGTGCCTTGAGCTTTACGTATATCAATCACAGATTTATTACAAACAGAATTCCCATATCCAAACTAGAGTCAAATGAAGAACCATCAGAAGGATCTGGAACAGCCATGGCGCTAGGTTCTTTGATGGATAATATTCCAGAGGGACTAGCGATTGGAATTTCATTGATAGTTTCAGGTACGATTGGGGTTGCACTAGTGTCCGCTATAGCAGTATCCAATTTTTCAGAATCAGTCGCAGGATCAAACTCTATGCAATATTACAAGAAGAAAGGAAGATTCATTCTTGGGTTTTGGTGTATGATTATGATTTTTAACATAATTTCTGCCACATTAGGCTTCTTCTTTCTTGAGCATGTTAATGCTTCAGTATTAGCAATAGCATTATCGTTGGCTGCAGGAGCAATTTTAGCCATGCTTGTAGAAACAATGATCCCTGAAGTTTTCAAACTAGGAGGTCCACACATTTCCATAGCAACTGCAGCTGGCTTTCTTTTTGCATTTTTGATGGTTGTATTGAATGGTTCCGAGTTGAGGATTCTGTGAAACGTTTTGTGCTTTTGCCATCAAAAAAAGATTAGTTGGCAGTTGCTCTTAGCATCCAAGCCATCTTCTCATGGTTTTCCATTAAACCCGTAAGAAAATCACTAGTCCCTGCATCATGAAAAACCTCAGCAGATTTGTCGACATCACCTCGTAGGGATTGAATGATTTGCTCATGGTCAGCAATCAAGCTGTTTACCATCTCTTTGTCTGAGGGATACTGACCGGGAGATTCCCTCAGTCTTGCATGGGATTTTAGCTCATCTAAGGTTCCTATTGCCTTGCCGCCCAGTTGCCTAATTCTTTCTGCAACATCGTCAATGAACACCTCTATCTCACCGTATTGACCCTCAAAGAACTTGTGGTAATCATTGAAGTGAGGTCCAGTCACATTCCAATGATAGTTTCTGGTTTTGGTGTACAATACATACTCATCGGAAAGCAAAGATGTAAGCATGTCTACTAGGCCCTCACGATTTTGATCCGCAATTCCTATCTGCACGTTTTTCTCGATTGTAGTATCTGTTGTTTGTGCCATTACAGAATGTACCTTTTTTATCATATAAGAAGAAATTCGTCGGATCTAAGGGGCTACTCGAAATCAGAATTTATTTCACCAGTATCAATATCGACGGTTTCAATTATTGGAGAAATAAAGATTTTGCCCTTTGTGGAATTCTGGCGGATTATTTCGATTGCCTTGCTTTTTTTATCCTCGCTTGTGATTAGTTCAACCACATATTTCGTGGTAAACTGTGGCCTAAAAATTGCAGAGCCTTTTGATGCGTGAATTTCAGGAGGAGGGTGCTTTCCGCGTCCCCTCTTTTTAATTACCGTCAGACCACCAACATCAATCTGTTTTAGCCCTTCACTTATTGCCATGACCTCATTTTCAGGTAGATAGATTTCAATTCTGTACAGGTTCATGTTTGTTCAATACCAAATTAGAATTATTTTTGTGTTATTGTTGCATCACAGAACAAACAAAATCTAAAGAGGCTAACCTGCCTGGCTCACAAGATTTACAAAATACTTGTGCAAAGCAGCGTCTTGCGTGAGTTCGGGATGAAACGAGGTCCCAATTATATTGCCCTTTTTTACGGCAACAATCTTCTCTTCATATTTTGAGAGGACTTCAATGTCAGGACCTATGGACGACACGGAAGGGGCTCGGATGAAGACACCGTTGAATTTGGGAATGTTGATGGAATCCATAGAGATGCTTGCTTCAAACGAGTTGCGTTGTCTCCCAAATGAGTTTCTTTCCAACTGGATGTCAAGAAATTCCAAAAGAGGCTGATTTGTATTTCCCACAATACGATCGTTGGCGGTAGTAGAAAGCATGATCATGCCTGCACATATACCAAATACGGGCATTCCTTGTTCAATCTTTTCCTTGATGGCAGTTCGTGAACGGTTGACAAGAGACAACTGGCCTATCGTAGTGCTCTCACCACCTGGAATTATCAGTCCGTTCAATTTGTAAATTTCATCAGGGGTTTTTACCGGGATAACATTACCTGACATTCCAAGCTCATCTAGTGCCTTTTGTGTTGCAAAGATGTTTTCTTGCACATCTCCCTGTATTGCCAAAACGCCTATAGTAATGCTCATGCCGAACCCCCACGTTCTTGCATTCGCAGTTCCAATGTTTTAACGTCCAAGCCCAACATTGATTGTCTTTCATCAATCATTCTTTGTGCTTCTTTTACTTTCTCAGGTTCATTCCAGAAGGTTGTAGCCATTACAATGGAACGAGCTCTTTCTTTTGCATCATCAGAATTGAATATTCCAGAGCCAACAAATATCCCATCACAGCCAAGAGACATCAGATAAGCAGCATCAGCAGGAGTTGCAATTCCCCCTGCCGCAAAATTAACAACAGGCAGTCTGCCGAGTTTGGCAGTTTTTTCCACCAGATCATAGGACACCTTGAATTCTCGTGCAATTCGGATTAGGTCCTGATTATCATCAGAGTCATATACTGACTTTATTGCACGTAGTTCATCATTTACCTTCTTGATATGAGTTATAGCTTCTGCAACGTTTCCGGTACCCGGCTCGCCTTTGGTTCGAATCATTGCAGCTCCTTCCTCAATTCTTCTCAGCGCTTCTGCAAGAGATCGTGCACCATTAACAAAAGGAGTAGTAAAATCCCATTTCCAGATATGATGATGTTCATCTGCAGGGGTTAAAACCTCTGATTCATCAATCATGTCAACATTTGTTTCCTCAAGCACTCTTGCTTCATAAACATGGCCAATTCTGCACTTTGCCATTACGGGAATTGTGACTGAATTCATAATTTCTTCGATAATCTTAATGCTTGCAGTCCTTGCAACACCTCCTGCCTTTCTCACATCAGACGGTAGTTTGTCCAATACCATGACAGATACTGCACCTGCTTCTTCTGCAATCTGAGCTTGTTCTACGTTAGTTACATCCATTACGACACCATTTTTTAGCATGTGTGCAAAACCGCGTTTGAGAGTTGAAGTTCCACGTAGGACATCACCGGAACCTGATTTTTCCCGAACAATGCCCTTTGCATCACCTCTAGCACCAGACAGTGGAAGCATGGTAAAAGTTTGCAAAAAGGCTATTTGTACCTATTCACGAACCTGTTCAACTATTTCATCAAGTTGAGATTCCACCATCGTTATAATCGGTGGAATGAATTTTGAGGTGGCACTCTGTTCTGGCCAAAAAATTTGATTTACGCGCCCGTTCAGAGTAACTTTCACACTTGACTTTTGATACTCGGTTACATTATCCATTATTGGAAATGATTCTGCAGGGATTGTGATAAACCCAGTCTCCTTAATGAGCGCCTTTATTTTTTTGAGTTGTTCACTATCAAGTTTTGATTTAATATCGGGATTTGGATAGCCTCCCTCAGTCAACGAGTACCGAATTTCACCGTCATTTTTGACTACAAGAATTTCTGTCTTTTGTGCTCCAATCCTTTCGGTTACACCGTATGAGATCTTTTTTAGTTGGTGCTTTGTGTATTCAATCTCAAGTCTGTCTGCAGGAGTAGATGCAGAGAACGGGATTTCAGGTTTTGTGATGAGTGGTAATGCAATCAACACCGCTATTATTACTGGAATCGCCCCTGCTATCAGAACAATTGGTTTTACCATGATTCGTTACAAAACAGTTTCATGTAAATCGCAAATAAATCTTGGTTATAGCTTAAAATGCGAGTTTGTTTCTTTGTTGTTCGTGGGGTCGTAGCCTAGCCTGGTAGGGCGACAGTGTCTACGAATAGATCACCGCTAAGGGCTCCAGAGGTTAAACTAAGCTGAACTGACTAATGGATGATGTAAGTTTGGAGCTGTAGTGACCCGTAGGTCGCCGGTTCGATTCCGGTCGGCCCCACATT
>JAGQHF010000056.1 GCA_020431985.1 Nitrosarchaeum sp. | reverse complement strand
TCAGAGATAAACATTGCAATTCCAATGCTTAATGGAACACCTATCACCATTGCCATGCCTGATGTTATTAGAGTTCCAAAGATGTACGGTAATGCACCAAAATCTTCACGTCCATCTACAGCATTCCATTCTGTTTTTACAATGAATGATAAACCGTTTTCTTCCCACACAGGATAGGACTCTGAGATTAATTGAAATGCCAGCAATGCAACCATTACAAGAACATAAACACCTGCCACAGTTGCGCCAATTTTAAAAATTTTATCAGAGATTGGTCTCCCGTTTCTTTTTGGAGAAATCAATGTAATCTTTTTCACATAGTGTCGCCGTTAAAATTGGCATATCTAGGGGATCACTATATTTTATAAACAGAACATAGTTCTATATAGTTCGTCAACGATATTGTAAATAGTAATTTTTAGAAAAGTAGATCAATTGCAAACCATTGAAAACAACAAACAAACAAGAAAGATGCAATTAAGCGGAGGTTCGACATATATTATTTCACTTCCAAAAAATTGGATTGATGAGTTAAAGATCAAAGTAGGAGAAAATGTGACGATAGTGAAAAACTCGAATCAGTCATTAACATTGTATCCACGAGGAAGAGATGAACAAAAAGGAAAGAATATAGCGGTTATCAAGACTGGCCAACAAGACTCTGGAGATTCTATAAAAAGAAAGATCATCGCGGCATATCTTGCGGGTTACAAAACAATCCAGATAAAAACAAAAGGAATTAGGATTCCTGTGATCCATTCTAAGAGCGTACGAGAGTTGGTACGTTCAACCATGATAGGCACAGAGATCGTAGAGTCTAGTTCTGAATCAATATTAATTCAAATCCTTACAAGATTGCCAGAGCTATCATTTGATACTGCACTAAAAAGAATGTTTTTGATGGCAAGCAATATGGTAAGAGAAGCAACAGAGTCAATCGAAGGCGTTGACATATCTCATGCAGAAGAGGTAGTCAACATGGATGATGAAGTTGACAGATTTGGACTATACATGAGACGTAACCTAGTATTAGCTGTAGAGAATGAGAATATTTTGCAAGACATGGGCTTAAGAAGGCCATCAGATTGTCTAGGGTACAGAACCGTGATAAGCAGAATTGAGAGAATAGCGGATCATGCAAGTCTAATTGCAAAAAGGGTTAAGTTCATAGATCAAAAAATAGATGAAAAAACTCTTCTCAAAATAAAAAAAATATCCGAAAAATCACTTGAAGTTTTTGAAAAATCTATTTCTTCAGTACAAGAACATAATTTCGAGAAAGGAGAAAAAGTGGCAGAAAAAGTCAGAGAAATAATAGAAGAAGAAAAAGAGATAATGAGTGACGTTAGAAAAAGTGAAAGAAATGAAACGGTAATACGATTCATGCTAGAAGACTTTAGACGAATTGCAGAATATTCTAGTGATATTGCAGAAGTCGCAATTGATGAAAATATCCAGAGTATAATATTAGAAAAATAATATTAGAAAAATAAAGAGTGGTTCTACTCTACGTAGAATCCAGGTCCCCATTGATCAGTTCTGCGTAGATCATTGGTGTTTATTGTCTTTGCTTTCTCATATATGTTGAACATTCTATCATATACTGGATTGTTTGGGTGATATCCTTGGCATTCAAATTCAAAGGTGTTAGACAATGCAAATCCTTTGAAGTAGCTCTCTTCTTTATCTCGTTGAGTTTTTACTGTATAATCTGTCACTCTACAATCAACATAATTAAAGCCACGAATGGATTCGCCATTATGCACTAACGTAACATCTACATTGAATAATTCAATGAAGTTATTTGCTCCAGTTGTACTAGTCAAAGATAGATTGTCGTCCACACGTTTGTAAAGCATTGGAAAATCGCCAACAATTCCACCTAACTCAAATCTAGGATTTGATTTAACAAGAACATCTCCTTGCTCGAATATTGGGAAAGTGATCTCTTCGGTGCCATCATCATATGTAAAAGTTACAATTGCCATCGGACCAGTACCTAATGGATATTCATGATCTGGTAACGAGTTCTGCAAATTTGTAACTTTCCATATCGGAGTATCGCCAATAAGACGATCCATTGATGGATTATCTGTATCCACACCAATGCATTCAGTTCCTATATTTTCAACTAGTGCAAATCCGCTTTTTCCAGTGAAACCTTCTTCTTTGTCTGTTTCAGTCACTATTTCATAGTCTGAAATTCGGCAATCCTTGTATTTTATAGTTCGAAGAACGTCAGAATCTTTAGTGAATTGGACAGTTGCCTCAAAGTCAATGTTGAATCCGTTAGCAAGTCCAGATACTCTTCTTGCGTTGTCAATTGCTTTGTCCAAAAGAGGATGTTTAATTATCGTGCTTTCTACTGAGAAACCGGGAACGACATTATCATCTTCTTCCTCAAATCCAGATGTGATTTCAAAATAAGGGAACTCAATTTTTTCCAGACCTTGGTCAAATTCAAAAGTTACGAAGGTACGTATCTCCTCGGCAAATTTGTATTCATTTTGTCCATATTCTGAAGGAATGGAACTGATAATTCTAGTAGGAGATGCGCGTTCAGACAAGATGTTGAGGCCACCACACAAGAATTCCATATTGTCAATGATGGCAAATCCGCTTGATGATGACAGATAGGATTCATAATCATCGTTTTGTGTTGATATATGATAGTCATCAACATAACAGTCATGATATTCCAAAGTTTTGATAGTGTTATCATTTTTTTGGAGATCAATTGTTACTTCAAACAGCTGATAATTCCACTCATAGCTAGGATTTTGTTTATATTTGAATGCTTCATCCAACGCTTTGTGTAGATGAGGAGCATTTCCCACCACACCTTCAACTGAAAAGCTTGGTGAGCCGGAATTTGCAATATAATCAGTGTCCATGTTGAATACTGGAAATTCATGGATCTCTATACCATCCTTAAACTTGAATGTAAAGATGGCTTTTATGTCATCAGCCATCTTATAACCATCATCTGTCTCTTCAGCAAATGCGTTGTTGATTCCAAGTATTGTGATTGCAGCGATTGCAACCATACCGATTGTTGTCGTCATGAGAATGTTTTTTGTATTCATTAAGGTATGGGGATTTTCTAATTGCTATAAGGCATATCTTTATTCTCTACGATTGTAACATATCGGTGAATAGTTCTCGTATCTCTATATAGAGAAAAAATCCTAGAAAAGAGATATTTGTAAAAAAATAGAACATGAGTGTGAAATAAAAAAAAGATATTGAAAGCATAAGAGTTTTTTACACAGTGTTTAGTGAAAAGATGTGAACAGATCTAGAAAGACAGTTGCAGGTATGGTAGGAATGGTTTTGACGCTTTCCGTTATTGTTTTTGTATTATATCCTGATATTGGTGAAAAGATCTTATACGGAAAACATCCTCCAGACAAAAAAAAGATATTTTTGGAATACAGTGAGATCATCGTATCAGGCAAATATGATTGCATGGAATCCTCATCCAAATTGGCTAAAGGAAATTTTGAAAAATTTGTGAGAGAGTTTAATGACTGTAGCAGCTAGCATCCCTATAAAAATAAAAGAAAAAAAGTTAGACTTTGAGAATACCTTGCGAAATAAGATATTGTAGTCCGTTGATGTAGTCCTGATCAGTTATCAATCCTTCAGCCCACCACTTTGCATTGTCTCGAATCCAGTTAGGAATATCATATTTATTGGATTCCATCATGC
>JAGQHF010000249.1 GCA_020431985.1 Nitrosarchaeum sp. | reverse complement strand
CGGAATCAGAGTCACTCCAAAAGAAGAAGAAGTTGGACTCGATTTGGCACAACACGGCGAAAGAGCATACGTAAACGAATAGAATTCTTTTCTTTTCTTTTTATTATTTAGATCCAAATAGATTTACGTACGTGATTTTTTCTTATATCGTGATAATTTCCACATCTGATCTTAACTCAACTCTCAATGATTCTAATACTCTTGTTATTGATGTAAGATCATTCAAAGAATATTCTAAGGAACACATTCCCGGTGCTGTAAACCTAGATCTTTTTGCATTTCATTGGATTGATACATCAAAAGATGGAATCATTGCCTTTAATCACCAGACACAAACGCTATTGTCTTTTCTTGGTGTAACTTCAGAAAAAAAGGTAGTGTTTTATGACGAGGTATCTGGTATGCTTGCCGCAAGAGGAGTCTGGATGCTATTGTATTTTTCACACGAAACAGTATCCATGCTGAACGGTGGAATCAGTAAATGGAAAAAAGAAGGTCTGCCAACTGAAACAAAATCCAACAGTTTCAAACCATCAAACTTTTCGGGTAAAATCAACTCTGATATTATTTCAGGATTTGAATATATTCTTGATAATAAAGATAAAGTAAAAATCCTTGATGCCCGATCAACAGAAGAATATTTGGGAAATGTGATTCGTGCGGCTAGAGGTGGTCATATACCTAATTCTATCAACATTGACTGGAATAAAAACATCGATGGAGACGGAACTTTCAAAGACACTGATGAATTATCAAAGTTATACAATTTTTCAAAAGATTCTGAAATCATAACTTATTGTCAAGGTGCATATAGAGCAGCCAACACTTTTTTGGTTTTAAAAAAACTCGGTTTTAAAAAAGTTCGAGTGTACTTGGGTTCTTGGGGAGAATGGGGAAACAAGATAGAACTTCCAATAGAAAATTAACCCTTCATTCGATAACCCTGTGTCTTATGTAATGAGTTTGTTTGCTGTTGAAATTTTTGCTCTTTTGATCAGCTAGACACAATTGATATTGTTCTGAGAATTATTTTTTCCAAATGAACTGATTGTAGATAAGCTCAGGTCTAATCTGTCTGAACGGTTGTGAGCCACCATCATACCACTTTGTGAAGAACTCGTACAGGTGCAACCTAAGTGACTGAATATAGACGATTAAACCTTCAATCATCATGATACCGAGATTTCCGCCTATTATCATGGCCATGGCACCGCCGGACTCAGCCCCACCAAGAGATGTGAATGCATTATTTACTGTTAATAATAACGCCGCATGTACAAGTAACATAATTCCAAGCCGAGCGTAGCTAATTGTGTGCGCTAAGCTCTCTACTGTCTTTCCAAGCAAGACCTCCATGATAACACTTGCCGGATCTCCTCCGTCCTCAGGATGTTTTTTAGCATGAAGTACTCCACCTATCATCATCATTACCATTGATGCTATAACAATAACAACTGCAATTCTAGTGACAATCCATACTTGGGCCCAATCTCCTAGGAAAATTGTTACCCATGGTACAGCCTCTGTATGTGCTCGTGAATACATGTTCATTACATCATATTGTGAACCAATCGCACACATCATGATGACTACAATTCCTCCATACAATGTAATATTTGGAATTGCTTCCATGAACATTACCATCTTATGGCCTTGTTGTGCTAATCTCCTGATTCTTAAAACCATAGCCCAAACTAAATGCACTATTCCGAGGAACAATGAAACCTTGAGAATGTTAATTACCTGCTCAAATGTGAGCTCAGCGACACTCAAAATTCCTACAATCCAGCTAACTGAGTGCAATGCACCTCCTTCTTCCAATAATCCTTCAAATGGTCCCATGTGTTCCAGATGATATCCAAATGCTTCACCAGCTGCTACTCCCGCAATAGCTGCAGCTGCACCTGATATCGCAATCAACATTCCCCATCTTGAAAGTTCTCCTTGTCCCTTAACCTTGAACAACAAGCCCATGCCCATTAGCAAAAGTCCATGACCCAAATCTGCAAACATTAAGCCATAAAATATTGGCCACATGAGAGCAATCATCGGCGTAGGATCTGGTTCACCCTTGTTAGGAATGCCTTGACTATTGGTAATAACTTCAAAGGTCCTCACAAACCTCTTATTTTCAAATAATGTGGGCGATTCACTGCTTAATTTTGGATCAGTAAT
>JAGQHF010000248.1 GCA_020431985.1 Nitrosarchaeum sp. | reverse complement strand
GCAGAATATGAGGACAATACACTACCTGATCCATACACAACTGCAGATGAACTTGATATCACTGCCACTTCACTAATCGGTACTGTTGTACCACCTCTCGAGAGAGCACCAGCTGCTAACTTGAGAACTGTTGATGCCTTCGGTAACAGTCTAGACACTGTTAAAGTAGACCAACAGGTACAAATCACAGCCGACTTGGCAAATGGACAGGATAGAGAGCAAGCATTTGCATACTTGGTACAGATTCAGGATGCAAACGGTGTTACAGTCTCACTAGCATGGATTACTGGTTCACTATCACCTGGTCAATCATTCAGCCCAGCATTATCATGGATTCCAACTGAAGCAGGAACATACACTGCTACTGCATTCGTTTGGGAATCTGTTGATAATCCAACGGCATTATCACCACCAGTAAGTACAACAATAACTGTCAATTAAGACTAGAAAATTCACACTATCCTTTTTTCTTTTTTTTGCAATTTCCTCTTAACGAAAGTTATACACATTTTTCCAGAAGTAATATCTAGGAGAAGATTAGTTGTAATGTAAATTGAAATTGCAAATTATCTTGATACTTTCTTTGATGATTCTAATGATGAATATTCAATATTCTTTTTCTGAAACCCTTGATCTGTTTACAAACAGTAAGGTCTATGCCAAGGACCAACCTTTGTTTGTTCACGGCAAGGGCTTGCCAAATGAAAACATCATTCTAAGATTGTTTGCCCCCGATGAAACAATATCTGCATTTGATCAAATAACCACTGGCGCTGATGGCTCATTTAACCATGTATTACTTATTTGGCCAGAGCCATCCACTGCTTTTCCGTTTGGAACATATACTGTTGAGGCAATTAGCACAGGACAAAATGGACTGTCTCAAAGAGTGGATGTGACATTTACTTCCACCACTGAAACTATTGATGTACCTGTTGAGAGAAGCATCAATACCCTTGTATTTGCACCTGAAACTGCAGCAATAAATCATCCTTTCAGAGTGTTTGTTCAAACAACCAGCGATGGTCTTTTAATCGGAGATGATCCAAGCAAGCTTCTTCAAACAACTCATGTACATTTGCCCTCAGGAAAAGTGCAGACAT
>JAGQHF010000055.1 GCA_020431985.1 Nitrosarchaeum sp. | reverse complement strand
CAAGGTAACAGAAAAAATGCAATTTTGTTTTGCGATCTGTATGAAGGAAACACTGCAAATGAAGTACGATATAATCGAGACTCTAGAGGAATTGCACAAAAAGCCGCTGAGAAACTGCAGAGCTTTGGTTTAACACATAGCAACTGGGGCCCGGAAATTGAATTTTTTGTTTTTGACACAATCAATGTTTATCCATCACCCTATGCTGCGACTCACTCATACGGCGGTTCAGGTTATTCCATCGAATCCAAGGAATCTCCTTGGGCAAAAGGCAACGTAAGTACAGCAATTGACATCAAAGAAGGATATTATCCATCCCAACCAAAAGATACTCTTGAAACCTTTCGAAAAGATGTATGTGATGATCTATACAATAACTTTGGAATAAAAGTAGAAGCAGAACATCATGAAGTTGCCACCTCCGGCCAATCTGAGATTAACTTGGTGTATGATGAAATGATTACCATGGCTGATAGCGTTGTTGCGGTTAAAAATATTATAAAAGTAAAAGCCAAACGAAAAAATAAAGTTGCCACCTTTATGCCAAAACCCATCTTTGGTGACAATGCATCTGCCATGCATACACATCAGAGCTTATGGAAAGATGAAATCAACGTAATGTTTGACCCCGATGACGAGGTTGCCCAAATGAGTCAAATTGGACGCTATTACATAGGAGGAATTTTGGAGCACGCATCTGCATTATGTGCAATTACAAACCCAACGACAAATTCCTATAAGAGACTGGTTCCCGGATTTGAGGCACCTGTCAATGTTTGTTGGGGAATGGGAAACCGTTCTGCTGCTATACGTGTACCCATGTATTATAGAAACCAAGAAAAAAGCAAGCGAATAGAATATCGCGTGCCTGATCCGACAGCAAACATCTACCTTCTTGAGGCTGCGTCATTGCTTGCTGGATTGGATGGTATCAAAAACAAAATTGATCCTGGTGATCCTATAGAAGCAAATGTCTACAAACTAACACCCCAGCAGAAACGAGAATACAATATAGGAACTCTTCCCGTATCACTAAAGGATGCACTGGATGCCCTGAGAAGTGACTGCAGTTTTCTCGAAGATGTTTTTACAAGGGATTTCCTAGACAAGTATTCTGAACTCAAATACAAAGAATACACCGCATTTGCCCAAACCCCTACCGCTTGGGAAGTATCAATGTATGCTGATGCATAATTGGTACAATTATCAAAATAATCAAAAATTATTTTCGTCATTGAAAAAATAGTATAACACTTTTAATGTAACATTTCAAATTTTCAATGTTGGTTTTTAAAAAAAATCTATTGCTCTTATTGTTAATTCCAAGCCTAACTGTACCTGCATTTGGCCATACGGTTGACTCTGTTGGTGAATATAGATTAGAAATTGGCTGGATGAATGAGCCTGTTGTATCAGGTGAAACCAACGGAATTGAGCTGTTTGTTAGCAATCTGAATCCTGAATTAGCCTTGGAAGATCAGTCATTTAAAGACGGGGTTGGCGGACTGCAGAGATCATTAAAGGTTCAGCTGGTTTTCCAAGACCAAAAAATCATGTTGCCATTGACAGCTGATCACAATATTCCTGGCAAGTACTATGTCTTTGTAAATCCTACCGTATCGGGATATTACCAAGCAAACATACTTGGAAATATTGGCGAAACAAATGTCAGCCTGTCCATGCATCCTCCAAAAGTAGAAGAACGATCCTACATTGAATTTCCAGAACCATCTGATCTTACTCTGACCCAATTGATAGACGGACATACAGCTTTATTGGGAGATGTAAATAGCCTCAAAGATTCCATAGCAAAGCTAGAAAACAAAAATCAAGAATCCGACATGGGTTATGTTGCTGCAGTACTTGGAATCATAGGCATTGCTATTGCAATTGCTGCCCTGACCAAAGCAAGGAAAAACTAACCTTTATGCATGCTCTTGTTGTATACAAAATAAAAAACTGCGCCTGCCATCATTATCCCTGCGCCTGACATAATAATTTCAATTTCAAACTGTAACGCCATGTAAATAGTTGCACCCAATCCAAATAGTGGCAGTATTGGAAAGTTTCCAATATTACCTGGAACTTTGAACGGCCTTTGCAAGTCAGGCCTCGTATATCTTAAAAGAATGACAGACGCATTTATCATAGCAAACGTGACAACAACTGCAAAAACCACAATATTTGCAACTATTACAATATCTCCCACAAAGACAAATCCACATGATGTTGCAAAAATCAGTATTACTGCAATCCATGGAGTCTTGGTTTTACTATGAATAAGACCAAGCTTAGAAGGAAGTGAACCGTCTTTTGCCATGCCATAAAATATTCTTGCACCTGCAACCAAAGTGATTAGGATTGTACTTGCTGTTGCAAAGAGAGCAATGACTGAGAGGACAAAGCCTCCTTGCTCACCTAGCCTCTGCTGAGCAACAAATGCAAGGGGAGCAGATGAATTTGACAATTGCTCCCATCCAACCACCCTAATTGAAGCCAATGAAACTAGGATGTAGATTATGGCAGTTATCAAAACGGAAATCATTATGCCTCTCGGTATAGTTTTCTGTGGTTTTTTGACTTCTTCAGACACATTTGCCATGTCTTCAAACCCAATAAAGGCAAAAAAAACAAGGACAAAGGCCAAAATGATCCCATTAAAGCCCATCGGGTTCTCGAAATAGTCTATCTCAACTTCTACTGGAGCAGAAAACCCAATACCTATGACCAAAGCCAATCCCGCAATTGTCACAAATGCAAAAATTGTGTTAAGTAGCGCCGATTCTCTTATTCCAAGAAAATTGATTGCTGATAATATGCCTATAATGACTAAAGCAGAAACCAAAATTGGGAATCCTGTTAGTTCTTCCATATATCCCGCAAAACCAAGAGCTACAGTTGCCGCCACTATGATTGAAGTGATTATTGTCAACCATCCAACTACAAATCCGATGAAACCATTTCGAAATCCTTCTTTTACAAAAATATACTCTGCAGCTGCCTTTGGAAAAAGTGCAGCCAATTCAGAATAGCTTAAACCTGCAAACAATGCAACAATTGCACCTAGGATAAACGATAACCAAAGCGCATTCCCAGCCAACCCTGCAGCTTCGCCTATCAAAACATAGATGCCTGCACCAAGTATCAGACCAACTCCGTACATCGTCAAATTAAATAATCCAATATGACGACCTAGTTCGCTCAAATTATACACCGACTACATGTTTTGTCATTAAACAAAGTTTCTAAGCACGATTTATTACAATTCAGTAAAGTTCAGCATAGTCAGCTTTTAGTTTTTTATGGGGATCGACAATTGAGAATGCCTTTACTATGTCAGTCTTACTCACAATTCCAATCAAGTTATTCTTAGAGTCAGTCACAGGTATCCCGCTTATCTTCTCTTTTATCATCATACTTGCCGCTGTTGCCAAATCGTCGTCTTTGTTTATTGTAACTAGCTTTTCATCCAATAAATCGCTAACTACAAGTGCCTCTCCTTTTTCTATTGGAATCAAATAGTCTCGGGAACGAGTACTTCCTTTAGTAAAATAGTCACTATGTACAAGGAGTGTGTTTGTGGTTATCATTCCCAGCGGGGCTCCATTTTGATCAGTTACTACAAGTCTAGATACCTCGTTTTTATTCATTAAATTTAATGCAAATCTCAATGAATCTGCCCCTCTACATGTAACAATTTTTTTGCTCATAAAGTCACTTACTAGATATTTGCCACCAAAAACACTGGCATACACCTTAACCAAATCAGTCCGCGACACAATTCCAATCATATCCCCATTGTCATCAACAAGTATCACTGAACCAATCTTGAATGTCTCCATTCTTGCAGAGCACTGATCAAAATGATCTTCAAACCCATCCGTGATTGTAATCACATTTTTTTGCATCACATGTTTTACCGGGATTTCATCTATGGCCCTTGCAGTTTTATCTTCACCCAAAAATCGATTAATGTCCCTTTCTGTTACTATTCCAACCGGCTTGTTTTTCACTGCAATTACAATACGCTTGATAAAATTTTTCTGCATTAACGATAATGCCTCAAAAATTGACGATTCTGGCTTGATTGAAATCACAGGAGATGAATACTTTGCCATATTTCCTTCACTTCTATTTTCGATTTAAAGCGAAACTTTGATTCTCAGACATGATTGTAATAAAAGAAACAAGCCTAACACCTTGATGTATTAGGTACAATCTCTATTTCAACATCACTGCCGTTAAATGATGTTGCAATTTCTTTTACTTTGCTTTTGTACAGAAAGTATTTTTTTCCATCATCACTTATAGATCCAGATATCCCCAAAAGCTTGTTATCATGCAGTGCTTGGAGTCTCCTGTAAACTGTGCTTATGGGAATCTTTGTTTCTGCACTTACCTCCATAGCAGATTTTGGTTTATCCATCGTATTTTCTATAATTGCGCGACAGTATTTGTCTGACATTACCTCAAGAATGGCATTTTTCCTTGATTCTTCTTCAATTTTTATTCCAGAAATCATGGTTTGCATATTATGATATCTGCAACTTTTCATATAATCAGTTGGAATACTCTGCCATGCAGTGCACTCGCAAATTGACAATCTAACTGAGATTTAAATTAGCCAATTCCGTTTGGTTGTTGATGTTCTCAAATATTTTGGTGCCATTTGATCTGTCAAATCAATCAGTACGCGCATTCAAAGTAGCATTAGATGTAGCAAAAAAATACAATGCAAAGATCACAATTTTAACATGCTTGGAGGGTGATGCATGGCATCACAAGTTTTACGATTCAAGAGCAGACAATGAATTAATTAAAAAACAAAAGAAGGTGACTCTTACTCACATTGCCAAACTTGAGAATTTGGCAAGTAAAGCAGACTTAGTAGTGAAATCGCAAATTTTGAAAACCACTTCAACTGTTAGAGACATTGTAACGTTTGCCAGGTCTCGTAAAGTTGATCTAATCATAATGGGATCCCATGGAAGAACTGGTATGGATAAGCTTCTTCTAGGAAGCATTGCAAACGGAGTTACTCAGAAATCTAGCTGTCCAGTTTTGGTTGTCAAATAACTGAGATGATTTTTAGCTGATCTCAATTGTTGGAGTTGGCAGGGTAGGCGCCTCTATTGCCTTTCTCTGTGCGTCAAATTCGCTCGACGATATAGTACTTGTCAACAGAACAAAAGACAAAGCAGAAGGAGAGACCATGGATATCTCAAACGCAATTCCTCAAAACTCAAACATATCTGTAATTGGAACTGATGATTACTCAAAAATTACAGGTTCTCATGTGGTTGTAATAACTGCAAGCACAAGTGTATATACAAACAACAGAAGTGAAAACATAGACAAGCAAGTTCTCATGATTAAAGACATTGCAAGAAAAATCAACCAATACTGTCCAAACGCAGTGGTTTTGATTGTGTCAAACCCTCTAGATGTTTTAACTTATTTTTTTCAAAAGGAATGTCCGTTTTTACGCAACAAGGTTATTGGCGTAGCCTCTAGCCTAGACTCGAGCAGATTCAGATATTTGCTATCAAAAAAATTTGGAGTTCATCAATCACAAATTTCAGACGCAATGGTTTTAGGAGAACATGGAGATACTATGGTTCCTGTATTCTCTAGGGTGAAAATTGATGGGAAAAGTTTATCGTCAATGATTAAATCCGCTACAAAAAAAACTCTCACAAGTGAAGTAAGAAATTATTGGAAGTCACTGAGAAAATACAAGAGCAGGTCACAATTTGGCATCGCAAAGAACACTTTTGACGTAATATGCTCAGTCCTCAGAAATAAAGAACTTTCAATACCTGCATCGGTTATGTTGAAAGGAGAGTTTGGAGAGTCAGACGTCTGTATGGGCGTTCCCGTAATAATTAATAAAAACGGCATAACAAAAATTCAGGAAATCACATTAAACAATGAAGAACAAAAAATGTTGGCTGACTCCGCCCAATCAATCAAAAAATACATCAAATCTGTTTGATTCTAACTACAACACAAGGAAATGTAATCCATACCCTACAAAGTATGCAACTAATGCCGCCACTCCTCCAATAATTACAGTATACAACCCTGCTCTGATTTTTGATCTTCTCACGATTTTACCTTTGATCATTCCTACCAGAAAGAATGCGGCAACTACCGATATAGAAGAATAAATAAAAGATTCTGAATTTGGTTCAAATCCAATTATAATATAGACTATGAAAGGAATCAAAGGAATCAGTCCGATTAAATTAAATCCAACAAATGTACTAACGGAACTGTTCATTGGCTCTTTTTCATCTTTGATTAATCCAAGCTCTTCTTTCATCATTGTATCTATCCATACCTTTTTTCTTGACGTAATAACGCGTACAATTTCCTCAAGGAGTTCCTCCTTGAATCCCTTCTTTCTATAAATTTCCCTGATCTCGTCTTTTTCCTGTTCTTCTAAATTGTCGATTTCCCATTCTTCTTGTTTTCTTTTCATTTCAACAAATTCATTTCTAGCTTTTGTTGCCTGATAATTTGCCGCCGCCATTGAAAATCCATCTGCAAACAGATTTGCAAAACCCAAAACCAGAATGATATTAGAAGGCAATGAAGCCCCAACAACCCCTGCTACTATAGCAAATGTTGTAACTGCTCCGTCAATTGAACCATATATGAAATCGTCAAAATGCCATTTCATTTTTTGTTTTTCTCAGTATTTTGATAGCAATATCTCTTTTGAAAATGGAACTTTGATTTGATGCATGTCTAGAAACTATCACAAAAAACAAAAAATAATTTTTGTATAAAAACAATCACTCAAATTTTCATTGGTGAATCTAAATTTTATTTGTGAATTTAATGCAAATATCTAGGTTGAAAATCATAACCTTTTTTATATTTGAGTTATTTTATCTGAAAACATGGCAAAGTTCAAAAAAGTTCTTGTCCCACTCGATGGTTCAGCAAATGCTAATCGTGGATTAGATAGAGCTATTGAGATTGCAAGAGAGAGCGGTGCAGAAATTACAGGATTCTATGTTTTTCATTTGCCACTTACAGCAGGCATCAAATACACCAAGAAAATGAAAGATGAAGCACAAGCCAAGGCGGTAAAAGCAATTGGACCTGCCATGCAGCGTGCTCAGAAAGCTGGTGCTTCTTTCAAGTACAAAACCGGCGGAGGCCACACTGGCTCGGAAATTGTAAGATTCGCTCAAAAAGGTAAATATGACATGATTGTGATTGGTGCTAGAGGCGTAGGCGGTGCAAAAGAGGCATTTCTAGGCAGTACCTCCAACTATGTAATGCATAAAACAAAAATTCCTGTACTAGTGGTAAAATAATCAAATTTTTCCATTTAATTTTTTCATACTAGAAAGTCTTGCATGTTATTTTCTTCGCAATTTCAAATCAATTGGAATTCTTGCACTGAAATTCTGCTTAATTTTGCATGGCAAATACAACCTTTATTGATATATCTTACTCACTCACCAAAAAAATTAGAAGTATAAAAATAGGAAATAAAATGTTATCAGAACGAAGAGTGTTTTATGGTAGAAAGCAATTATGACATTTTAGGAGTTGTTGAAGGATCTTCGGAGAAGGAAATAAGGGACGCATTTAGACGCCTTGCCCTTCAATTTCACTCAGATAGAGGTGGAGAAAATGAGCAATTCATCAAGATTAAACAAGCATACGAAGATTTGAAAATTGGCAAAAAATATCCTGAAACAGATCTTGAAAAGCTAAAAAACTCTAGGGTCTATTCTGGTGAATCTGAGGAGAGTATTAGACAAAAAAACCTAATTCTTGGTCAACAGATATCAAAAGAAATGCAGACTGCAGAGGAATGGGCTGCGGCGCTTAACCGAGCAAATTCCACTGCAACCAGGCTGTTCGGTTCCAAAACTCTTGGTGAAATAGAACTTGAACGAAAAGCAAACGGAGCACTATCCATCAAGGGAAACTTTATGGCTGGCAGTTTAAAGTATGACGGACCAATAATAATGCAAGGAAACATTACAAGTCCATCATGGACAGAAGAGTTCAGAACATTAATTCATGTAACAAAAGGTGATTTCAAATTTATCAATCCAATTGATAACAAGTATAGAATCGAAAACGGTGCAAAACTGATTGTTGATAATGGAAATGTTGTTGTGGGAAACGTCTTTGGCAGAAAATTCAAGGCACAGGATCCTGATGGAAGAGTAGGAGTATATCATACAAAAGAGCATCGTACTCACATTGTTGCTCCCCAAGGAAAGATTATTGCCGAAAACGTAGTAAATACAGTACTGTTAGATGCCGATACAATTATTGCTCTAAACTTAGAGGATGATATCCAGATTCGCGGTCGTGAAATCTTAATTTATGGAGGAAAGGTCACATACGATACAGTAATTGAACTAAGAAAAAATGGCTCCATTCGATTTTTTGAAAATTTTTCGCTGCAAGGTATTAGCAATGATGCGATTATAAGACTTGAAAATGGGAAGGAGATTAGTCTGTTTGATATAAAAATAAAAAAGATCAAAGACTTGGCTGATGAGTTTGTCCCAAACAAAAATGAGTATAACAAAGACTCTACAATGATTGGCAATGGTTTTACAATTACCTATGAAATGCTAGATAACTTGTCCAAAAAACCATTAAAACCACAAAAAACAGGATGGGCCTCAAAGTTGGGTTTTTCCAAAAAGTAAATTTTTGATTATATTTTCATGTTCAGGAATCACCAAATTACATATTAATCTGTAAAAAAAATCGGTATTATGAGAATACTTTTGTTTTATGTAATTACCTTATTTGGTTTGGCATCATTGATAGTTATCCCCTCTTTTGCAGTTGACATGTATGAGTTACGAGGAACAGGAATTTCACTTGATTCAAACTTGGATAACCCTGTACTATACAAATCCTCTCTGAGATTGGAGTTTACTAGTTTATCAGAGGTTTCCAAGGGCTCAGTAGTTCTAAAGTCACAAGATAATCTAATTGCTGCTAGAATGATTGCCGAAGACTGGCTCATATCTTACAACGCTGATGGCTCGTTTGTGGGATCTGGTCCTGTCAAAACATTGCAAGGCACATTTTATGATATGACAATTAGAGGAGAGCGAAAGTTTGTTGCTGATAATTGGTCCATGTGGGAAGCTGTGGGGGAATTGAATGGTTCAAACCAAGAAATGTATTCCTTGAGATTTATCGTAACTGGAGATGATAGATTTTCTTCCATATCTCCTCCGCTATCATTTACTGTTGTAATACCTAAAGACAATGCAGTTCAGGCAGAGTCTTCTTCTTACATTCCTGAAAAACCAACAGTATTTAGAGGAACAATAGTCTCATGGGTAAATCATGATTCTGTAACTCATACTGTTCAGAGCCAAGATGGTAAAGGAAATGTGATATCCTTGTTTAATAGCGATGTTCTACAGCCTGGGCAAAAATTTGACTATAATTTTGAAGAACCAGGTGTTTACCAATATCTCTGCACCCTCCATCCATGGCGCTCTGGTGTAATCACTGTGGTATAGCTCACGAAGAATTGATATTCACATAAATTCTGAATAATCCAATGGCAATTTCATTCAGTCTCGATAAGAAGTTGATAATTCTTGTAATGATTGTGTCTGTTATTGCCCTCTCAATTACTGCCTATCTCAGCTTTAATTATGCGGATCAAATACTCAAACAAAGACAAGGCGAGCAACTATTTGGCGAATCTAGAGTCCGAGGCGATACTCTAAGATTACTTTTTGAATCACGTATTGAACAAAATAATATTCTAGCAAATGATCCTATGATCAGAATTCTAGTTGCTGAACTAAACCAAATTCCAGATAACCAAATTGACAAAGCCAGAGATGAAACACGTAGAAGCTTTCTCACTCAAGTCCAAGCATTTCAGGGACTGGTTGGCTATTCAATAGGATTTGAGGATGTCAAGATAATGGGTGCAAGCGGCAATCTTTTCTTTACTCTCGGCAGGGTAACAAATACCGATTTTAGCAATGACCCACTGTTTAAGAAAGGCTTGACTAGATCATTTGTTGATTTTGAACCAACTCCCTCCGGAAAAAAGATGATTGTTATATCTCCAGTTTTCCATCAGGATAGTAAAAAAGGAGATGAGCCAATTGGAGTGATTGTTTCTAGAATGCGAACAGCTGCAATAGATAATACCCTGCTTAACCGAAGTGGTTTGGGAGAAACAGGAGAGGTATACATAGTAAATGACGGTTCTTTGATGCTATCCGAATCTAGATTTATCGATGACGTAATATTCAAACAAAAAGTAAACACCATCCCTGTCCAGAAGTGTTTTAGAGAGGGAGAAGAGTACATGGGATTTTATCCTGATTATCGTGGAATCACGATATATGGTTCATCGTATTGTGCTGAGGATCTAGGATTTGTACTATTGGCAGAGATAGATGAGGCTGAGATAGTTGAACCCGTAATGATATTACAGGACCGCATTTTTCAAACCGGACTTTTGATTACAACAGGCATGGCAATCATTGCATTTGCAATATCAAAGACTCTTTCAACTCCCTTAATCAAATTAAAAAATGCTGCAAACAAAGTGGCAAAAGGGGAATTTGACGTACGAACAAATATCAGAACCAGCGATGAAATTGGTGAGCTGTCACACGCATTTGATTCCATGGCGCAAAAACTTCAGGATTCATTAATTGAAATTAAGGAAAAGGAAGATGTCATAAAAAAACAAGAAGACATACTTTTACAATTTTCTGATTATAGCGAAAATTATTGTGTATGCATGGTAGATATCATGAATTCAACAAAGATCACTTCAAATTTAACGGAGAGAGAAACCAGTGAATTTTACAAGATTTTTCTAAACTCCCTTGCAATTATTGTAAGAAAATTTGATGGAATAGTGGTCAAAAATATCGGAGATGCGTTGCTGTTTTATTTTCCAGTTGGTCATTCTGAAAAAGAACATACATTGAAAAACTGTCTTGATTGCTGCATGACTATCTCTGAATCCCACAATGAAATTGCGAATCAACTAAAGCAACAAAAACTACCTATCTTCAACTATAGGATTAGTGCAACCTATGGCATTGTCAGAATTGCAAAAACATCGACATCCTCTGTCAATGATATCTTTGGAACAACAGTGAATCGTTGTGCCAAAATTAACCGCGCAGCTCCTCCAAATGGGCTTATAATTGGACAGGACTTCTACAATAATGCCAAGAATATAGATGATTTCACTTTTCAAAAAAGTGACTCTGATCTGGTTTCTGCCGATCACGGATATGAGGGATACATTGTATCACGCCTAAACTTGACAACTAAACTAAATTAATTCCGTAGACTTTTCCTTTGTAGAAATATCGTATGATTCTTCAACGTTTGTTACAAAAATTTTTCCATCGCCTTTTTGGCCCGTATGTGCGGCTTCAATAATTGCTGTGATTACCTGCTGTACCATAGAATCTTGCACGACTGTTACAATAACGTCTGTTGAATTAAACTCGATCTTATGACCACCGATCTCTGGCCTTTCTCCAGATCCCTGTCCTAATGATTGAATCAAAGTTACTCCACCTACTCCTGCCTTAGTAATTGTGTTTACAACCTTCTTTGATAATTCACTTTGAACAATAGCCTCAATTCTTTTCATAGCTTTGTTACTTGCACATGCGATTTAAAAAGATATTTTCAATTATCAATTACATCATATACTCTATAGATTTTCAGGATTGGAAATCATATTATTCTTATATGAAAACATCTTTCAAAGTATTGTCGTGAAGTATCTTCTGTTCTTTTTTATAATTGGGCTTTTTGGAACCACTGGAACTGTCTTTGCAGAAGAATACACGGTAACAATTCCTTTTGGAGCATATGATCCTACATTTGAAACACCCGCAAATTTTTGGTATGAGCCCCCGGTAATTTCTGTTCAAGAGGGTGATACTGTAAAATGGATCAATGATGATAGAGAAGGCCATACTGTTACTAGTGGTACAAGTTCAGGAAGATTTGGCTGGATGGGTGGCAGTGAATTTGGAAAACGTACAGATCTTTTTGATAGTGGCAGATTCATGAATGGTGAATCTTGGTCCTTTACATTTGATGAAACAGGACTGTATACATATTATTGTACAATACATCCTTGGATGGAGGGAGTTGTAGCCGTAGGAAAAGTTATCCCAGAATTTCCACATGATGCAAAGGGAAATAAAATAGAAAAATTCCCTATAATTTCCTATACTCCAGATAAGCTAATTGAGCTAGATATGACCTGGGAACCAAACATCATAAAAACACATGAGAAAACAACTCTAATTTATCAAACTTATGATCCTTTGACAAACTCTAACCTTGACAAAATGCGTTATGATTTAACGGTTACACAGAATGGAGAAATAATTTACCAAGATGAAGGACTTACTGGCGTTGGTGGTGATTATAGAAATATAATATTTGATAAACCTGGACCTGTTGAAATTACGTTTGAGAATATAGAAAGCTGGGGAGCGTCAGGAATTGAAGGTACAGCAAGAACATTAATGACTGAACCCTGGCAACGAACTGTTGTATTCACTGCTATTGTTTATGATAGTTTCACAGAAGATGTCCTACATGGAGATATGATCCAACCAGCAAAAAGAGTTGAATTACAGTACCAGCTAATCCTATTGATTGTACTTATTCCTGGAGCAATGGCAATAATTGCTGTACTTTATATGATGTATGGCAAGGGACGAAAAAACTCGCCAAGTAAATCTGGTGCAGTTAAAATTTGAAATAATAAAAAGAAATTAAAATTGATTGAACCTATCTAATCGATTAGTTCAGTCCAACCTTTGACGAAGACTGAGTTCTTGTAGAGTGGAACTGGTTGTCCAACAGT
>JAGQHF010000247.1 GCA_020431985.1 Nitrosarchaeum sp. | reverse complement strand
CACCGTATCAATACATCATTAACTACTTTAGTGAGTATACTTGAAGTCGGTTCGTGAATTGCATTTCGATTAAAAATTTAACAAAATCTTACGGAACAACAAAGGCAGTTGACGGAATTGATCTGTCAGTAGAGTCTGGTCAGGTCTTTGGATTCCTGGGCCCAAACGGCGCAGGCAAGTCAACTACCATAAAGCTCCTCACCACGTTAATTCCGCCATCTCATGGCTCACTTGATATTCTAGGAATTGATGCAATCAAGAATCCCTTGGAGATACGTCACAAGATAGGCGTGGTATTGCAGCAGCCAAGCTACGAACCAACTCTCTCAGTTGAAAAGTCACTTGAGAAATATGGCATGATGTGGAATGTCCCAAAAGATGAGCGCAAAAAAAGGGCAGAGCAGCTCATAGCGGATTTTGATCTTGCAGAAATCCGCAAAAAGAAAAACGAGGATCTCTCAATAGGGCAGAGAAGAAGAGTCCAGGTTGCAAGGGAGTTCATGCATGACATGGATCTTCTCTTCCTTGATGAGCCAACGGTTGGCCTTGATCCCAGCGCAAGAAGAAAACTACTTGACTATCTAAAAAACAAGGTAAAGACAGGACTCACGATATTCTATACAACACATGTCCTAACCGAGGCCGAATACCTGTGTGATGAGATTGCAATAATTGACAAGGGAAGAATCCTAACAGTAGACACTCCAGATTCCCTCAAGGCAAAGTTTGGAAAAGAAAAGACAATAAAGATTCACATCTCCACAAGAGAAGAAAAACTATCCGACCTTCTTTCCGGAATCAAGGATTGCCAAATTGAACTTAACAGCGGAACAAACATTACGATTCATTCAGCTGAATCCGAGCTTGTGCTGCAAAAAATACTCAAGACACTAAACGAGAACAACATAGAGATTGAGAACCTCTCGGCGGTTCCAACAAACCTAGAAGAAATATTCCTAAAGATGGTGGAGGACAATGCATCCCATAGTTAGACTGGTAAACCGAAACCTGACAATCTCGCTGAATCCCGGGTTCATAATATGGCAGGTAATGTTCCCATTAATCTACATCTTTGTTGCAGGATTTGCATACACCTCTCTCATCTCGCAGGTCCCATTTGGAGGCAAGGATCTTGACTATCCGGCATTCCTGGCATCTGGAATGATTGGCTTTAACATAATGAACAGCACCCTTGTCTCAGGCATCATAATCTGGAATGACAGAAGACATGGAATGTTTGAGCAGATAATGTCAGGACCGTTCACCAGGGCCCACTATATCCTAAGCAACATTGCAACAATTGGAATTGTAGGGCTTGTCAGTGCATCGCTAATTGCACTGGTTGGATATCCCGTCTTCTTTGAGTCCGTAGAGTTTTCCATAATTACAATCCCGATGATTGTCTTTGCGTCAATTACAGGCTCTGTGCTGTTTGGCTCTATTGCATCAATCATATCGACCCGATTGCGTTCAAGTGAGGGCTTTAACGTCATAATCAATACTGTCTTTCTCTTCTTTGCGTTTGTCAGTACCGCATTTTATCCCGCCCAGGGTGCACCAGAACCGCTGCGCACGGCGTTTTACCTGAATCCACTGACTTATCTGGTAGATGTGATTCGTGGCGGAATATTTGGAAATGTCACAGAGTTTGTCATAACGGAGATGCTGGTACTGCTTTTAGTTGCAGCAGCTCTTTTTGTTGTAGCAACAAAGCTGCTCACAAAGCTAGACTTTTGAGTCGGTGTATTTTTCAAACAATTCGTTTATCTTTTTTATCATGTCCAGCTTGTCGTTATTTATCAGGGCCAGATTTGGAATGACGCAGTGCCCGCCTATTATGCCCGGATACATCTTTGGCCTGTTTCCAAGGTTCTCGTGTATCTCGTCTGCAAACTTCCACATCTCGTCAAAATCAACTTTCTCCTCATCGCAGATTATCTTTGTAATCTGCGCATAGTTTATCAGCCATCCGTAGTATGTCGTGTCAACTAGAATCTTGGCAAGCTCTGCTGTTTTTGTGCTTGACATCCATTGTGTCTTCTCAAACCTCTTTTCAATTTCTGATTTTATCTCATCTGCAAGCTTGACATCTGATGACAAAAATTTCGAGTATCTCTTTACGTCTTGTAAAAACCTGCGGTGTACCCCACGTACAGGAGAAAATATTACAGGCAGGTCCAACTTTTCTTGTACCTTCTTTGTTGTTCCCGGCCTTACGGTTGAATGAATGATTATTGCCTTTAGTCCTGTTATCTTGTTTGTCCAGTCTCTTGCAATCTCATCGAAATTTTCTATCTCGCCGGGGATGCATACGTGCAAAAATTCCGCCTCCATCAAATTGTTTTCTGAATAGTTTTTACATTTTGATTTGTCAGTGTCAATTCCAACACAACTGATCTTTCTCTGCTCAAGCAAGTCAAAGAGGGTAGAGCCAACTTCCCCCATTCCCAAAACCACGTCTGTCATGTTATAACATCTGAATTCATCATATTATATTCATGCTGCGTAAATTTAGTAGCCCGGCCCAGACTCGAACTGGGGTCAAGGGCTCCAAAGGCCCCTATGCTTGACCGCTACACTACCGGGCTTCCAAAACGAGGACTCTTATTCCCTTAATGAACTTTTTACTGCAATTTTGCTAAATTACACTAATCAGTTTCTGTATTGGATCTTCCATGCTTTGCAGCTTTGCTTTTGCCCTATTCTTGTAATCTGTTCTGGATGTTTCAAAAATTTTTTCAAATTGTTTTATTATTTTATGCGGATTTGTCTCCCGCTTTACTAGATTGTTCCTCACCAGATATTTTTCAACAATATTTGGCACCGCATTGTATGATATGGTAGGTACTCCCATAAGAGCAGATTCGGCAGTCATTGTGCCGCCAGACCCAACAAAGACGTCTGCTTTTTCAAGTAGTATTTTTCCATCAAACGACATCTTCAAAACCAAAGCCCTACCACCGACTGCACTTTGCAGGCTTTTTACCTGCTCATCATACCTGCCTAGAATCACAATGTTCTCGTCTCCAAACCTATCTGTAATTTTTTTAATTATGGGAATGATTGCGCTTGATTTTGATGTGTATGCTGCCTGCTCTTCTTCGACCCTAATCACAATGTTTCTTTTCCCTGGTTTGAAGGGTAGTTTTTTCTGGATGACGTTTCTCTTGATTGTAACTGCTGCATCAATTGCCTTGTATGGCATGATGTCCTTTTCTGGTATTCCATACCTTGAGAATTCCTTTTTTGGAATTATCCAGGGAATAAGCAGTTTCTGAATTAAGGGCAGAGTTAACTTCATGACAGATTCTGCGTGGGGCGAATCACAAAATGCCACATGTCGAATTCCTAGGCCATACGATATTCTTGCAGCCTCCGGTGAACAAAAGCTAATTGTCAGTTCAGGTTGAAATTTCTGGATTATGGGTAGTAATTTTCCCATACGGTAGATGCTTGCATCGAGTTTCGTGTATTTTTTGTCTCCACCATGTTTTCCCACAGAAATCAGCTTGAATCTTCGAATTTTTGCTAATTTTGATACTTCTCCATAGGATCTTGACGTGCACATAATCTTGTGTTTTTTTCCTAATGCTTTGATTATTGGCTCTGAAAACAATAATTGCTTTGGAGTCAACACATCTATCCAAATTTTCAAGTAATTCTCGTAGTCTGATAAGTTCAATAAGTTTTTCTTAGTCTATTTCTTAGCCAATGTATGGGAGGAGCAAAAGTAGTTGTCTATGGACTTAGCACCGAAGGATATGCAATTGCATCCCAGATGGCAATCAAAGGTGCGGATGTCTCAATTATTGATGAATCAACTCCATCTGCAATCTCACTAAAGGCAGAAATTGCAAAGACTTACCCAAATGTCTCCTCACTAAAAGAAGACGAGCCGTTGTTGTCTCTTGAACCAATTGATGTGGCCATCTCAAAAGCCGAATATCTTTTCTTTACTCCACGCATCCGCAAAACAGGCCAAGACATCAAAACAGAGATCCACTCCAAGTTCAAAGACGCTACAAACTCGCTTAAAAAAAACAGCTCCGTGGTTTATGCCCTTCCTACCGGCTTTGGAGGAAACAATGAAAACATTTCACTTTTAGAACATATTACAGGACTGGAGGTGGGAAAACAAATCTCCTACTTTTACTATCCATTGGAGGATCTAGCTGAGCAATCAAAAATAATTGGGTCATACAATGGAAAAGAGGATCCAAAGTTAGCCGAGCTTCTGACCACCTCAAAAAAAGAAAAAAAGTTCATGGCAATCTCGTCTTCAGAGCATTTTCACGCAATTGATGTATTGACTAGGTTCTCCGGCCTATGTAGCATTCTTGAAATTTGCAAATATGCTCAAGACGATATTGCAAAACAAGACCTTTCATCAAATGCATTTGATGAGATTTACTTGAATAACATGGTTAGCGGGCTGTTTGATCTAAAGTCTCTAGGTTCTTCTTTTGAAGGTGCAAACACCCTGATGTACCTCATCAATGGAAGCGTTAAAGGAATTGATGGCTATGTTAAGAGATTGATTGATGAAATAAGATCAACTCTCAAAAAAAATGATCTGAAAGCAAGCAGGACAAAGATTGCAATATCCTGGACTCTTGATCAACATGAGATGCGAGGAGATAAAATAGAAATGCTACAAACTTTGACAACAAAGCTTCGCGATTATATTGGTGATGTAGAAGCATATGAGGTTCCCAACTTTGATCTGTTTCATACCGACAAAACCACAATAGTTGTTGCTTGCTCAAAGGCAGATTTTGAAAATATTCAGAACACAAAACATGATGCAAATCTAATAATCATTAAAGCAAATCAGTTATGCGAAACTATCCAATAAGAGTATAAATTAGCTTAGACAATATTTTGTTTCAAATGTCTCCTGAAAATCCTGACGAGGTACCAGTCAATGTATTATCTGATGCCAAAGAACCAGAATCAAGTGAAGAGACAAAAAGTCTAACGGTTGAAGAATTGGAAAACCTCCTAGGATTAGAAAGACAAAAAGTTTCTGATTGTCAAGATAAAATAAAACAAGTTCTTGCTGACTACCAGAACCTAAGTAAAAAAACACAATCCGATATTGAAAAGGGAGTAAACTCCAAGATTGATGGGTTCATGCTCGAATTTCTAAATATCTATGATGATTTTATCAGGGCAAAAGAGGCATATTCTCAAAAAAAGATTGATACCTCCGGTCTTGATGGAATTTTAAAAAACATGAACTCCTTTCTCTCAAAGAACAATGTAACTGCAATTGAGGCCTTGGGGGAAATATTTGATCCCAACTATCATGAAGCAATTTCAATCACTGCCGATTCTGATCTTGATGAGAATACAATTACAAAAGAAATCAGGAAAGGATATATTTCTCAAAATAGGGTTATTAGACCGACGCTAGTAGAAATTTCAAAAAAAGGATGAAAAAATATGGTTAAAGT
>JAGQHF010000246.1 GCA_020431985.1 Nitrosarchaeum sp. | reverse complement strand
CGTGAAACAACAGATACTGCAACACGAGGATCACGAAGGACGTTTTTGTGCTTGACTCGCCCTTCGGCGGTATTTACCAAAATATAGCCATCTTCAAAGTTTGCCCATACAGGCGATAGTTGCGGTGAGCCATCCTTCATCAATGTGGCAACAAAGACCAGGTTTTTCTGCGCAAAAAGACCCTTTGCCTTTTCATCAATCATGATTCGTTTCTCCAAATTGTGCCAAGATTTTCAATTTTTGCCAATATTTCAAGTGCAGTTTGGTTGTCTCTATTTTGCATCGCGACTGAAAACTCGTATCCCAATCTTATGGCCTCTGGGCTCAGGTCCTTGAGGTTTGCAAGGTCTTTTCCCTCTCGGCGTATCCTCTCACCGATGGCGCAGGTCTTCCAGTTGTCTGACAAGTCCTGGTGTTTTTGCTCTAGCTTTTGCTGGGCCATCTCCCTCCAGTGGGACAATTCCATTTTTTTGAGCAATTGCTCGGTTTTTTGAGTATAGAATACTCTAACCATTACCGTACAATTCCTCTGCGTGTTATTTTAGCATTGCATCAAACTGTCAGGTGCGCACTTTTTTCGGCTTTGTAGAGCCTGTAGGACTCTGACTTTTCAGTTTTGGACTCTCCATGAGCTTGGTCATGGCCCTGTTCACTATCTCCATTAGGATATACTGCGAGTACGACGGGTCTAGCTTTTGCTTTGACTTTAGAGTTGCCTTTGGGGCAAGGGAATCTAGTACGTCTTCGAGCTTTTTCGAGGTGTTTTTTATGGCAGAAGAGTATTTTGTGTCAAAATCTTCTGGGACATTATATCCGAGTAGTTTGGTGGAGGTGCTGTAGTATTTTGTTATGGCGCCTCGTGTCTCCTCAATCTTTGCAATTTCAACTAGTCCAGCCTCTTTTAGTATGTCCAAGTGGTGTCTAACAGTGGTCAATGCCTTTGTGTGTCCAGACTTTTTCAGCAGCTGGCAAATCTGTGCAGCAGTTAACAAATTCTTGTACAGCAGCTGAACAATCTTCATACGCGCCGGATCATCCATAGCACGAGCTTGTTCAATGTTTGTTGTAACGGTCCTACTGACCGTTACGGGCTTTTCTAACAGTGTTGACATGCTGATGATTTGTTTTGTTGCAAGCTAAAAGTTGACAGTATCATGTTTTTTGGCCAAATAGATCAATTTTTTTTAATGTCGTTAATTTTGATACAAAGTATTTCATACCACTACAATAATGGTGATAGTAGTATGATAAATCATGTATCAATATGATTTGAGTCATATTGCTATGAAAGATATCATATCAATCCAACTAGACATGTAGTGCTACCATTTTTTCAAAAAAATCGCAAGAAAGAAGACCCTGGCGACAAGGAATTGCCATCAGGGGACAAAATGGCGCATTGCAGGATATGCCAAAAAACAAATTCGAGCTGAAAGTGTG
>JAGQHF010000054.1 GCA_020431985.1 Nitrosarchaeum sp. | reverse complement strand
TTCAAAAACCAATGATGGTTTTATCCATAATGATCTAATCCAAGAAGCTCAAGCTCTCTCTGTTATTAATAATGAAAAACTTGACAATAATTCTGAAATTGCACAAATGATTCTTGCAATGGGAGGTCTGGGAATTTTGTTTGGAGCTGTTTACGGAATTAAGAAAAAAGTTGATAATAACTCCAAACAAATATCAATCAACAAAGATCTAATTAAAAAAAAGTTAATCGATCCATTATTGGGTCCTAGTCCCGATAACATTTTACAAACAAGACTAGCAAAGGGCGAAATATCTTTAGAAGAGTATGATGAACTAGAAAAAAAGATTCACAAAAACATAAGATAACGCGGAAGACTTAATCGATTTTTTTAATCTCATTTAGCACATGTGGATTTTCCAGTGATGATAAATCTCCTAACGACATGCCTAACAACTTTGATTTTAATACTCTACGCATTATTTTTCCGGTTCTGGTTTTAGGTAATTCTGATAATTGAATGACTGCTCTTGGGCGTGCTAATTTCCCTATTTTGTCAACCACATGTGAGGATACTTCCGTCTCCAATCCTATCTTATTTTTTTCTGCTACATAAAAAATGACAATCGCCTCCCCCGTTATTTCATCTGGAATTGCGATTGATGCTGCATCTGATATTTCTGGATGTGAAATCACTACGTGTTCTACTTCTGCCGTGCTCATTCGGTGTCCAGAAACGTTAATGACATCATCTGTACGGCCTTTCATATACCAAAGTCCATTTTCATCTATCTGAACATAATCTCCATGGAACCATATGTTTTCAAATTTTGACCAATATGTATCAAGATAGCGGGCATCATCATTTAGTAATCCTCTTGTCATGGCAGGCCAAGATGATTTTATTACCAAATAACCATTTGCGTTTATTATTGAGTTACCATCATCATCAAAAACATCTAGATTCATTCCTGGGCATGGAATACCTACAGTTGAAGGTTTCAACATCATTCCTGGAAATACTGAGAGCATCGCACCACCAATTTCTGTTCCTCCAGACAGATTCATTATGGGAATCTGTTTCTTTCCAACTTTTTCGAAAAGCCACATCCAAGAATCCTCATCTAATGGTTCTCCCGTGGTGGGAATGTTTTTGATTTTATACTCGGGATGAATAGACAAAGGCTCAACATTATTTTTTTTGAATAATCTTACTGCCGTGGGAGAAATACCAAAAATAGTCACTTTGTACTGATACAGCATATTCCAAATCCTTGTATAATCTGGGAAATCTAAGCTTCCATCGTAAATTACTGCAGATGCTCCTCTTAATAACAATCCATAAACATTCCACACTAGACCTGTTATCCAACCAATATCTGCAGGCCATAAGATTATGTCATCTCGTTTCGTATCTATCAAATATGCAGATTGATGTCCTGCGAAAACAGAAAAACCCCCATGAACGTGTATTACTCCTTTTGGTTTTCCGGTAGTGCCTGAAGTATACAGAATGAACAATGGATCTTCAGAATCCATATTCTCAGTTGTGCATTCATTTTCTCCTTTCCGTGTAATGTCATCATAAAAAACTACTTTTTGTGAATTTTCATATTGGTCTATTCCTTTGTACTTAACAATGATTGTTTTTTCAACGCTTGTGCCAGAAACTGCTCTTTCAATATCTTGTTTTTGTGAAATCGCATTTCCTTTTCTGTAAAAGCCATCACATGCAATGAGGATTTTTGCTTGGCAATTCTCAAGTCTGATTTTTAAAGATTCAGCACTATATCCTGAAAAAATTACTGTTTGAATTGCTCCTATTTTTGCCGATGCTAAAATCGCAATAATTGCCTGTTCAATCATTGGAAGATATATTGCTATTATGTCTCCCTTTTTTACTCCTAAATTTTTTAGTCCGTTTGCAAGTTTTGATACTTTTCTATCTAATTCTGAATACGAAATTTTGGATTTTTTACCATCTTCTGATTCAAAAAAATAAGCCACTTTATCAGGTTCTATTCTTGCAAATTTCTCTACTGAAGATGTGTAAATGTTTGTCGTACCGCCCACAAACCATTTTGACCAAGGAATTCCTTTTGAGATGTCTAGAATTCGCTGATAAGGTTTGTTCCATACAATTCCAATATCTCTATCTACTTCTCTCCAAAACCATTCTGGATCTTGAATTGATTTTTTAGATAATTCTTCCATAGATGAGATGTTATTTCTCTTCATGAAGTTGAAAATGTTTGACTGGTTTTTCTGTTCATCTGTTGGAATAAATGCAAAATCTGTCATGTTTTTTCCTATCTAATTGATCTAAAAAGATTTTTCAAGATATGTCAATTCCCAATCGTCTGGCAGTAGAAATGGCTGCTTTTCCATCTTCAATTGAGATACCTGCATCCTCAAATTCTTTTGACCATTCATATTTTTCCATTCGTGTATTTTCATGGTAATACTGCCTTAGAATATCTCCTAAGCAGTCATCAATATTTTTCTTAATTCTATCATTCATTCCATTTTGTAAAAACATTAAATCCGAATTTGCTAGCATTTTAATAATTTCTATATGTTCCAAGGTTAATTTTGCCATGTGTTATTTTATTTTTTTATTCAATAAATCCAGCGTAAGTTTTGGGTCTGCGTTTCCTTTTGTTTTCTGCATCACCTTACCCACCAAATAGTTTATTGTTTGAGGATTGGTTTTAGATTGTTCAAATGCTTGTCTTTCCTGCAAAATCACATCATTAACTATTTTTTCAAGCTCAGTTTCGTCAGAAATATTTCCCAAATTCTGCTCTGAGATTATTTCAGACAATGCTTTTCCAGTTTTTACCATTTCATATAATGCATTCTTAGCCGCATTTCGAGTGATTTTTTTTGATTGGATAGAATCCGCAAGTTCCTTAAGATGATCCGATGTAAACTTCGATTTTTCTCTTTTCTCACGCGTGTCAATTAAACCCATCAGGTCAGTGGTGATTATGTTTGCAATTTCTTTTGCATTTCTGCTATCATGTGACTGTTCAAATAAGTCAGAATAGAATTTGTCTGAAGAAAGAACATCTGCAACTTGTGCAGGTATTGAATATTTATTGACATATCTTTCTTTTTTCGAACTTATGCTTTCAGGCATTTCCTTAGTTAATCTATCCTTTGTTTCTTTTTCGATTTTTATCCATGGAATATCGCCTTCAAGAAAATAACGATAATCTAATTCCTCTTCTTTTGAACGTGCAGATATTGTTATTTTTCTTTTATCATCCCAGTGCCTAGTTTCTTGCACTATGGGAATGTCACGAGAATGAAGACTCTCCTGTCTTATCAATTCAAAGTCAATTGCCTTTTCTAGGTCATGAAAGGAGCCAATATTTTTGATTTCTACTTTGTTGCCTCCTTCTATAGATACATTGGCATCTGCCCTCATTGCCCCCTCTAAACCTGGTTCTGACACATCAAGATTCTCTAGCAAATCAGATAAAATATTCAAAAAGATTCTTACTTGTTTGGCATTTTCGAAATCAGGTTCTGTTACAATTTCTACTAGTGGAGTTCCAGCTCGGTTATAGTCTACAAGAGTTATTTGGTTTTTTGAATTCCCCTCATAGATCAAACGTCCTGGATCCTCTTCCAGCTGAACTCGTGTGATCTGAATTTTTTTATCTCCAGCCACTATGTATCCTAGGCTTCCAATGCTAGTTTTTCCATAGATATTCAATTGTGTTATTTGAAAATTTTTGGGCAAATCTGGGTAGAAATAATTTTTCCTAAAGAATGCAATTTTTTCTGGAATTTCACAGTTTAGAGCCATTGCAATAAGGGTTGCTTTTTCAACTGCTTTCTGGTTAAGTCGGGGTAGACTACCTGGAAGACCCATACAAATTGGGCAAATGTTTCTGTTTGGTTCATATCCACGATAATTTGCTTTGCACGGGCAGAACAATTTACTCTCCAGTTTTGTCAATTGACAATGTATCTCTAAACCAATCTTAGTCAAATTGGTACCTCCGGTAACCTAACGGTACTCTCTAATGCATGAGCAGCTTGTAGCAGTGGTTTATCTTGCATAGTGTCTGCAAGTAGCTGAATTCCTATTGGCAACCCCTTTGACATTGCAAATGGTATGGATATTGCAGGTTTTCCAGTAAGATTTGCTGTAACTGTGTTTATATCTACTAAAAACAATGAAACGGGATCATCAATTTTTTCCCCAATTTTAAATGGTAAAATTGGCACTGTAGGGGCTATCAAATAGTCATATTCTTTGAACTTTTGGTTTATCTCCTCAGTTAGTTTTTGTTTAATTTTTAGTGCTTTGAGAAAATATTTTCCAGCGTGACCACTTGCAGGAACGAATCCTCCCAGAATCATTCTTCTTGTTACCTCAGGTCCAAATTTGGTTCTGGCTTTTGCTATATACGAATTAAACTCATAACCCTCTACAGGAAATTCATATCCATATCTCAAATTATCATATCTTGCCAAGTTACTTCCTGCCTCAGTTGCAGTAATTGTATAATACGCAGCAACTGAATACTTCACCATATCTAAAGATATTTCTTCACATATTGCGCCCAATCCTTCAAGTTTTGATATGGCATCTTTTGTAGCAGATAGTACGGAGGAATCAATTCCTTCCCCGATCATTTCTTTAATGATGCCTATTTTTTTTCCCTCTACACCAGCATCAATTTCTGCAAGAAAATCTTGTTCAGAATTGGTAACTGTTGTGTTATCATTAGGATCTTGTCCTGAAATGATATTAAGCATAAATGCAGTGTCTTTGACCGTTCTTGTAATCGGTCCTATCTGTTCAATACTATTAGCATATGAAATTAAACCAAACCTGCTTATCAAACCGTAAGTCGGTTTGTAGCCTACGACACCGCAAAAGCTCGCAGGATTTCTTACTGAACCTCCAGTGTCAGAACCCAAGGATGCAATACATTCAAAAGAACTTACTGAAGCCGCGCTTCCCCCTGACGATCCTCCCGGAACATATTCTAAATTCCAGGGATTTTTACTTGGACCATATGCACTAAACTCTGTGGTCAATCCCATAGCAAACTCATCTAGGTTAGCTTTTCCAACAAACAACACATCTTCTTTTTTGAGTTTAGAGATCACTGTTGCATCATACGGTGCAACAAAATCATGCAGTATTTTTGATGCACATGTGGTTTTTGTGTCTTTTAGACATATGTTGTCTTTTATAGAAATTGGCATGCCTGCACATGCCCCTACTTTTTCTCCAGCTTTGATTTTTTTATCAATGTTTTTTGCTTCTCCTAATATGTTGGTATTAACATGTAAAAATGCATGTATCTTGTCATCAACATCTTTAATTCTTTCAAGAGTTCTTGCGATAAAATCTTCAACGGATATGCTTCCATTTTGTACTCCTTGAATGTATTCTAAGGCAGAGATATTTAGTTTCAATTACATCATCTTTGGTGCTCTAACGTAGGTTCCTTTGTAGTTTTTTAGTTTGTCAATTAATGAATCTTCAAATGGTATGTGTTTGTCCTCTCGTAATTTAGAAAGAGGCAAGTCCTGCATTACAATCTCCTCGTCATCTACACCTGCAGAATCTAAAATTTCAAAGTAATTGATCATAGCATGAACTTTTTCAACAAATTCTTTGTGATCATGAATGTCAATTTTCATTGCTTGCGCAACTTTTTTTATTTCTTCTTCAGTGACCATAAATTCACCTATGTAATCAACCTGTCCACACACCGCATTTTTCCGCTAGTTTTTGTGACATAGTGAATATTTTGTGCCTGAATTAATCTAAATTTCATCATGAAGTCTCTCTAAAATTCTGTGATATATTATTAATGATTGGGTGTTAGTGATATAAGAAAATTGGATGGTGATTCCCTATTTGGTTTTTGTAAAAATAATATTATCTGAATCTGACCAATAACTTTTTTTACAAGCACTTGAGCAATTCAAAAATCTTCTAAAATTGCTTTGATCCAGTAGATATCAGTACAAGCAGATATTTTATCTATATCTGTGCATGTTTTTGAACATCTACCAGCACATCTTTGGTAATTTAAAAATATTATTGAAGGCAATAATGCTAATCAGAATACCAGTATGTGGATTAAAAACGGTGAAAATATAATTCAAAATAGATGTTGTAGGATTAGTTAATGTTAAAAAAATTAACTACTCTTTACTTGTTGGGGTTTAACACCATGTCTGCATTTGGTGTCTTGTTGTTCTCATTTATCAAAGGAGAGAATGGCGAATTTGATGAGTGCTGCTCACCGGGCATTAGCGGAGCAGTCGCTGTGACATAAAAGACAGACGCAATTCCAATCCCAGCAATCACGAGAAAAACCACTGCAATGATGAGAAACCTATTTCTTGTAACTTGTTTTACTGCACTTTCCATATTTTTCACCTCAGCAATATTACGGTAAACAAGAATAAAGAGAATGACATACATAGTTAATTAATTGTTAAATATCTGTACAGTAATTTTTTTTATATTTGAACATGATATTCCTTTTGCAAATTATGTTTTGCAGTATAGATTCAATTGCTTCTAATGATTTTTTGTTAATCAACAATACAAATCACGGATTATATCACCTTTGTAAGATAATTCATGAATGTAAATAATTTTCAAGATAAAAAATTGGTACATTTGTAGTTTGTACCTATATTCTTTTAAAATCAACATCAAAAACAAATCATGGAATTACAGTGCGGCTGTGCAATTGATGAGATTGGCGTTCTTTTAACAGAATGTAAAGCTCATCGACAGGCAAACTTTAGAAAATGAACATGCCTGCTTGTTTTTTATTTTAAATATTTTAGTTATTTATCAAAACCAAAAAGAAACAAAACTAAATTTTAAGAGTAGCGAGGCTGGATTTGGCAGTGACTGCTACAATACTTGTGATTACAACTGTTGGTATTGTTATTACTATTATTCGAAATCCACGACTAATTTTTGTAAATATTCTTCACATGTAACTACAGTTTTCGGGCTATCTGCATAATTATTGAAATGTAATAGTAACGTACACTAGATCAGATGAATTGAATACTTTATCATTTGTGATTTCACCCATCTTTATTGACACACTCTTGTGCCAGATTACAGAAAAAAGGTCGAAATCTAGGGCGTAAGCCTGTC
>JAGQHF010000053.1 GCA_020431985.1 Nitrosarchaeum sp. | reverse complement strand
TCCGAAACTTATACTGCATTGTCACTAGAAAAGGCAGAAAAATATGCAAAACAAAATGGAATCCCATTGATTGATGGCAAAGAATTGTTAGAGTACGCAAAGGTGCACTAGTTTTGAATATTGCTGTAGTGGTTTCGGAGTTTAACAATGAAGTGACATCTAGGATGTTATCTGTTGCAAAGGAAAAGGCTGACAAAATGAAACTGAAAATAAAATACACCTGCAGTGTTCCTGGCGCATTTGATATGCCAATAATTGTAAATGCCTTATTGCAGAAAAAAGATATTGATGGAGTAATTACGCTTGGTGCCATTATAAAAGGTCAAACCAAACATGATGAAGTTATTGCTAATTCTACTGCACGGGCATTGACTGACCTTTCTATAAAGTATGCAAAACCTGTCTCTCTAGGCATAACTGGTCCCGGCATGCAAGAAAGACACGCTTACGCAAGAATTCGTCCAGTATCAGAAAGAGCGGTTGAAGCCATTGTAAAGATACACAGTGAATTAGAAAGGATAAAAAATTGATTCAACTAAGCATACTTAAAATCACCGGATATGGTCCTTGGACTCTTACACTTGGAAGCGATAGGGAACACGAATTACAGATGCTTCAAGCGTCACTGTACAAAGAAGTACAACGTTTATTTTCAAGCAAAGGATGTCTTGTGTTTCTAAACAGAGCCGATGAATTTTTTGCAGTTTCAAATGGACTCAATCTTGCTGATCATGTTCAAATCCAACAAACTCTTGAAAAATCGTTTGACATCAAACTCTCAATCTCTATAGGATGCGGAGAATCTCCATATGCCGCCAATCTGCAGGCATATGAGGGTAAGAAAAATAACATAATTCTAGATAGCAAATACAATATTTTTGGTTATGTTGACGAGTCACCAAAATCTGTTTCAATTATGCATCTTGATGTGGATGGTCTTACTTCAAAGAGAAAATCCATCTCTCCATATGAAACCTCTTCTATGATCTTTGATCTATATGCAAAAATGTCGAAATACTTTTTGGAAAAAAAGTCTCTGACCTTTTTTATGGGAGGGGACAACTTTATGGTTATTGCAAATGAGGAAGCAAAAAACTCTATTAGAGATTTTATTGAATTCATCAAAAATACAGAACAGATTACATTGAATTGTGGAATTGGAACTGCACAAACTGCAAGGAATGCTGTCAAATTGGCAACAAAATCTCTTGATACAATAAGGGAGATTAGAGATTCGGGAAAAGAAAAGCCTGACATCTATGAGCTGACATGCTAATAAAAAATGCCAGCGTATTGTTGGGAAAAGAATTACAGTACATTGAAAATACCAACATAAAAATCCAAAACCAAAGATTTAAGCGCATTCAACAAAATATTGGAGCAAGCTCAAACGAAGAAGTTGTTGATTGTAGAGGGTTACTAATAATTCCTGGATTTGTAAATTGTCATACTCATATTGGTGACTCAATTGGTAAAGATATAACTCTGAATAGTTCTGTAGATAATAGAATTCATCCTGTATTTGGAGCAAAAACAAAGATCCTCAATGGTACCAACAAAGATACTCTTGAAGCATTTATGACCCATTCATGTATTTCAATGATCCAAAAGGGTATTACCACTTTTGTTGATTTTCGGGAGGGTGGACTGGATGGAATTTTAATTTTAAAAAATGTTTTAAGAAATCTTCCAATCCGTTCTGTGATTTTGGGACGAATAGATTATTACCAAAATCATAACGAAATAAAAAAAAATTCCTTATTACCAAAATCCAAATTTCAGGAGCTTGAGGATTTACTAAAAAAATGCGATGGATTAGGAATTAGTGGTGCCAATGAAAACAGTACTGCTGTATTACAACAGTATTCTAAAACCCCAAAAATGAGAGCAATCCATTCCTCTGAAACTAAGCAAAGTGTTTCAACATCCAAAAAAATAACTGGTAAATCTGAAACTATACGTGCATTGAATTTAAAACCTCATTTTCTTGTGCATATGACTCATGCATCACAGGGAGATCTTCATGCTGCAGCCAAACGAACACGAGGAATTGTGGTCTGTCCACGCGCTAATGCTTCACTTGCAGAAGGCATTCCTGATATTGAACTAATGAAAAAATCAGGTTGCACGATTGGTTTAGGTACAGATAATGTGATGATTAATTCTCCTGACATGTTTCGAGAAATGGATTATTTGTGGAAAGTGACCATGGGATTGCATAAAAAACGAATCAATCCAAAGGAAATTCTAAAAATGGCTACTGTGAATGGAGGAATATTATTAAAAAAAGACATTGGCCTGATTGAAAATGGTAAACTCGCTGATTGTATATTTATTGACAAACATTCTTTAGATCTAGAACCTATGCACAGCCCACATGCTGCAATTGTTCATCGAGCATCTCAATCAACAATTAGAGCTGTGATGATTGGAGGTAAAATAATACATGGTAAAATCTGATCTCCACATAATTCTCAGTGCAGCCATTTCATTGGACGGTAAAATAGCAACATTTAGTGGAGACTCTAAATTATCTTCACGAAGAGATAAGGAACGATTACACAAAGAACGTTCAAAAGTTGACGCGATCCTAGTTGGGATAAATACAGTTAATCGTGACGATCCGTTACTTACGGTACGATTCTCAAAGGGAAACAACCCTACACGTATCATTCTTGATTCCAATGGAATAATTTCAACAAGTTCTAGAATCATTCAAACATGCAACAAAATCCCTACTATAATTGCCGTATCGCATAATATTTCAAAAAAAAATTTAAACATGTTACAAAAATTTCCTTTAGAAATAATTAAAACGGGTAGGGCTACTGTGAATATTAAAACTCTTATAGAAAAACTTCAAAAAAAAGGAATCAAGAAACTTCTGGTAGAAGGAGGTGGTACCATAAATTGGCAATTTATCAAGTACGGACTATTTGATGAAATTGTTTTAACAGTATCTCCCTTTATCATAGGAGGTACAAATGCAATTACCTTAGTTCAAGGAGATGGATTTCAAAAAATAAGCGACTCTCCAAAACTCAAATTAAAATCTACAAAACGACTTGAAGATCATCTTGTTTTGAAATATGTAAAAGCTTAGCTTCTCAACTTCGCTTTTCCTCGATTGTCATCTTACAATTTCTATATTTGAATTATCTACCACTCTTAGTACTAACGATTATGAGTAGAGCGCATTTTACAGATCTCCAAATATAAAAATCATTAATGGATATTGTCTGATTATATTTTATCTGATACAATCAAAATTAGTGTCGTGTCAGCAATAAACAATAAATCAAAAACAATTACTGATAAACGTTCAATTTTGTGTGAGTGGAATTATTGTGGTAGCTGCAAGCTTGCTTCTTGTATATCTGAATATTCTATACATCACCAGAGTACCACATGGAGATGGTTAAGATAATTACAGCCACTGAAAGTGGTTGTATCGCAGAAACTCTAGATGGCCATGCAGTTAACATAGGGAACTGCAAACATAATCCAGGTCAATATGTGGATACTCTAGTTGATCAGAAAGTTAAGTAACATGCCTCACTAATGAATCCAACAAGCTAATCCTGTTTTTAATTTTTGATATTTCTTATATCATACTTTCAAGTCTGATATATTCATCTCGCTAGTCCAAGCATCTTGTATTCATGAATGTTCTCTAATCTATTTGTCAATAATGGAGCATTGTCACAAAAAGTGTAAGTTATTATACTTTCTCCATAATACAAATTCAAGAAATTGGTAATAAAAAAATCTACAAAAAAGGCTGCAGTAAAAAGAAAACCTGCATCCAAAACTGTAACAAAAAAGGCTACAACAAAAACCTCTAGTAAAAAACCGAAAACAAAATCATCTAAATCTGGAAAAGCATTTGGTGGTTATGCAATAAGCTTTGCAGGGCGCAAAGAAACGGTTGAACAAGTTTTTGGCAAGACACCTATAGCTCCAAGTCAAATGACCAAAAAGATTTGGGAATTTGTCAAATCAAAAGGCCTTTCAAATCGATAAAACTGTTAACAATAAGATCGTTAACTATTTCCTCTCTTTTACTCAAAAAAAGATATAGATACCTTAATGATTTTGTGAAACATATGTCCACTGCCTCTTTAAGAAAGGATCATGAGTTAATAGAAAAAGTCATCAAAGCCATGGATTCTACTGTACAGCTACTTGTTGACGGCAAACAGATTCCAGATTCTATTTTGTTGCCAGTAATTGACTTCTCAAAAAATTTTACAGATGTTTGTCATCATAGTAAAGAAGAAAATTCATTGTTTCCTGCACTAGAACAAGCAGGTATGCCACGAAATATGGGGCCTATTGCTATGATGTTGATGGATCACGAACGTTCACGCGAAATTGCGAAATATATGGAAGACTCAGCACAAGAATACCTTACGTCTGGTAATTCTGAAAATTTAATTAATTACATGAAGCAGTATGTTGAGCATATAACAGAACACTTGTGGAAAGAAAACAATCGCCTCTTTATGATGGCTGAAGCCCGCTTACAATATGTCTCACAAAAAGTAGACAAGGAACTTAATGAGATAGAAATTTCAAAACTACAAGAGACCGGAAAAACTCGTGAACACTATGAAAAACTTGCTGAAAATTTATCCAAGGATGTTTCCAGCCAAGGAAATTAAACTTGACTCATAGTATTTTTGGTCAGGTTGTTGGAGTACGAAAATTTGTAACCGGTGAGATTGACATTGATTTTTATCATGAGGATGAGATTACTGAATTTCATTCTTCTCCAGATTCTAACAAGAGTAATTTACCTCTAGCATTAGCTGAGACTCTAATCACCACTCTGGCATCTGATATATGCGTTGAAATACATTTTGATGATACTGGCAGTCCTACTCACATAGAACTTGAAGAATGTGATTATGACGATGAAGAAATGAATGACGACTAAACGTGATTTTCATCATTGTAAATTCTGGTTTGTTTGAATTCTCTATTCGACGTAGTGGTGATGAACCAGATTATCATAAAATCTGACTGACTTTATATTCACGAATTCTAACATCCCATATCTAGATAATTCGCGGCCAAATCCACTGTGTTTGATGCCGCCAAATGGTATTCTTGGATCTGAAAGTACTACGTTATTTACACTGACAATTCCTGATTCAATACGCCTTGACATTTTTTCAGCTTTTTGAAGATCTCTGGTCCAAATGCTTGCACCTAACCCAAATTCAACATCATTTGCAAGCTTTACCGCCTCACTTTCATTTTCTACAATCGTAATGGGTGCAACAGGACCAAATGTTTCTTCTTTTGCTATTCTCATATTTGGTTTTATGTTTGTGAGAATTGTTGGCTGGTAAAAATATCCTTTTCTGTCCATCTTCGATCCACCTAGTAGGATCTCAGCTCCTTTCTGTTTTGCATCTTCTACTATGCTAGAAATTGTTTCTAAGCTTTCTTTACTTGATAGTGGCCCCATGTCTGTCTCCATTGATGATGGCTCACCTACTTTGAGTTTTGATGCATTCTTGATAAATAATTCGATAAAGTTCTCTGCAATATTTTTCCCTACAAAGAATCGTTTTGATGCAACACAACTTTGTCCACAATTGATAAATCTACCTTTAACTGCACCTTCAGCCGCTTTTTCAATTATGGCATCATCCAGAACTATGAAAGGATCACTTCCACCCAACTCTAACACACATTTTTTCAAATTCATTGCAGCTCTTTCACCTACTTTTGCACCAGCATTCGTACTCCCTGTAAAAGTCACAGCATTAACATCAGAATCTATCAAATGATTAGCTGAATCAACACTTCCTACAACTGTCTGAAAAATTCCATCTGGAATTCCGGCATCAGCAAATGCCTTCTCAATTTCTATTCCTGACTGGATAGTGACTCTTGAGGGTTTCATCACGATTACGTTTCCGGCCATTAAACAAGGAGCAGCAAATCTTAAGGCCTGCCAATAAGGAAAGTTCCAAGGCATGATTGAACCAATCACTCCCAATGGTTCAAATGTCAGGAAACTTTTTCTGGCATCTGTATTTAGAACTTCGTCTGAAATGAAACTGTCCCCATAATCAGCATAAAATTCTAAAGCCCAAGCACATTTCTCAATTTCACCTATTGATTCTTTGATTGTTTTGCCCATTTCGGCGGTGGCAATCTTTGCAAGTTCTTTTTTGTTCTTTTTTAAGTGTTCCACTAAATTGTATACATAGCTCCTTCTCTTTTCATAATCTTTCTTCCATTCAGGAAATGCTCTTTTTGCTTTACTAACCAGCTGGTTTACTTGATCTTTCCCCATTGTATTGTATTTTGTAATTTCTTCACCTGTTGCCGGATTTACAGTTGATATTGTGTCCAAGGATCAGACAAACAACTGTTCCCTATTTAATTTAGTATCTTGATTTTCATAATTTTTGATATCTAAATGATTTGAGCCAATTAAAACGATTCAATATTATTTATACCTAAAATATTATTTTACTATCATTACTGGACACTTTGCCTTATGGATCACATAGTTTGAGGTACTTCCGAGGAAAATTTCTGTTGTAAGGCCTTTTCCTCTTGATCCAATGACAATCAAGTTTATTTTATTCTTTTTAGATTTTGAAATTCTGACAATGTCATAACCTGGATTGCCTTTTATTATTTGACCGGTAAATTTGATTTTATTTTTTTCACAGATTTCTTTTGCTTTTTCAATTATTGTTATTCCATGTTTGAAAATTTTCTCTTGGAATCCCATAGGACGTAGCGTTGAAAGTGGTTGTAATAACTCTACAAGGGGAAGTGAAGAAATATCTTTTGGAATCACATAAATCCCAACAATCTGCGAATTTGTAAATTTTGATAAATTGATAGCTTCTCTTAATGAATTCAAGGAATTTTTTGAACCATCCAACGGCACTAAAATTTTTCTTATTGGCGTTTTAGGATCTGATTTTATTTTTATTCCTTTTTTATTCATTTTTAAACTAGAAAATCTGTTGCATGTCTTTCTTTATCTCATCAATTTTTTTTGCATATGCTTTTTTTGATTTGTCATTCTTTTTTAAATTCAAGACACTGCCGCATGAAGGACATTTGAACATTCCTTCTAGTGCATCTTCAAAAGTTACTCTAGGACAATCTTCGTTTCCGCAATGATAAAAATCAGAAGCATTTTCATAATCTAGTCGTTGTTGAAGCCTTTCTGTAATCTTCTTTTTTTGATTTTCAATAAAGTTTTCAACTTCTTCTCTTCTTGTCCTCCATCTGTAGACAAACCAGCCTTTACGTTCATCTTTAACTCTAATTCCTGTGATCAGTGATTTGCCAAAAAGATCATAAAGAACTCTTCTTACCATGTTGATTCTTAGTCCGGTGGAACTAGCAATTTCTTCATCCGTCGCATCCTCGGCTTTTAAAAGCGATCTTGCAACTTTTAGGTATTCATCCCCACCGATCATCGATGATATTCGAACAAAAGGATCCTCGTATTTGTCTACCAACTTAATAGAATCTTCTCATTCTATTATTAATCCCTTGTTTTGTTTACGAGCACATTTTTTCCTTTTTCTGTTGGTATTATCTTTCTTTGACCTCCAAGGAACTCTTTTTCAAACTGTATGCCGTTTTGAATCCTATCTAGAAGAATAGCCAATGCGCTAATTTCTGAATGTGGCTGGTTTCCAATTCCTACATTGTAATCAGCCATTTCATATATCTCTCTAGGTACTTTTTCTGCGCCTACCACAACAAGCAAATCCTGATCTTTTGCAATCCTTTTTTGTGCATCATTGATGTTTTGTCCATACATTGTCAAATGTATAATTTTAAAACCTGCATTCTTTTTGTCCTTCACAATGGTTTTCCATTTGTCAATGAACTCTACCTGAAATTTTCCACCCCAAGTACTATTAATCTTCTCTAGTGTATCCTTTATCTCTGGATTTACTTCTGTCATGAATATTTTTGACGCTCCAAATGCTCTTGCTACAAGTGCAACATGAGTAGTTACTCTGTCATCTCTCACAATACGTTGTCCTATTCTTACAACTTCAATGGCCATATGTTATACCGATATCATTTTTATTTTTCAAGATTTTCTGTGAACCTGTTATGTTCTTGATGAGGATTGCCAACTTATCTATATTGTAACCTGTTTTTGAGGAAATATCTATTTTCTTTTTGTTGTCAACCAAACCTAGAATTTCCATTTTCTCATAAACACGCTCCTTTGATGTCAAATCTGATTTGTTGCAAACAAATACAATTCTGTCCATCTCAACTCCTATTTCACTTAAAGTTCTAATGCAACTGGTAAATTTCTTTTTTAAATCAAATATGGAATCGCTTATGTCAATTACTACTAATACAACATCTGTGTAATTTAGCTCCTCTAGTGTTGATTTGAATGCATCTATCATATATGCCGGAAGTTTACTGATAAATCCAACTGTATCCGAAATTAAAAATGATTCCTGATCAATGGTTATTCTTCTTGTGGTGGTTGAAAGTGTAGTAAACAATTCCTGGCTTTCTTCACGTGTTTCCCCAGTTAATGCATTGAACAAAGTGGTCTTTCCTGCTGATGTATACCCTGCCAATGAAATCGTTTTAAATCCTAACCGTTTTCTTCCTTGTCGATGGAGCTCTCTTTGTTTTCCTGCTTTTTCTAGTTTTGATCTTATTGTCTGCATCCTATGTTTAATGTCATTATAGTATACATCAACCTCAAACTTACCAATCCCCATGAATCCTGGCTGTTCGCCCATGCTTGATAGTCTTACTCTCTCTTTTGCCCTTGTCATCTCATATCTTAATTGAGCTAATTTTACCTGCAGTTTTGATTCTGCACTAGAAGATCTACTCTCAAAAATTTCCAGTATGAGCATTTCTCTATCGAAGATTTCCCTCTTCAGTTTGGATGCCAAGTTATAGTTCTGACTTGGTTTCAGAATCTCATCAAAAATTATGATATTAGGTTGCAATCTTTCAGTCAGTTCAACTAGATTTTCTAAAACTCCTTCACTTATGCCATACTTTGGTTTTTTCAAAAAACTTTGTTTTATTATGTGTAGAATTGTATATCCCGCAGAATCACACAGTCCAACTGCTTCCGTAATTGCATCTTCTTCGTTATATGTAATTAAAATAGCCGATTTTTTCATTTGCATTCACAAATTACCATTTAAACATATCTTGTCAATATCTATTTTTTCAAGGTTTTTTCAATATTCATATTCAGCACTATCTCTGCTATATCACTTGCATATTCCGAGATTCTTCTTATGTTTTCTGTTATTCGTCTAAC
>JAGQHF010000245.1 GCA_020431985.1 Nitrosarchaeum sp. | reverse complement strand
TTGGGCGCCTTTGATTTGGCAAACTTTACGATTCTTTTATTTTTTTTTTGGCTTTGCTGAATCGAAGCAAATGGATTGGCGTTTACAGGCGCCTCATAGGCTCGCCCGCTTGTTTCAAAGTCTTGGCGTTCTGGTAAGCCAAAACGTTCACGCACATGATTTTCGTCGTTATCGGTCCAGTAAATGGCGCGAGAATCGGACAAAATTTTAAACGTTTCGGCTAATTCTTTGCCCGCTTTATCGTCAATGCCCGTGACTTCCATGTATGGGTAGCCAATTTGTGGCCCAAAGTTTAGGCGAATAAGGCGCGGGATAATTTGCGATGAAAATTGTTCGGCTACAACATAGGCCAATGATTTTAGGCTTGAGGTAAAGAAATCGCTTAAATCGTTTGATAATGCATAAGCGCCGCCAGCGCCCGATTGGCCGAGATTAAGAAAGTTTGCGGCAACACTTCTTGCTATGGCTTCATTTTCTTTTAATATTGAATTTTGTACGGTTGAGGCATCAAACTTGCCTTCCATGATTTCAAAGCCCCATTCCTTGGGTTTGCTCACCCATTGCAATTGGTGGGCGCGTAGGCGCTGTGCAATGGCTTCTAATCGCGCCCGCTCGGGGTTTTGTTCCTGGCCTTGGGGTACGTCAATGATAATCGTGCCAACGCTATGGCGTTCAATGCCAACACCTTCAAGTTTTAAGTATTGATTTTTCCGCCACCAAGCGCCATAGGCCCGGCGCAATATCGAAAAACCTTCATAGTTTGCGCCTTCTAATTGGTTGACAAATAAATGCAAAAACTCTTTTGGTAAAATAACGGTCTTGCCTATATCGCCTTGTGATCTTTGTTCAATTGAAACAAGGTCCATAGTCGTTCGGTCAAAATTCCACCGTTCGATTGTTTTCGGGTTAATATGTATCATTTGATCGATTCCGATATAATCGCCATAAATGGGATGGCCTTTAACGTATTTATTAACTTCCCAAAACGCCGCATGACCGAAGATTGGAAAGGTATAAATTTCTCCAAGTAGTGTCGACCACGACCGGCGCATATCTTCCATTAATTGAAAGCGAACAAAATCTGCGTGTAATTTTGCTTGCTCACTAAAAGGATCATCCTCGTTTGAAGTCCAAGGCCTTATATCATAATTTGCACCTTTTAGCGGCTCAAGTACCGCGTTTAATATCATTCCCACTTGATCGTCATTGCGGCGCATCTTGTCATAGACTTCCATGCCGTCGACACCTTGCAATGTTGACAGATATTCCTCGTCAAAAACGCCACTAAAAACGCTTGTTCCGTAACTTGCCCGAACTTCCTGATTTATCTTTTCATTGGTTTCGGTTTCTTTAGGAACCTCGGCAAAAGTAAGTTTTAAATCGCTCATAGGATCACCATAAATCTTTCGTGGTTAATGGTGGAATGTAATTGTTTATAGTCTTTTTAGGCGCCTCGCCTAGTGTTGAACCCAAGCCGCCGCCCGTAAAATAGAGTATGCCTTGGGTGAAGGCGTCGACTTGATCATCATGCGCACCTTTTGGGAATTGGTCCATTTCATCTAAAAAATCAAAAAGCCATGGGGCGTTTTCTGGAATATGTACGCGCCCGCTTGCTACGTATGGGGCAACTAATGAAAGCCTATAAACCTTATCGCCTTCAGGCTTATACGCTCGAACGGGGTAGTTTCTATTTTGCTGCAGGTATTGAATCAATCTTTGACCGCTATCCTTATCTTCAACACTTAAAACATTGGCGTTTGATTTGGCCCATAAATCATCGATAAATTGTTCTAACAATGCGGCCTTGATATGCCTCTTAACACAATCTAAAATGTAAAAACCTGTAGCCGTTTCGCCTATTAAAATCGCAACAGTGAAATCATTTTCCTGTTTATCTTTTGTTGCAGTATCTAAAAACCAACCCGTTGAACGAAATACCGGAGGCACTACGTAACGCTTCCACCATTCGCGCTTGACAAAATTTCCACCTGCAGGTGTTGGCCTTTGCATGTATTGCGCCGAAAAACCTAACGGCCCCAAGCCTTGCTTTTTTGCATTTATATCGCGTTCACTAAATCGCTCGGGCCATAACATTTCACCTTGCCGCACAATGCGCTCTTTATTGCTTTTCGGAAATGAATAAACCTTTTTTTCGGGCGCCACTGCAGGCAACACCAAACAGTGCCATTTATCCACATCTTGGCCATAGTTTTCAAGATTTATTTTCATGTCGTTCAAGACCTTGGCACATGCATCTAAATGGTGAAGGCGCTGCATGATAAGAATGCCTTGGCCATCTTCCATAAGGCGCGTATTGAACATATAGTCAACGTGCTCATTGGCCTTTACCCGGTCGGCTTCTGAAAATGCTTTTAGTGGGTTTTGCGGATCATCGACAATCACGCGGTCAAAGTGAAAGCCGCCACTTGTTCCCGTGGTGGAAGTCGCAAAAAATAGCCCGCGCTTTGAATTCTCAAATTGTGTTTTCTGATTTTGGTCATCGGTTAATTGAAACCGATCGCCCCAATGCTCTTTAAAAAAATCGCTTTCAATGACTGATCTTCTTTTTAAATTAAAGGACGTTGATAAAGGTTGTGAGTAAGAAGAAAAGCCAAACCGTAGATGCGGGTTTTCGATCCATTCCCGGCACGGGTATGAAATCGTGCAAATCATTGACTTCATATGTTCGGGCGCGATGTTAATCATTAAGCGATTAAAATCTTGGCCCAACACTTCTAAATGTTCGCAAATATATTCAATATGCCAATTGGGAATATATTTACGTTTTGGCTCGAGGATTTTTAAAACTTTACGGGTAAAAAAGGAAAGGTTTTCTTCGCATAATGCGCGTTCCATTTCCCGACGAATAAGCACCTTTTTTAGGACTCGCTCTCGTTCTGCTCCGCTTCCATTTCCTGCAGTAATTTTTCGAGCTCCTCTTTTGATTTATTCTTTAGATTATCGCCATCGCGATGTTCTAAGATTTTCTTTTCACTCATTCCGTGAACGCGAGCCAATGTCCAACGCAGCATGTCGTTATCGCCAGAATTTAAATCATTAGCACCTTTACCAATTGATTTATTATATGCCTTTGCCAGCAGGTTATTTTTAGCAGTTGCTTTTCCTCGTTCAATGCTTTCGGCTATTTCCGGTTTTTCCTTAATTCGATCATAAAACCTTGCCTCCGAAATGCCAAGAATATGGGCGATTTCCTTATTGGTTAAACCAAGGCCCGCAAAAGCTTCAATGCTCTTTAAATGAGAGTCGAGAATTTCTTTTTTGTCACTTCTTGGCATCTAATCTTTCCACTGAAACGGATTGGTTTTCCCAATTTACATCAATAACCTTATAAATGCCAGGATCTTGATTTTCCACAAATTGGTCAAGATTAAAGCCCATTAGTTTTTCTTGCTCCTTTTTTGTAAGCAAACTCAAATCGAGCAAGCACAATTTTTTATTTCGTGGAATTAAAAAGAATTCAATTAATTCTCTCCAAGTCATTGGCATATTATTCCTCCTACGCCGATTAAGACTCCCGGACAGCATCGGACCTAGCCAATCTGAAAACCGCATTCTGGACAAGTTATTGTCTTTTTGATCTCTTTATCATCTGGGGAATCGTTTACAAATTCTAGATCAATATATCTTGCTTTAAAATCTGGAATACCTAAAAGATCCAAATCAAAGTCAGGTCCTAATTCAAGCGCTATGTTCTTTACTAAATCAACCGGTTGGTGGGCGAGTTCTGCTATTGCGTTGTCAGCAATCATATCCGCCCATTCCATGGCCTCGTTGGGATAATCCTGCAGGTCAATTGGGGCCTCATTAAAACCGGCCAATTTTGCGGCCTCTAAACGCGCATGGCCTTTTGTAATGAAACCGCTACGTTTTGAAACGACAATCGGATTGCGCCAACCTTGATGCGTCAGAATCTTAGCCAAGAGTTCAATTTGTGGGCGCGGGTGTTGGTTCGGGTTTTTTGGATTAGCTATCAATTCATCCAACTTTTTGACTTCGCTATGACTACAATGTATTTTCATTTGCTTAATCCACCGGGTAGGCGGCTTTTCCAAGCCATAAGACTTGTTTTTCGCTTATAAACATTTTTTCACCAAATTTTTTATAACGCGCTTGAATGCCTTCAACAAATTCGATTTCATGATGACGATTTGCATTGACAATCGCCCGCTCAAGTAAAGTTTTAAATTCGCCTATATCGTCAAAATATTCTGTTACTGTTTTATTTTTAGGTTTAATTTTCTCGGAATTCATATCTTTTTACTGCTCCATCGACATAATCCCATAATAAAAAATCGTCCTCTATGTTTACGAATAACGCTTCAATCATTGAACGCATGATCACTTGTTGGCCGTAATCGAGTTCCATTTTGGCAATAATTTTTTTTGTGTGTTCTATAATTGTTTTTTTTTGTGTTATGTAATTATCTTCACTTATGAATAATAAATGCTGATGAAAGTGGGATATAAATTGTTTAAAATTTATTTCCTCATTATCATCATCGCCTTTACCGCTCATGATTCAACACCTTATAAAATAGTCCCCCGGTATAATCTCGGAGCATTTGGGTATTTTCTGCGCACCTTTATACCTGTCCAATCTGTCCTCGGTGATGAATAAAATTTTATTGCTAAATGTATCGCCTAATAGTGCGGGCCTTTTTAAATCCTCATCGACTAAAAAAAATAACATGAATTGAAATAAATCATTCCAACTCATTGGGAAGTTTTGTTCGTTCATTGGACCCCGCCAAAATGGGGCCGATCTTGCGGCATGTCTGGGGTAATAAAGCAGATATTTGATCCGAGTATGGGGGTGCCTCTTGCGTCTTGTTTCATTGCGCATTGCACACAAATCATTGGCCACATTGAACCGAGGACCTTGAACGTTATGGGCATGTTTCGATCGATTTCGGGGATTTTATGAAGCGCATCAATTAAGCCATTAACGGTCATTGTTTTCATATCCATTAGATTTCAATCCTTCGCAAGTCGCCCATGGAAAGCCGATATAATTTCTCGCCTACGCGTACCAGATAATGACAAAAAAATGGGAATTGTTTCGTATCTTGTAATTCGAATATGTTAATTATTTCACCCGTTTCGCCAAATATTTCTTGTAAATCACCGTTTACGTCACAATCACAATAGACTAGAACCTGTTCACCAATTTTAAACCGTTCTATGGCTCGTACCTCATAAATTTTTCGTCAGTTTTGACCAATAATTCACCATGATGTTGACGCGTTGGCAAGCTAATGTGAATGAAATCGGCCAACTTGTCTGCGCCCAAGCGATAAATAATCATTTGCCCGAATGCTTGGCTCAATACTCTTTGCGCGTACAGGTAGGTATATTCCAATAAATCGTGTTTATTCTTTTTGTTGAATGTGAAATCGCATGCCGCTGATTCGTTTAGCCACCTGTGGTCGCTTGTTTTTACACCACCAACGGCGGCATTTAAAAGCACGTTACGCTTGCCGCTGGTAATAATGAGCGATTCTTTTAATTCCTTTCGTATCGGCTCTAGGATCGTTTTCGCAAAATAAAATGCTTTTAGTTCGTCTTTTGGGGTCCAGGCTATTTGCTTAACCAAATTCGGATGCGCCGCCGAAACAATAAATTCCTTTGAATGAAAATGTTCGGTCAATTGACTCATGTTTAGAATTTCCCCACAAATTGATCGTTCAATAAATCAAGATACCCGTTTTCGTCAAATTGCACATTTTTCGCAATTTCTATTTCCTGATTGGTCATGACATGTCCGTGTAATTGGGCGATAAAATAAAGAACTTCTAACCGGTCCATTTCACGCGGCAAGGTCGGATCGTGATGGAAGAAATCGTACACATAAAACCAATCAAAAAAATCGTTATATCGTATGCCATAGGCCGGTATTTTAGCGATTTGAGCCAACCGCTTAAGAGCACTTAATTGAAACGATTTATGTGGGTGAATAGGTGGCGCATTGCAGTGTTTAAATTCGAATAAGGCAATCGGCTCACCAGATGAATTTAATTCGATAAAATCAACGTCAGTTGCGTAACAACCCGAACCCGCAAGCCGATGAAAAAACGAAAGCCTATGATCGCGCCTGCCTTCACTGCGTTCTTCTTTTACCATTTCCTTTTTTCCTTTTTTCCTTTGTTTTCGTTTTTCGTTCAATAAAACAAAAAAAAGAAAAAGGCAAAATATTTATTCCCAAGGTGGTCGGTTTTGTGGGTCGTTCTTTTTGGCTAGGAATTCTTCTATCTTTGCCAACCTCTTTTCATTATCTCTTGGAATGAATCGCTTTCTGTCATTGTCTTGGCAATTATATTTGAGATTTGCCCAATAAGACGCGCCAAGCCTAAGGTTTAAATCTCTTTCTTGGCGGTTAATGGTTGATCTTTGAATATTATTCTTGAAACGATCTTTTGGCATAACTCAAGCCTACCTTCGGTAACGAGTCATGCTGTGTGCATATCTTGTTGATTGGGGAAAATAAAGAATAATAATTATATTAATATTAATATTAAATATTTAAATCAAAAGCTAAAACCCGAATCCAAATTAACTACAAGGTGAACTCTCGCGAGTTGGCGATCATAAATTCAAAAAAGAAAAAAGAGTAAAAAAGAAAAAAGTTTTTTGCTTTTAAAAATACCCCCAAATCAAGTGTTATTTTTTGGACACTCTAAATCACTAATATTTAAAGAGAATTGCCATTTGCCAAGTAGTGCAAAAATGGGGAAACTTATTAGCAAAACTGGCCCAAAATAGGCCAAAACTTTATTGGGCCAATATATTAGATTTGGCGACTCACCAAAACCCAAAAACGGACACTTTGATTTGTCCAAATTATGTACAAAAATAAGCGCTTTTTTCTCTTGCTTTGTAGCGCATATGCTATACAATTATACTTGTAATCAAAAAAGGAGAAATGTTATGGAGCAAAAAGAATTGAGATGTTACCGGTGTGGGCTCACTCTGCACCACCTAAACAAGTGGCCATTTACCATTGAAACGAAGTATGGCGAGATCCATCTTTGCAATAAAGATAAGGATTATGCCAAGCAAATTGCCTCCATGGATATTTATCCCGATTGCGAAACGGTGGAGGTAAAAATCTAATGAAACAATACTTCTTTATGAGTGAAAAAACCTTTGAAAGATCAAGAAAACTCTTCCTACAAAGATTCCATAACGATCCATATGCAATTGATATTGCTAATGAAATACTAAACTCATTAGAAAACATCATGGGATCAATGACAATGGATGTACCCAAAATTATTGAGGAGCAAGAAAATGAAATGCGATGAATGCGGTTGCGAGATTCTAGAGCGCTTTAAAAAGGATTGCGTTTTTTTAACCGCGCTTGGAATCGCCTATTGGTGCCCAGAACATTGGCCTGCGCATTTTCGGGAAAAAATACTCGGCCATGAGGACATGGGAGAAGTAACCCATACCCCCGATATGATCGAAAACGTGATTTCAATGGTGAATTGTCGTGAGAAGAGTTAAACGCGCTAAGAGCCATCTCGCTAAAACCGTCCAACGCCTTCGCCTCCTAAGAGGCCTAGACCAAGGCCAATTAGCAAGAGCCATCGGCGTAAGCCGCTGCACAATATCACGAATCGAAACCGACAAAACCAAACCATCTACCAAAACATTATTAAAACTTATCCAATACTTTGGCGTAACCTGGGACAACTTAATGGGAGGAAATTTATGGTGAAACCTCGATTGAAATTTTACACAGAAGCCGAAATTATCGATTTTAAGCGCAAGACAATGGGATTGCCTAGCCCGCGCCAAAAAAACAAAGATTTGTGGCGCCTATTGATTTTCGTGGGGGGTGTAGCCAGTGTCCTCGCTGTCCTTTTTATTTACGCCTAAAATGAACTTTATTCGCGCACAACGCCTCGAGGATTTACTGCAGGTCTGCCCATGTTGTGAACAACTGAAATTTGACGAAATATTTCATGAGATTAAAGTAAATAAAAGAATTTATTTAATTTGCGAAAACTGTAAAAAAGATTTATTGGTAGAAAAACATTTTTTAAAAAGGATGAAAGTAAAATGGAAAAGGAAGAAAGCACAGGAAATGGCGCGTTAGTTGTTCAACCGCCGCAAGCCGTTGCCGTCATGCCAGGCGTATCTACGATGGCTCTTGAGGCCGCTACGAAAGCCTTTCAGGACGTGCGTAAATTTGTCGCCTCAATTTTGGTTGAAAATCATGATTATGGGCAAATCCCAGGCACTCAAAAACCAACACTTTACCAGCCAGGTGCCCAAAAAATTATTCGCTTTTTTATGGCGAGGTCTGAGTTCACAATTGTGGACAAGATCGAAGACTATGAAAAAGGATTATTTGATTACAACGTTCGCTGCGACATCATTCATATTCAAACGGGAAACATTATTTCATCGGCCTTGGGATCAGCTAATACTTATGAATCGGGTTTTAGATGGCGACAAGCGCAACGTAAATGCCCGGAATGCGGTCAAGAAACTATTTTCATTTCAAAATATGAAAACAAAGAAACAGGATTCAAGGATTTTTATTGTTACGGAAAAAAAGGCGGGTGCGGCGCACAATTTGCCCACGATTATGAACCAATTACTTCCCAGCAAACCGGGCGCGTTCAAAACCCCGATATTGCGGACCAAAAAAATAGTTGTTTAAAACGGGCCGAAAAACGCGCCCAATCGATGGCGGCACTCAATCTTGGTTGCATTAGCGATTTATTTACCCAGGATCTAGAAGATTTTCAACAGCACGAAAACACAAAAGAACCCCCACCTAAACAGCCTGAAATCAGCGAAGCCGATCACGCTATGAAGACAAGCTTAAAATATTACATCCAACAATTAGCTGAATTAGACAGCGTGAAACCTGATTTCATTTTTCAAAAGTTAATGGGCAATTCTAAGGCCATGGTAAAGCATATTGACCTAAGCAATCAGCCAGGTCAACTAGATCAACTTCGTGAAGCGCACAAATCCGCATACCAACAAATCGTGGACCGATTAGGAGATATTCCAAATGATTAACTTTTTTAATGAAAATGATGAACTGCCTATAGACTCAAGAATTGAAGATTATGAATATGATGCCAGATGCGAAGTTGATGAGTTTATCAATATTAATGCCCAACCAAAAGGCATCGATGATGATTTATTAGAAGAAATTTCTCTAAGAGAAAGTCACCAAATTTATCAAGATGAACTATGGTTACAAAAACAACGTAAAAAGCGTTATAGATTATGAAAATCTTTAATCGATTTAGGAGACGTAACGGGGCTTGGGATTACGGGTCTTCCGGGAAAGTAAGACCAAGAATGCCCCAACGGAAAAGAGGCCAGAAACAGTATACTTCCTCTTTTCACCCCGTTACCTCTCCGCTTTCTTATCGGATCATTTTATATTCGTCAGGAATCTTTGGCGCTTTTTCGCTTGCTTTTCTGGATAAATGGTGGATCGGCGCTATTTCGCTTTGGATTTTTATTGGGTTTTGGTTAGCGCCTAGGCTTGGACGTTTTATGCATGATGGAAAGGAATGAAGTATGAGAGATATATTTGTGCCAATTATTGTTGTATTTATTATTGCCGTTATGGCCGCGATTGCGTTTTTTACGCCGGCCCCAAATACAGGCAATAAATTAGAAAATTCTTTTCATTTGTTACAGGAAGGAAAAAGTCATCATGAATAATGTAATTAATTTAGAAGAAGAAAGAATAAAACGGGAGATCAAAAAGAAAGTCAATAAACAAACACAGTATTTCGCTATCGATGATTTAATGACATCTATAGAAAAACTTCAAAATGAACTAAGGAGAAGAAAATGACTAGAATTTTGCTATTAGCATCAGGACTTTTAATTGGCTTAGGACTCACACTCTTCGTCGGATGCGGTGAATATCCGGGGACAGGAAACGGAGAACATGCCTTTGTACGCGGAGACGCTAATTTTGACGGCACGGTCAACCTTGCCGATAGCTCTTTTATTCTTGCTTTTATTGCCGGCAATAGAAACGCAAACTGTCTAGACGCACTAGACGTTAACGACGACGGGCAAATAAGCCAAGACGATAGCGTTTATTTAATCGACTTTTTGTTTAACGGCGGGGCAGCAATCCCAGAGCCAACGCAATTAGGCTTTGACCCAACGCAAGATAATTTAAGATGTTTTTAATGATAGCAATTATGATTAGTCCCGTATTTAAACAATAAGGAATAGAAGTAATGCAGTATTATTGGAAATATTTTGATAGCGAAAAAAATGAAGTAAATAAAGAAATAGCAGAAAAAATTAAAGGATATTTTAACTTACCTCTTTTAATTGTCTACGGTGAAAAACCTTGGTTTTACTTGCAAGGTTTATTAGAGGCTAAGTTTAATCAAGATCAACTAGTAAGTCTTTTAGAGACCATCGAAAGATGGGGAGAAATAACACTATGGGAGGAGAAGTAATATGAAGTATGTATTTTTAATCATTGCGCTATTGTTCGGGCAAGCGGCAAGCGCCGACACTTGCCAAGTTCATTATGTCTTTAAAGGAGGTTTTGCCTATTCGACACCTTTTTTAATGACCCAAGCAGGTAACCGCCTCAACTTAATGGGCAACACGTGCCCGTTTAGTCCCCAGCAAAGTTATCGCAATTTCCAAGCGTCTTGGGAAGAAAATGGCGGAACAATCGTAGCCTATTTAGGCTACAGTTTTCCTGTGCTTACAGTACAGCAAACAACACAGCAATTTACTTATAAGGACAATTCATTTTTCACAATCACCCCAACGGTTTACGGCGCTGGGTGCGAAATATATTGGTCGATCAATTACGGGCAAGGCTTTTATTCGTCCTTTCAAGCCGACCCCAACAATACACTAAAGACGTTTCACTATTTAACTGGGGTAATTAGTAGTGCGAATCTCAGTCAATGTGATGGGTATTTTTAAATAAGATGATGAAGTAAATTAAATGGAGGATTGTCCATAATGAAAGCATTTCATGGGATACCAGAACTTAAAGAACATTATTTGGGACGTATTGCATACCACATGGAAATGGACCATTTAGCGCAAGGATGCACCTGGGAAGCAAATGGAAAGATAAAAGGCTGTGCAATTGGGTGCACCTTTGAAAACTATCGCCATCAAGATATGCAAGACGAATGGGACGTTCCAATTGTATTGGCAAAGTTAGAAGATCGAATTTTTGAAGGTTTGCCTATTGAAAAAGCAAAGATGTGGCCAATGCGTTTTACTTCTGCATTAAAAGTTGGAAAAGATTATTCATTAGTATGGCCAAAATTTGCGCTTTGGTTTTTAAATCGGCTCAAGAAATATTCTAACGCGCCTGATTTTTTATCAGCAATTGATAAGACAATTAAAATTTATTATCGTTGGGTATCTGGAGAAAATATAACATCAAAGGATTTTCGTGCTTATGCTGCTGATGTTGCTGTTTATGCTTCTGCTTATGCTGCTGTTTATGCTGCTGTTTATGCTGCTGCTTATGCTGCTGATGCTGCTGCTTATGCTGCTGTTTATGCTGCTTATGCTGCTGATGCTGCTGATGCTGCTGCTTGCTTCATTGGATGGGAAATTCTTGCAGATAAATTAATCGAAATCATTGAGGAAGTAAATTAATGGAACAGAAAAAAAATAATTTGCCTTGGGATAAAATCGTGTGGGCTACTCATGAAGGAGAAAAAGAGGAAGGTTCTTACGATGACTGGCCTATTTTCTATGAAACTATAAATGGCAAGGAAGTTGGCGCTTATGCATTTGAAGGAATCAAAGGCCGTTTCATCCCAGAACAAGAAGCCCAAGCCTTTTACGAATTAACTAGGCGAGTCGTGAAACGAGATAATTTTGCCGTTTATGCCGATGAAATTTGGCACGATATTTTCGGTAAAGGACCTAAGAAAAAGGAGAGTAGGCATGTGTGAGATAGATATTGAACAATTGCACCACGAAGTAAAACATTGCGACTATCAGGACCAAGCAGATTGGGCAATGAATGTTTTATATTGGCTTTACGAAATAGCCGACCCAAAGAATATCGATAAGGCTAAAACTGCAAACAAGGCCTTCATACTAATTAAGGATTATGCCCATATAACCGGGAAGAGATTGGCAGAGTTCTATGATACTTACGAAGACGAAAACGATTCGCAATAGGAGAGGATTCAGAAATGATTATTGTGCCTTCTATTTACATGGCAGAAGATGACCAGCCTATTTTAATGATACCGCCAAAGGTTATGAATGATTTTTATAAAATGAAAACGGCAATGGATAGAATAAACTTCATTAAAAACCTATGTAATAATTTAGAATATAGAGATTACCAAGGGGCCGAAAATGAGTAAGGAAAACATATGGGCAGAAGTTGCTAAAGAATTAGGCCTGCCCGAGGAATCTTGTGGCACTTCTATAAGTTTTTTATTAAGTGAAAAAGATAATAAAGAAATGAATGACATAAGCGATCAAGATTTGGAAAAAATGGGGTTCGAGTTTTATAGCAACGCAGAAACGGGAAATAATTTTCAAAAAGCATTTTTTGCTGTTTCTTCAGAAAGATTAAAAGCCGGGGTGCGGGGGGCTAAAAAAGCTATGTCCGTATTAAAAATTGAGATTGCTGTAATTAGGCACAAACACGCTAGGTCAGAAAGCGATGCAATGGAACTTAATCAATTGCTTGAAGCCTATAATAACCTAAAAACGTTTTTATGGGGAAATAATGAATAAAAAAATTTCAATGAAAGCTGATTTTCATATTTTTTTTGTTGTTGGGATAATTGGCTGTATTTTTTATTCTATGATTTTAATACACGTCACAAAATCAAGCCTAATGAAAAACGCGACTTTGGTTCGAGATATTGGCAATAATGAAATGGAATTGTGTTACGCGCGGGATCATAAAAGACCTGATGGCATCACCCATCAATTACAGAATTTTCATTGTCACAAATATTTAAAGGAAACAAAACAAGGAAAAGTCAAGTTAAAGGAATTGTTTGAATAATCTTTGTCGGTAATAATGTTCCGGGATTGAGCAACGGGTCCCAATTTTCCCGCTCCAAAGATATATCTAAAAGGAAGTGTATGTATGAAATTTATAATGTTTTTTTTACTATCTATATCATTATTCTCTTGCGGTCCAGATGTTTATTTTTATGAGAGCCCATTTTTAAGAGGCGATGCCAATAGAGATGGAATGCTCGATGAAATTGATTTACAATATATTTCAGAATTAATTGGCGGAGTAAGATTTAGCCTATGCCAGGACTCCGCCGACGCAAACGATGACGGTGTTATTAGTGAGGAAGATCTTGACGCGCTGCATAATTATTTTGATGAAGGTCTTGCCTTAAAACCTCCTTTCCCGCAATATGGTATGGATCAAACAAAGGATGATTTGGGGCCTTGTCTTTAATTGCTCAATTCAGAAAGTCGATTGAATACATTTTTAACCGTGGACAGGTTGAATTTAAAGAGGCCATTAGTGATCTTAGCGCAATCAATAGCGCTCAAAGACTATATGTAAAAAGAAGAATTACCCCGTTCCCAACGGTATCGATGACAATGAGCGGGGATTCAATCTATTTTTGCCACGACTTCTTTGACCTACCTATCGAACACCAAGCAAGCCTCCTATTGCACGAATGGCGCCATACCACCCAGGCCGAAAAACATTTCTGGCCAATGTTTTGGTGGAATGAATATATGGTGTCCAAGGCATATCGTTTGTGGTGTGAACAGGAAGCCTGGAAGATGAATCTTTCCTGGTGGATGCATCTTGGTTATCGGCCTGTAAAAGATCTAGGCACTGGCCAGGTGTTTCATTTCAATATGGACCCAAGGAATTCTATTGGCCAACAAAATTTACGAAACTATATTGAGTTCTTGGCCGATAGATTTGAAAAGGATTATCTTGCCCCGTGGCAAAGATCATGGTTTAGAGAAAAAGAAAAATCCAACTTTATTGCCGGAATGATTCATTTTGCCTCGATTGCTTAATAAAAAAAGAAACGGCAGCAGAAAAAAGACATTCAAAAAAACGCGCAGCAAAAAAGAAGCCAGAAGGATGGTTGCGCAAAAAATGCGCGAAATATATCGATTTTATTGGCAACCCGCTCTTGACGTTTGGGAAACAAATAAGGTCGGGAAACACTATCTCTGCAACGAATGTAAAAAATTATTCCCCAGAGATATGGTCAATAGAGACCATATAGAACCCGTGGGCAGAACCGATGACCTAGAAAGAGTCTTTAATAATCTCTTCGTTGAATTTAGCGCACACCAACTACTTTGCATATTTTGTCATCGAATCAAGACCAAAATTGACAATAAGAAAATGAAGGCTTAAAATGGGAGTCAACATTTCTTCCTTTTTGGCAGGCCTGTCATTTGCTTCGCAGGCCTGCCGCCTTTTTATAGCGCCATTGATCTTTTTCAAGCCTAACCTTATCCATCAACATTGAAGCCAGAACCTCTTCAACGCAAAGCTTCGATACATACGTCGCGAAATGATGTACAGCTTCATGCTCTATGACTGATTCATGGCCTTTTATAAAATAAATCGTCTTTGTATCAGGTTCATATAGACCTATGGCCTTTATGCCCGTTTTTGTAATAATCTCTTCCTTTACTGGCACAAAGGATGGGTAAGGAATAAAATCTAAATTTTTTGGGCAACTCTCATAGGCAGGAATCTTTTTTTCGATTTCCCACATAGACAAGGAATAGTGATAGTCATATTGACCTTTGCTTGCATAGGCGCAAGATATAAAACATAGGCAAACTAATACATTAAATCCCGTCCATATTCTTCGCATTTGTTTAATTGATTCTCGCATTCAAAATGAATCTCTAGAAGACGCTCATATTTTTTAACTTCATCATCATACTGTTTCTTATAAAACGCTGCATCCTCTGGAAGGTAAACCTTACACCCAGATATATAATACAAAAAAAGAAGTAAAATGATTATTCCTGATATTTTCGCAATTTCTCGAATCGCTTGTCTTGATCCTTTTTCTTTTTCTTCTCGAACTCCTCCCAGTTCTTTTCTCTTTCTAATCTTCTTTTTTTTCTTTCTCGGTCTGGTTCTGGCCATACTCTTTTTATGACTTCCGTTATTAATGACGGCAATCCTGCTATTAATCCGAATAACCATTGCATCTAAGTTTCCAAATCTTTTAAAATCAATCTTGATTTCATTAACCCGCGCTCTCGTTTTAGAATTTCGTTACCCAATTGTAAACACGAATGGTCGTAGTCGTGAAACATATCAACCAAAAACTTTCCAAATATTCCTTTTTTTAGTAAATACATAAAAATTCGTTTTCTATTTTGTGCGCTAAATTGCAAAAAACCATGCAATATTCTAGCCGCGTCCAAATTATCTGCGCAAATTGTTCTTAAAACCTTGCGCTCTTGATCGGTCATGTGATCGCGCTTTAATTGCATAATTTTACTTCTTTTGATGATCGGTCAATCTGGCGGTCATATTGTAGACCTTTGTAAATACATTTGCCAATTTGTCGTCAACCTTTGTTTTTGTCATGGGCGCTAAGATCACCAAAAAGGCCCGCAAGGAATTAATAACCGTTACTGCTGCAATAATTAAAATCAAAGTTTGGTCGCTTGTATCGCCTGAACTAAATAGCCCCATAATTGCGTTCAAAATGTTCATAAAATAACCTCCTTAATTAATCTAATTTAGGTAAATGAATTGGCTCAATTGTTACAATTCCGTCAGAAATATCAACCTGCTGGGGATTTTCCGCATAAATCTGCAATTGTTGATTTGCTAAATCGTTTGGAAAAATAAATCTTGCATTTAAACCTGTTTGATATGTTATTGCTGTAGTTCTAGCTATATCAATTTGATGGGCCGTGCTTATCCTAAGAGCAATAGTTGCACTCACTACATAAATCTGAGAGGTGAACGAAACATTAGCTCCAGCGAATGGAATTGTACAGGAAAATTGAACCGTGCATCTATACAATCCCGTGTGATTTAAATAAAATGAAGAACTATCATCACAATAACCGCAATTATTTATTATTTGACTGGACGTGTACGGGACCGCCGCTGCTCCTGTAGATGTTGCGTTGAATCCAAACATTTGCAAACCAGATGGTTCATAATCTATTATGTTTTGATAAAAAGGAGTCACCGTAATAATAAAACCAGAAACAACCCAAATCCTTGCAATGCATTTCCAATTTTGCGCATTATGATAGAATCCTTGCTTATGATGAAAATATATCGGTGGAATATCCGAAATTTTTTCAACTCCTTGTTCTGTTAAATATGCATAATAAGCGCCTGTCCCAGAAAATGATGTCGATATAGTGTCAGGAACAGATGCGAAACTAGTGCTTCCATTCCAGATTTTTTCTTCATATACTTGAAAAATATTTGAATTGACAACTCTTGGCATAAATGTCCATTTTTTAGCAGACACGATTGTTGTGCTCGTTTTTTCCACTAATAATGTACCTTCATTATTAAAATCTATCGTATAATCTAAAGATCTAGCTGCAACGCAATTGCTATCGTCACAAGCAGCAATGCCTATATAAACAGATTCGCTATCAACAAATGCGCTTCCATTGTACACTTTCCAAATATCATTAGCTAAATCATACCAATAATCGTTAGTTGATGGGCTTGAAGGTTCAACACTGCTTACAATTGGCTCCGTTGATGTTGAGCTTGCAGTAGTTTCATTTTTATTTAAAAAAATCCAATTTAATTTTAATAAGGTAAAAGTGTCTCCAGTTGTCATGATTAAAGGAGTTCCTTGCACTCCATCTGAATCATCTAAATATGCTCTAATTCCATTCCTTAAATTTGTGGAATTTGTTATCCACATGATTAAATATTCACTACTTGAGCCATCACTAAACTCAAAAGCTTGAAAGGTTAAGGCAAGAGAACTGATTTCGCTGCCCATATTATTTACAGTAATTTGCTTATTGTATGTGTTGTCATTGCCAAAACTCCTTGTCCAATACGTCCCAGAAACTTGGCCATTATAATCACAAGTATTATTCGTTGATGGCGCCAAAGAAAGGCTTCCTAATGTTATTTTGCTTGTTAATCTATAAAATCCACCATTTACCTTGTAAACAATTGGAGTCAAGCTTCCATCAATGATAACGCTTGCAGAATTTCCAGATGCCATTAAGAAATTTGACCTACTAGAATTTGCTCTAGATGGTCCTGAAAGGATGTCGTTTGCTCTTGAGTTTCTATACTGGGTAGAAAATAAAACATTATTTAAAAAAAGTTTTTTGCAGTATAAAACATTCCATCCATATGTTGAGGTTCCGAGATTCCCATCCAAACCGGTTGCCTCTCCTTGAGAATCTCTGCCTATAAAATTAAATTTTAAAGATGCATGAATGTCATTGATAGTTTTTGGTGTTATAATTTCACCATTTGTATGTGCATTTAATTTGATTCTACTCATAGATGCAGACCTTTAAACCTTCTAAAATATGAAATATAATCATATACATCAACTGTGCCAGTACCGACAGAAATTCTAATCTTATAACTTGAATCAATATCTCTTATTTCGAAAAGAGCTGGTATAGAATAAACTCCTCTAAGAGAGTAGGAAGTTGTTTGTGGAAATATCATTTGAGGATAACCTGAAAAATGAACAGTTGATTTTGTTGTGTTGTATAAATCCATGTCAATGGTTGCTGATCCTGAAGTTGTTCCTCCTGAAATAAAAAAAGTATGTTGATACCATCCTCTTTTTGTAAATATAAAATTTGGACTTGTAGCACTTGCCATTGAATTAGATCCTGTAATATCCACAGAACTATCAAACACTAAGTCCTGATTTGAACCAACTGAATAACTATCTGTTGCAGTAATCAAAAAACTATATTCATCAACATACTGCTCATCTAGAACGGCCTTAAACATATCATTTCGTGCAAAATTAGATGAACCGTTATTGTCAACATAACCAATCGCTCGCCATGGGTTGTGCGGGTGATAAAATCCAAATTTTTGGAATTCATAGTAAGGATGTACATCCGATATAATTTCTTGACCTGAATCTGTTACGTATAAATAATACCGGCGGGAGGCTTGTTCAGTCGCATCATACATATCTGCAGATGTAGCAAGATCCGTAGTTATATCAAACATTGGCAAATCATAAAAATATTTTATTTGTTTTCCTGCAACATTGACTAAAGAATCCTGATACTTTGCCGTTAATTGAGTGCTACTGCTAGGTTGGTCAATACTGATATTTATTTCTCTAGAATATTGCGCAGCAAAATCAACGCATCTAGCAGCGAGGCAATCGGTATCATCTAAAAGAGCCAAACCGATAAAGGTGTCGCCACTAGCAACAAATGCGCTTCCATTGTACACTTTCCAAATATCATTAGATATATCAAACCAATAATCCCCAGTTGATGGGCTTGAAGGTTCAGCGCCGCTAAATTTTGGCGAGTTATATGTTGTGTTTATATTTGTTTCATCCTCATCAATAAACAAATAGGCTAAGCTCATTAATGTTATTGTATCATTATTGGAGAATACAATGCGATTAACAGGCGCAAGG
>JAGQHF010000244.1 GCA_020431985.1 Nitrosarchaeum sp. | reverse complement strand
ACCCTATCTTGATGCAAGTGGTGTCGTTGGTGCATCTATCATTGCAGGTGCCGTCTTTGGTGGCGTAGCCGCAGCTTTCTTCATTAGAGGAAGATCAGGCAAATACGCAGCAATGGGAAGAGGATAAACAAACCTCATTTTTCTCTTATTTTATTATACTCCATCCTAGTGAATAGACTGATCTCGTACATTTTGCAAATAAAAGAAATGTATATATCGTACAAATAAGGCCAAAATATACAATGACTCCTATCGTAGGAACTTTCCTGAGTATCCTGTCTTCAGTTACAGGGCAATTAGGACCAAACTATGACCCATTATTCTACGATGTAATGATTTACATCTTCGGAACCATGATGTTTGCTATATTCCTCCTTGGAATTATCTCCTTCTGGTTACGTGTTCACGGATGGTCATACAAGGACAACCGTGAGAGATGGGTTGACGAATTAGACAGACACTTCGAAAGAGAAGGTATTGGTCTGATTCCAGACAACGGTAAATACTGGTAGAATAACTTCCTTTTCTTCTTTTCATTATTTTTAATTAATTTGACAAAGTCGTACTTCCGGTTTTCTGAAATTTTGATTTGATACTTTGTTAGTTTTCAGGAGGCAAGAAGTCGCTGTCCTTTGATTCGTCATATGCCTTTGAAACAAAGACGCCCTTGTAGTGATATCCATTCTGAAGTGGATGGTTGATAAAATGCTCTGACTTTACTCCGTTTACGTACATTGCTGATTTTGACTGATCCATATCTCTTAACGGAAAATCCCACATCCACAAAAAGTGTCCAATCTCAAATGGATATTCCTCTGTCCACTCTGCGTAAATCGTACCATCATCGGTCAAGGTGTACATCGTTTTGTGGCACGACCCATCCTCGTTAAATCCTATTTTCGCAGGAATGTAGGCCTTTTCGTTATCTACTATCAATTCCAGCGTTGCCTTGATCTTGTATGGTGTATCTCTCTTGTTTACGCACAGTTCCTTTAGCGGATTGTCTTTGTTTATCTCACTTTGAGCTACCGTGCTTGCCGCAGCAACTGCTCCTCCGATTAAAGCCGTTATTAGAAGAAACCTCAACGTCTTCTTTCTCTTATAGGGATCACTTGTGCCGGGCCAAATCATGTCTTGACTTTCTGAAGATTCCTTAAAGTCCTTTCTGTTAGCTGTCTACAATCTCAATTGTATCTAGCTTATCTTGGTTGTCTGCAAGAAAATACGTAATCTCGTCTGAGTCAATCTCTAACCATTCAGAGTCCCCATAAAACGTAAGGTAGTCTTCCACAAACAAGTCATTTTCCCCGGTAATTCTTACGATCATTTTTTCTTTTTTTGATTCATATGGAAATGGCAGTTTGAGCACCTTGCCTCTCCTTTGGTTTTGTATGTTGACTTTGTATTCATCGTTTCTAAATTCCACTCTGCCAAAAAAATAACTTTGAAAAATGTCTAACTTTTTGATCTGAAAACTAAGCATATCTCTATACTGTTTGTTTCAGATAAAACTTGTCGTTTTCTACACGTACTGGTAGTGAGGATATTGAAAATGAAAAGGAAAAGGTTGGGGGTTTAGATTACTTGCCAGGGTCGTGTTGCAAACGTGATTACATACCCAACGCCAATTAATATTGACTGATATGCGATGTTTGTGTATGGAATTGGTTTGATGATTGGTTCTCCTTCAACAACTACAGTTTGACCTGGACCAAGTCCTGGACCTACCTTGGAAACATTAAGCTGTGTGTGTACATGATATACACCTGCTTCAAGTGCTTTTGCACTTAGAGAATATTCGACAACTGAGTTACCTGGAATGTCAAAGACGTTTCCTGGTGGGTCTCTTGCCAACATCTCCCATCTGTTTCCTGCATTAGTAGATTCTGAGAAAATGGAAGCCCATCCTCTAAGGTCTCTTTCTACAAGGCTGACAAATCTTCCTTGAACCGTCAAGGTTTCGCCAGTTTGCAAGGATTGTCTGTTGAAGGTCTCATCTTCGATTCTCACGAAACGACTCTGAAGCTGTGCCTGAACTCCGTGTGCATCTGCGCTTGGCAATACAGTTTCAACCCAGTTGAAACCGAGTGTACCTAGTGCAAGTACTACGGAAAGGCCTAATACGAGCATCTTTTTTTCGACCATAGTATATCCCTAATAACACAGTGAGATTAAGACATGGTTATATGCTTTGCCTTAGTTACGAGGATCGATGAATAAAGCATGTTAATCATCTATGTTAAACATCAAATCAATAAAAAATATGATGTGATTATTATAAATTTTTTAAAAAATTCCATAATGATTTTTATTAATTTCTTTTCAATTCTCATAAAATTTCATTAAATTTTATTTATTTCAGAACTCTTACTTTATATGCCGAATTTACAGCAATGTCATTATGGCACAGATGCCCGCATTAATCCCAAAAGAAGTTGAGATTCAGAGACTTAAGAAAATCTGGCTCATCGTCATTGCTATGGGATCAACTGCAGCGTCAGTCGAAGTAGATAACTTCGTTGATGGTTCTTTACATCAAACATCTATCAGAGATAGTGCATTTACACCAGCACACTGGTGGCTGTACTCCCACTTCATTACATTACCACTTGGATGGGCAGCAGCAGCTATGTATGATAGAAAAGTACCCGTTCTCAGAGGTCCAAACAACTCTATGAACACTGGCTTGAAGATGACCATTCTTGGTTACCTTGCAACCATGTTTACCATTGGAGTCAATGAGATGTGGCACTTTTGGTTTGTGGAGGAAATCTTTGCAGTACCAAATCACTGGATGTTTAACATGGGTGTAGTTGTTGCATTCATGGGTGCACTTGCATACGTAGTCAGAGTATATGCTAGACTCGTAGAACTAGGTGCAGAAACTCCAGGTGAGAACCCATACGTTGCAGAAATGTACAAGATGGCCCTAGAAGGCAAACTGTACAGTAGAGCAATCCCATAGAAAACGTGCAATTACGCACTTTTTTTCTTATTTTATTAAAGACGTAGATCGTACTTCCAGCTCAATTTAAGAAAGACTTAAAAGGATTCTGAATCGCTATAATTCCAGAATGACTCTTCCTAAAGGATTCGGTTCTGGCGGCGGTGGCGGATCATCAAGCGCTGACGTTGAACGAATGATTGGAAAACGCGTTGAAAATATGACTGGTATGATTACCATTTCATACATTGCAGCGTGGTTAGCAACTTTCGGTGGTACTGCAGCAGGATATTTCTATTATCCATGGGCATATCCAACCCCAAGTGGCCACTTTGCATTCATCGTACTTACAATCATTGAGACTATAGGTTACATCTTCTGCGTTAAAGTAATGCAAGAAGGTTCTAACAAGAACAGCAATGGTCTTGTAGCCGGTGTCGTAGGTGGCACAGCTATAGGAACAATAGCTATTGTAGTCTTCGTAGGTCACTAGAAGGCTATCCTTCAAAACTCTTTTTCATTTTCCTTTCTACGATAATGACGATCTTCATCATACTCTAAAATTTTATATACTGACCATTTCTTCAAGTTGATAATGGTCTGGTTAAGACGATGTACACACTACTTATTCATAGTAGTAGTTGCAGTTAACTCTACACTGTTAACAATTAACGCAGGTGACTACATCTTCTACACTGACTGGGCTTGGACTTCGTACACGGTATTCTCAATATCGCAAACGTTGATGCTTGTAGTAGGTGCAACATATTACCTTACATTTACAGGTGTTCCAGGTACAGCAACGTACTACGGCCTTATTATGACAGTATATACATGGGTGGCAAAGGGCGCATGGTTCGCACTCGGTTATCCATACGACTTCATTGTAACCCCAGTTTGGTTGCCATCAGCAATGTTGCTTGATCTAGCTTATTGGGCTACAAAGAAGAACAAGCACTCATTGATACTGTTTGGCGGAGTACTAGTAGGAATGTCATTACCATTATTCAACATGGTAAACCTGATAACAGTTGCAGATCCACTAGAAACAGCCTTCAAATATCCAAGACCAACATTACCACCATATATGACGCCTATAGAACCCCAAGTAGGAAAGTTCTATAACAGTCCAGTTGCACTTGGTGCAGGTGCTGGTGCAGTGTTGTCAGTAACGTTTGCAGCGCTAGGTTGTAAGCTGAATACTTGGACATACAGATGGATGGCTGCTTGGTCAAAGTGGGACTAAAAACCCAACCTTTTCCTTTTCATTTTCTTGATATCTTAGTTATTCTGTCTGCATGCAAATTTGATAAAAAAATATTGCACAGGTTGTGATCTTTTATTGCCTGTTTTGAGGATATGTAATATCGTGATTATATCATGTGAGTCAGCAATACAGCCAAATCTTGGCAACACCAAGGCCATTTGTAAAGTGGGCAGGTGGAAAACGGCAACTAATACCCATACTAAATCAGAACCTTCCTAGCCGTTTTGGAACATACCATGAGCCGTTTATCGGCGGAGGTGCACTGTTGTTTCATGTACTCACGCAGAAAAGCAATCAACGCTGCAGCATATCTGATCTGAATTCTGATTTGGTATTGGCCTATACTACAATCCGAGACAAAATAGACCAACTCATATCATCCCTTGAAAACCATGAGAAAAACTACCGCCAGGATTCTAGCACATACTATTACAATATTCGGGACCAGAGCCCAAAAGACGATATTGAAAAAACATCACGTCTTATCTTTTTGAATCGAACCTGCTTTAACGGACTGTATAGAGTAAACAGCAAGGGAAAGTTCAATGTACCGCTAGGCAGGTACACAAATCCCAACATCGTAAATGAGCAAAACCTGCGTTCTGTCAGCAATCTGCTCAAGACAAGCCATATCTCAATCAAATGCAGGGATTTTGAGGGAGTACTAGATGATGCAAAGAGAGGGGATTTTGTATATTTTGATCCACCTTATCAACCAGTAAGCAGCACTGCAAATTTCACAAGCTATACCAACAAGGACTTTACATCTGATGATCTGATGAGGCTATGCAATCTGTGCAAAAGGCTTGATTCCAAGGGATGTCATGTCATGCTATCAAACTCGCACTCAAAAGAGGTTGTAAAACTGTTTTCTGGCAAACCCTGGAAGACTACAAAGATTCGTGCAAACCGCGCAATAAACTCAAACTCTAATAGAAGAACTGGCCACTTTGAGCTGTTGATTAAAAATTATTAGAAAGCTTCGAACGGGATCCGGACCCGCGACCTTTACCTTACCAAGGTAACGCTCTACCAGGCTGAGCTATCGAAGCACAAAGTCTCCTTGTAGAAAATCCTTATAATTCTTGATTATGGCGTAATAATCTCTAAACCGTTAAATTTCACGCAAATTTTTATCATTT
>JAGQHF010000052.1 GCA_020431985.1 Nitrosarchaeum sp. | reverse complement strand
TGTCTACGAATAGATCACCGCTAAGGGCTCCAGAGGTTAAACTAAGCTGAACTGACTAATGGATGATGTAAGTTTGGAGCTGTAGTGACCCGTAGGTCGCCGGTTCGATTCCGGTCGGCCCCACATTTTTTAATAAAAATTAATTATGTACAATATGCAAACTTGATGACAGAATTAGATTGAATTAAGCTTTCAAATACTGTTTGTTTTCTCTCTAGTATTCCATAAACCATCTTATGGAATGAATCTCATCATGGTTACCTTAGACCTCTAGTGACAAAAATGCTCTGTTGTCTATATTTTTAATCAGCATCAATGGAAAATTATTTCTGCAATAATACGGTATGTTGACATTGATCATGTTATTGCAGTTACTCTTTGAATTGTTGTTCCGAGGTTTTAATATATTGCTTAAAGATACTAGAAAAATAACTGGAAGATGACAGTTTTCTTGGATATGACTCTGCACATATCTCAATCAAAAAAAAATGAGATTGAGACAATGAAAAACAAGATAGGAATGTCAGCACAAGTAGAGAAATGGTTTGAAAAGGAGTTGCAGAAATTTCTAATTTGAATGACTCATCATCTATTAAATAAACAATAAGTAAAACCCCGAATGAATCTGAACATTTGAATCAAGGATTAGAAATAAAATAATTAGGAGTTTTTTCCTTTTTTATGTCTTTTTTCTACTGCATCTTTTGCTTCCTCTGCACCTTTCTTTGCATCCTTAGCACCCTTGGTGGCATATTCTGAAGCTTTTTCAACAGCTTTTTTTGCGTCTTCTTTTAGGCCCATATTATTACTAATAACAAAAAACTATTAGCGTTTGCTAATACATCATTATAATAATAAGCTCCAAGTAATATTTTCAACAAGGCTTTTACATAGACAATATTATAGACTGCGGATAAAATACATGAAGACACACATAAAATAAATGCCAATTAATGATTCCCTTGGCAACAAATATTGAAACATTTTGATTACTGAGATAAATCAGATTTAGATATAAAAGAAATAAAATCTAAAATTAGTAGAAAAAATAAATGATATGATATACAGAATATGAATTCTTGATCTCTTGTTAACCGTGATTTTAGTTTAGAAAATATTAGATTAAAAATAAATTGGATTTATTTTCAAAATTAGTTAATTTATTGTATCTAAAATTGATTATCACATATTGAAATTGATTTACACATGTCGGATAGGCCTAGAATACCTATTTAGGACGTACAAATTTTAGACTCTAGGCCTATCCAATTTGACTTGTAGGGAATAATGATACATAGATGTCAATGTTATTAGAAGGTTGTTTAATGTTTACGGAGTGGTTTTATCAAATAATGGATATGTGTACATTATATTTTGAATTAGATGATAAACAGGATAGAATACTAACCATTAGATTTTAGTATGTTCAATGTTTCCATCATAACTCGAATTTGTTCCTTAACAATGGCATCTAGCTGTTCAATTCTTTTGTTTAGTTCTTCAATCTGAATTTTTAGTTGATTGTTTTCATCTTGTAACTGTTGATTGGCAGATTGTAATGCTAGGTTTTGACTATTTAGTGCATTAACGCTGTTCAAGGTGTTGTTTGATGGAATGTTAGCAGATGTATTATTTGAGAATTGAGATCGTGGTACATTTGATTCATTTTCAGAACCAACTTCAGAGGCAGATTTTTCAGACGTATTGCTTGTGTTTTCGTCATATATTTCAAACATAGATGTGGCTTGAATTCGTCCGTTATGTGTTACTTCAATTGTGAATTCGTCATTATTTTGCCAAGCTGACGACTGTCTTTGTGTCGGAGGGACCATAATTTCAAAAGTACTGTTGTCAGCAGAAATACTTCTTACATATACAATTGTATCATTTGAAGAGATTATCCTCATGCCTATAGGCATGTTTTGTGTTGAGCCAGTAATGATTCCTGATATTTCAATGGGATCATCAAAATCATACACGTTTTTACTAAGGCTAAGAGTTATTGTCAATGGTTGGAGTGAAGAGGATAGCTCTGATTCAATCCGATTGTTATTTGAGATTATTGTTGCCTCAGCTGGATCAGAAGGAAAGCTTTGACCAGAAGAGGTTATTGCAGAGACACGATACTCATAAGTAAGCCCGGCTGTCAAACCCGTGTGAGAATATGTGGTGGTCATAGTTCCAGTATTTCTCACCAATACAGAATAATCTGATTCGTTACTTGTCTTTGACTCTATTTTATATCCAAGTAATGCAGACGAGCTGGTGTCAATTGGTGCAGACCAGGACAAATCTATTCTACTTTGAGATACAGCAGTGGCAGTTAGATCAGTTGGTGGGTTAAACACATTAGATGAGGATTCTAAGTCATATTCATCAAAATTAGAGTCGTCTTGAATTTCGGCATATTCTTTTTTATCAAATTCAGAATCTGAGGCTAGAGTATTTACAAGATTTTCATCTGAGGGCTCACTTGTTCCTATAGAATTAATTGCATAGACTCGATAAATGTAAGTAGTTTCTGGAATTAAACCAGTGTGAGAATATGTAGTACCTGTGCTTTCTGTGTCTTCTATCACTGTAGAATATGTTGCGTTACTGATTGTTCTTACCTCAATCTTGTAACCAGTTATAGAATCATTATTTATATTGTCATCATTTGGAGCAGACCAGGATAAGTCAATTTGTGTTGAAGAAATAGGTTGGACTTTCAAGTCAGCAGGGCTGTCGGGTATGCCATCTGGTATGACGGAAGAATTATCATTGTTATTTTCTAAATCATTATTGACACTGTCTTTATCTAATGTCGATGCTAATGTGACTGTGATCTCGTCAGATATATTGCTGGATCCTAATGCATAATTAGCTACTACTACAAAAGTGTAAGTTTGGCCGGGATCTAAACCAGATATGATATGTTTTGTATCAGAAGTACTGGCTATTTCATCATAGACGTTAGATGCGATTTCTTGTTTTATTGTATAGTCTTGAATGGTTTGCCCGTATGTTTGTGTTGGCGGATTCCATTCTAGCTCAACATCTGTCGACGATATTGCTTCAGCCATAACATTAGAAGGCACATCCGTGTATTCTAGATCAGTAATTGATTCATTTATGCCACTCATATTGTTACTGGAAGTTTTGACGGTAGTACTACTAGATGGTTCACTCGTTCCTACAGAGTTAATTGCAGAGATGCGATACGCATAAACAGTATCTGGAGTCAGATCAGTATGAGAATATGTAGTTTCTGTACTATGGGTATTTTCTACAGTCACAAAATAATTGGGATTAGTATTTGTCCTGTGTTCGATTTTATATCCAGTTATCAAAGAGTTATCACCAGATGGTGCAGACCAGGATAAGTCAATTTGTGTTGAAGAAATCACATCAGCTGTAAGATTTGTAGGACTGAGGGGCAAATCATATGAAGAGGGTGTGGATTCTTGTGTATTGTTTAGATTATCATTGTTACTGTGATCATTGTCTGATTTATTATTATTTGATGAGGATGAAGAATCAGATACTGTAAACTCTGCTATCTCGTCAAGATAATTATAGATAATTTTCACTTCATAATCACCTGCCGGCCATGCAGCTGAATCGTATGAACTAGAAAAGGAGTTATCGTCATCTAGGGGTGTGTACATGTTTACTATAGTATCATCAGTATCAGAATTAGTGATTTCAATTTGTATGATATTTACTCTATCGTCATTTTGAAAATCTACAGTGCCAGAAACTCTGACAGGTTCACCCCTCAAATAAACAGATTTGTCAGTTTCAATTTCTGCAAATGCAAGTTCGGGAACAATGGCAAGGGAGATTCCAAGTAAGAATGTCATGCTAATCACAAATAGATGGGACAGATTTTTTTGTGTCAATTTTCAAAATATATTCTTCTTAGTTATGATAAAAAAATAGAGAATCATTTGCGGTATGGTTTTACATAAATTAAATAGAATACACATACAGTGTATTAATACAAATAGACACTAAATGTTATATGAGTATTTTTGGCATAAAAACTAGGACATATTTAAAAACAATTTAATAATTTTTTATGTAGAATTGAAATTTAGATTAAAAATATTTTTGTTGTTGTTAAGTGTATCACTTATTCCGTTTTCCATTGTTGCGGTGATTAGTTACTACGATTATGAAAGAATACTTGTGGAACATACAATAAACAATTTAAAATTCTTTGTTGAAAATGAAAAGAAAAACATTGAAGGTAAAATAAATTCTCATTTTACGGAACTCGGCTTAATATCCAACGAAATTAAACTATTACAATCCGTAGAAGATGACAAGAATTTTCAGACAACAGAAAGTCAAGAAAATATTGATGAGGCCCTAAATGAAATAAGGAGTGTTCTCATTGATACTTCTAAAATATACATTACAGACTTGGATGGCCAAATATTGACATCAACAAAGAAGACAGAGATAAATAAAGTCCAAACATATGAACGATTCAATGAGATAAAAAATTCTGAAGTACCAACAATAGATTTTATTTTGACAAATGAAGGCAAACCAGTAATACTATTTTCTAAAACATTGGTAACAGGTACAAACCCAATTGGAGTGGTTTTTGTGGAATTTGAATATCAAAACATATTCGAGGACATCAATGTGAACACATTGGGAAAAACAGGAGAATTTTCAATTGCTAAACAGATTTCTGAAAACGAAGTTTTACTAATCTATCCCATAATTATGGAAGATGAAGTGATTTTAAAAAGAACAGTACCTATGGAAAGAGCCAACGTTCCCATAATACAATCTATGGCGAAAAAAGAAGATCGTTTTTTGAATCTCACAAACTTAGAGAACGAACCTGTTTTCGCAGTTACGGGTTATATTGAAAAGGCTAATTTGGGTATTGCAGCAAATATTAACAAATCTGAAATTTTTGCATCACTACAATTTAGCTTGTTCATAATAGTTTTTGTGTATATTATAATGAGCATGTCTGTTGTATTGATATCTATTTTCTTTTCAAAGACTATTGCAAAACCAATAAGTGAGATTGTTAAGATTTCAAATCAGATAGCAAATGGGAATCTTAATGTCAAGTCAAACGTGAAAACAAATGATGAATTAAACCAGCTTTCAAATTCATTTAATCACATGATAGAATCGTTGAAAAGGAAATTGAAAGTAGAAGAAGAATTAGAAGATTCTAAAGATCAACTAAGAAATGAAAGAATTAACACTATTGGAATGCTAGCTGCTCAAATTGCACATGATATTAAAAATCCATTACATGTAATTAAGAATTCTACAGAAATCATTAAGAAACATCATGCCAACAAAGAGATCATTGCCAGAGAGATTAGAAGAATTGATAGAGGAGTAGTGAGAATATCACATCAAATTGATGATGTGCTTAATTACATCAATACAACTCATGTTGAGTTTATCCAAGCGTCACTTCTAAAAATACTCCAGTCTGCAATAGAGGTGCTAAAAATGCCTGAAACAATTGAAATCACGATTCCTAAAAACGACATAATAATAGAATGTGATCCGGATAAAATTGAATCGGTTTTCAGCAATATTTTGTTGAATGCGATCCAGGCAATTGGAAATGACAAGGGCCAAATAAAAATAGAAATTTCACAAACTCAGAATACAGCAATTATCAAGTTTGAAAATACTGGTCCTGAAATTGATGAAAACATATTGCCAAGAATATTTGAGCCTCTATTCTCTACTAAAGAAAAAGGTACGGGATTAGGACTAGTAAGTTGCAAAAATATTATAGAACAACACGGTGGAGTTATAACAGCTAAACCCAACCCAGTTGTTTTTACGATTTCGATTCCAATGAAGCATTGATGAACCAATAGCAATAGATAAACCACGGATTGAAAAAATTTGATAATGGAAAAAAATAAAACAATTTTGATTGCGGATGATGATCTCGATGTTTTAGAATCTACTCAGTACATGTTATTAGATGAAGGATACGAGGTGATAACTGCTCATAACGGAGCAGAGGCAGTAGACATGTATAAAAGACATAATCCAGATATTGTATTTTTAGACATACGAATGCCAGTTTTGAATGGTTATGAGGCATTTTTTGATATTAAAAAGTATGATTCAAATGCAAAAATAATATTCATTACGGCGTTTTCTATCGATAGTAAAAAAACAGAAAAGACAAGAGATGAGGGATTATTAGAGTTATTGCACAAACCAATAGAGTTTAACCAAATCATAAAAATAATTCAAAAATACACTTAATGCAAATCCATCAGTAATACATTATCTAAACTTTTTTTGTAGTATGTCTTTGATTCTTTACAGAAATTAAGATACCATTTCCGAATTTCAGTGTCTGCATCTAAAATTTTTTGGAGTTTTGTATCAGATATATTATGTTTGAAACTATCATTCTTGTTATAAAGTAAATTTGTGTAAAACCACAATGAAATTTGATTTGATAAATCTTCTTCTGTGGCATACTCAAAATTTTTTTTATATTTTATAATTATATACGACATCAATTCATACATTGGAGGATTTATTCTCAATGCAATTTCCAAATTATTTAATAATAATCCTTTGGACAAAATCCGAAGCTTGTAAACATCATCTCCTATGACAGATTTCAGATATTTCCATTTACCAAAAACTTTGGGTAAGATATGGGCATACTTTGAGGCCATTGTGTCAATCTGATTTTTTGTTAAATTCAAAACATCCAGACAGTATAATATCCCATGTAGAGTCAATCTGTATTTGTCGCCAGGATTTCTTTTGTAGCTTTTTCCATCCTTCAACACCAAACCAATATGTATTATGCCATCTGAAGATTTTCCTCTATCAGTTCTTCCAATTAGTAACCGTCGATACTCCTTTTCTTTAGTTTTAGTGTGAGAAAGATCTCCTGCAAATTTGATTTGAGCCATCTCCCAAGTAGTTAATGAGCCATTTAACGCTAAAATTTCTAAAATTTGCTGTACATTTTTTTTATGTGTGGACGAAGTAGAGGACATAGTACGCAAGTAAGTAGAACCATAAAGTTTGTGAGCAGTAGGTCTAGTATACAGCTTGTATGATTCTAAATTTCCAATGTGTGTATTAGAAAGTAATTCATTTGAAATCATATTAGGGTAATATTATTACGTAATTTAATTAGTTTAGTGTTATGAAGTTATAAAATATTTGATGAGAAACCATACCGCTAAAACATAGGTACTTTCAAATAATTTATTGTCTGTTTTAGTGACAATGACCAATTTTGGACATACATGGTACAGACCTACATCAGATGGGCTTGGAGATAAGATTTCAAACATATTCAAAAAAGAAGCACCACTAAAACCACGTGTGGAACGTGCATTAAGAGGGCTAAACAAACCAATATCAAAATTAGACAATACTTCTAATCAGTTAAACCAAAAAGATGATAAATTATTTCAGAGGCTTGTAGAGGCTCAAAAAAACAAAGATATTCGCACAAGTAAGATTTTGGCAAATGAACTAGCACAAATTAGAAAAACAAACAAGATCATAAGAAACATGAGGACTTCAGTAGATAGAACACAACTAAGACTATCTACAGTAAGCACTCTAGGAGATGCAATTGTGTCAATGCAGCCAGCAATACACACAATGAAAACAGTTGTTCCAGCAATGAATAGCATAATGCCTCAGGCAAGCCAAGAGCTAGAGTTAATGGGCAATATGCTTGGAGACATGATGCCTGACTCACTTGGAGATGACTATTCCTTCGGTAATGAGGGATTCTCATCACAAGAGACTGATGTCATCTTAAGCGAGGCTGCAGCAGTGGCAGAGACACAGATGGGAGATAAATTCCCATCGATTCCATCAAGCACGGGAAGTACAATGTATTCTACAGAATAATTAAGGAATTGAAAAAGATTCAAATTACGGCTGTTAATCATTTCATAATCTGCTGCTAGTGACTCTCCTGATCTAAAAACATCACATGAACCCAATTATGTACAAGATACGATTAAGATTAGTCCTAGAGTCAAGATTAAACAGTTTTACAAATTAATAAAAAATGATTATCTGAATTTCTTCAGATCAACCATTTGGTTTCGAAGATCCTTTAATTGTTCTCGAAGAGAATCTGCTTGTTCGTCATCACCATCTTCAATTGCGATTTGTAGTTGTTTTAGAATGTCTACGAACTTTGTCTTTGCAGCGCTAGTTTCTGTATTACTTGTTCCCTGTGAGAGTTTTTCTTCTATCTTTGAAATTTTATTTTGCAGTTGTTCAGGATCAGATAATGCAGTTTTGTCGTATTTTCCATCATGGGTTTTTTTGTCCATAAAACGGTCAAACTCTTTTGTTATCTGAGCCGTATTGGTTGCGTCAGCTGCATCAACCACAAAGATTGTTGCAGGTATTTTTTCAGTATCGCCATTCATGTTCATGGAGGTCATTATCCATGCAAGGGATTTTACACCATCCTCATTGACAACGATTCCCATGTTACCCTTTATGACATCCAGTCCAGCATTCTCAGCTACGGCTGCGGCTTCGCTTAGTTTTACAGTAACCTGTGATTTGATTTCCTCATGAATTGCTTTTTTGTCCTCAATTTCAGACATGTCAGGTAGCGTTATCTTGCCTGTGAATCCATCAACTTTGAGCATCATGTGATGTTTGGGTTTTTTCATCATGTCATTATGATGCATTTTGTATTGATCCTGATGTTGGTCAACAAATGCCTGTCGTTCTGAGTCATCCATTACACAATACTCGTTCATCTTTGTCACCATTTCCTCAGGTTTGTTGTGTTTTTCAATCAGTGCGGTTTTGTCTTCGGCAGTCATTTCACAGTATCTGTTTAATTTTTCAGCCATGTCTTGCCTGACGTTCTTTGTGTGTGTTTCACCGCTCCAAGCCTTGTCACCAGATTCTGCTATAACGTAAGGTGTTGCTGCTGCAAACATCAACGCAAAAACTGCTGCGAATGTAGGAAGCACATACTTTGTCTTGTTCATTGCAATATCAATAGGCATTTTGATATAAAGCATTGTTAACAAATGATACGTAACAATGTTACCTGACGCTTAAAAGACGAGTACATAGAAAAATTACAATTGGCAGATGCGATAATCAAACAATCAATATTTCATGATGTATCTCACTTTGGAGTACGTATAACAATTGGAATGATTTTTTTTACGCATTCCCTTGGCAAATTTGATCCAGGGTTTTTGGTATTTTTGGAGCGACAAGGAATTCCACCTGAGATGCAGTTTCCAATTGCACTAGCAGAGTTTGTTCCGGGAGTGTTACTTATGATTGGGGGATTGACGAGGATTTCTGCAGGCATACTATCAATTGTAATGCTTGGTGCAATATTCTTGGTAAAAGGAGCCAAGAATTTCATGGGTCAGGGAGGCACTGAAATTGACATACTGTTGCTCTCAGGATGTATGGTGGTATGTGTGATAGGCCCAGGTAGAGTTTCAATATCACATGTGTTAAAAAAAGTACCCAGATTTTTACAGTGACAGACGGGATGGAACTATCCCGATACAACCATTCACTGTATTGTATAAAACTTAGAAGCAAGATAGGCAATACAGAACATAACAAGTAGAAGATATGATTTGATATCAGAAATTTGGTGATAAATACTGGGTCGTGAATACAGAGATAGAATCTACATCAGAAAAGATATTTTGCTAAAACTCTATGAATATGGTCCGATGAATCAGAGCAAGCTCATGAGCATGTGTGGATTAAACAACGTAAAGCACAAAGAAATACTGGATGAGATGGTCCAAAAACAGCTGTTAAACCGGACCGAAGAATCGTGGGGAAGTAAGATTATCTTCAAGTATGATATATCAGACAAGGGCAGGGAGATATTCAGAGCGGTCTTGCAACCATATGAGGATTTGTTTCCAAGAGAGAACAAAGATGACAGGTAACAATGTTACCAAACTGTTTTTAACAAAAATCAGGAGTAGTCTATAGAATTGTCTGAAGACAAGAAACACCCTGATAAAAGAGATGAGAGTATCTTTGAGATTCTAGATGGAATCATGGTACAGCTTAGCAGAACAAAAAAAATGTTTATGATAATGATTCTGACTGTATTGATCATACCGCCTGTAGCATTGATAGTGATGGCGGCCACATTTGAACATCCATTCCAGGAAAGATTAGAAATGCGCCTCAATGAACAGCTTCAACGAGGAGAGATAACACACGATGAGATGCAAAAGATTAAGGAGAAAATACTAGACAAAGGACAAAAACAGTTTCTGCTGCATCCCTCACAGTTCATAATACTTGCAATTTCACTTGGATGGCTGGGCATAGGAATCAGGCAGTGGTTGATACTCTCTCAATGGGACAAGAAATACCAGAAATTCAAGAAAAAACAAGAGGCAGTTGACAAAGAACTAGACGATAACGAAGATGAGAAAGATTCTGGCACATAACAAGCACAATGATTGTACAAACATCTCGTTGCTTGTGATTAAAAATAAAATTCCTTAATGAACTGCATTGGAGGTTCATGGGGCTCTCCAAATTCCATTGAAAAATCACTTGTAAACAGTATCAAAAAGGGTAGGACCATTAGGATAACTGGAATTGCTGTAAGTATTATTCCAAGGAAAAGGCAATTGCGGCCTTTTTTAGGATCATCATATTTTATTGCAAACCACGCAATCAATCCTCCTACAAATCCGCCAAAAATGGGCAAGACATACCACAAATCGCTTCGCCTGCGTGTAACCATGTTATCAAACATGGTATTTGTTGCCATTATTGACTAAAAAATTATTCTAACAATGCATATTCGGATATAAACATAATTCTACATGTACAAAATGGGATAAAAAAGACCACAAGACTTGTCTAGTCTCGTGAGTATTTTTTCATTGCAGAATCTACAAAATCCATCATATTTTTGTTCAATGAAGCAAAGATTTTGGTATTTTCGCCTATAACATCAAAAACCTTCTTTGACGCTTGTACAGAGTCTACGGCAATCTTGTTTTGGTTTTGGTATGCAGTAATTGAGCTATCTACGATGTTCTCTATTGATTTTTTCATGTCTTCAGACATGTTTATGTTCTGGCCCGTCTTGGCAGCAAATTCCTGTTGAAGTGATATTGAAGAGTTTATGACATTTTTCCAAGCCTCAAGATAGTTTTCCTGGATGTCAGTTGCTATCTGGTGATATACCGGGTTTGATTTTTCAATTTCTTTGAAAAATTTCTCAGTAGTGCTTTTGCATTCTGAAAAAAAATCATTTGAGTCATTTTGTGATTTACTCATGAGAAAAAAAGGAGATTAAAGTAAATAAGCTTTCAAAGAAAATGTCTTTCCATAATACAAAAAAACTTATGTGTAAACCACGTATGTGAAAATTCAGATCCTTAAAGTCCATAACAACATATGAAAAATTAGTACTACCAACCAAAGTCCATGGTTACCCTTTATGGGAATGCAAGTTTTTCTGTACTTCACACTTTTTTATCATAACGACATATGTAACATGGAGGAGATTGCTGTATTTTCCTATTTGTCAAGTAAAAACATGAACCGAAATTGTATGGAGGCTTGGAGATAATGGGCGTTACATGTAATGGAATATGCCACAGATATCGAGCCACAAAGCCGGTAAACTCAGGTCGATACACTAGTGGGCAAAAAAGATGTAATTCCTGTGAGATATTTATTCGCTGGGACGGTTTGTGGTGTCCATGCTGTAATTACAAACTGCGCCAATCACCACGTACTGGAAAGTACAAAGAAAAATTCCTAAGGAGAAAAAAAGAGGAGGCCATGGTTCTTGGTCTGTAAAGGTCTCTGCACCAGATACAAAGCCAAGTGGGGAAACAACCGATACAGATACGCAAGTGGGCAAAAAAGATGCAATGTTTGTGAGATTTTCATAGAGTGGGATGGCAAGTTTTGTCCATGCTGTAGTGTTTCGCTTAGGACAAAACCAAGATCATCTAAAAGCAAGCAAAATTTTAAACAAATACAGACTCAGGCTATCTAATTGTTTTAACATGTAGTTGGTTCATTTTTAGTTATGTCATAAATTCAGGAAGAGGGGTTTTCCAATAATTGAGACTCTTGCTCATTGATTACATTGAGGGTCATGCTTGTCTTTATGTTAGGTAACCTCCGTATTGCTTTAGTGATTATATTGTCAAGTGTCTTTTCATCTGAAGCCTCTACTTTGCAGATAACGTCATAGTAACCAAATACCACATCAGCTTCCTTGACTTCGGGGATATGACTGAGATTCTTCAATGTAGGGTATTCTTCTCCTTTATCACAATAGAGGACCACATATGCCCGAGCTAGATTTTGACCAAGCATTGCACCTACCAGTTTGTTAGATGTGTCAAACAGTTCACCGGATTCGGATCTTGTCAAAGTTACAGTAGAGTGCATATTTTTCATTTTTCTAATAGCGTTTGTAACAACCTCCTTTATTTTCTCCTCTGTATCAGATTCTATCTGGGCAATAAGATCGTAAAGACCCAATGTTCCATGTACTTCCTTTACACCCTTGATTTTCTTTAATGAAGATATTACATCGATTTCGGAGCCCGCATCACAGCACATCATGACATAGGCCTTTACCATTTTTAGTATTCCTGTCTTTCACGCTTTGGCTTTGAGTGAGCTTTTATCATGTGTCTTTTTGTCCTGTCGGGACTATCAAATTCCATATCACAAATTTTGCATTTATTTGAAAGTTCATCTTTTTTGAAAATGTTTTTCAGTAGCTTTTTCTTGAGTGATAATCTGGATTCCATGCATGGACAAGAGATTTATGATTATAAGCAGTTGCTTAACATTGTTAATTATTCACAAACATTACAGAATGATTAAAACATGACAATTTCAAGTATAATCATTGGCAGATTCAAAAAAATACAGAGACAGAATATACATCATAAAGGACGTCATACTCACTCTTTCAGAGTATGGCCAACTGAATCAAACTGCCTTGTTTAGCTTTTGTGGATTAAACATATCAAAACACAAACAGATCATAGATAATCTGGAAGAAAATGACATGATAAAAAGGATAGAAATTGCAGACGGCAAGAGAACCGTAACCATTTTCAAGGTCACGAACAAGGGGATGGCTTTCTGCCATGAAATCCTTGAGCCTTACGAAAAACTATTTCCAAGAGGGGGCAAGCCACCTTCGGCTTTTAATCTTGGTTGCCTATTCTTCGTCTAGATGAAACTTGGAGGAAATATCCTTGTCTAGCTCCTCTCGTTTCTTTAAGTAGTTGCAATATCGACGATTCCACGAATTAAGCGATCTGAATTGTTGAAGTCCAGTAACTAGCCAGATTCCAGAGGTGACCAATACAACAACCAACAAAACTATGAGCAACATCCCAAACTCATTTTCATTTTCAACCAAATGGAAGAACTTGGGATGTGTTATCAGGTAAGATGATATTCCAATGGCAAATGGGGCCAAGATCAAGGCAGACAATGAAACCCCTAACATGAGTCCTCGTAAGTGTTGGATTTTTTCAATAAAGATATCCATGGAGCTTAGTATGTCTCTTCCCGCATCAGACACAGCCAATCTCCCCTGCATTCATGTGAATCGTTTCCATGTATTCAAGATTAGTTAATAAGGCTATTGTGATAAAAGCCGTCGTTTTCATCAATGTCTTATTTTCAAAATGAGTATTTAGCATGTGCTTAACAATGTTAATGAAATAATTATTCGTCATACTTCCTGTTTCGTGATCTGGTTCTAAGTTTTACACTGCAACAGGGACATCTATTGCTGGTAGTCTCAATAAAAACAGCACATAACGAGCATCTTTTTTGTCCGTTGCTGTATTTTTTTGACGTAGACAGTTTTGTGGTTTTGTGAAATTCACATATTCCGTTACAAGTATAGGTCATGATTAAGCAAATTTTCTCCTGCCTATCTGAAATTTTTCTAGTCTCCACCAGTCTTCATTTTTTCTGTTTGCGAGATTTTCATCTTCTTGGGTTTCCTTCTTTTTGCTCACGTAGTATATCGTACAGAATTTTTAATAAAATTGAATTAACAATGTTAAGTTTCTTCTAAATACCAAACGCATGTAGGTATCACAATGCAGGAGCAGCTACTCCAAAAGGAAATATGGGCAACCCCTACAGGTTATCCTAGATTTCATTTTCTGCCAAGACACCAACATATTTCCTAACTGGCTTCTGCAGCATATCTTTCAAAATTAGATTAGTTAGTTAACATTGTTAATTGAAGTATATTAGAAATGGATTTGCAGTGAATTAAATTGGCAAAGTTAAGGTGTAATGACTACGGATTTGAGTGTGAATTCATAGTAGAAGGCGAAGTAGAAAGGATCATAGAGGAATTTGGGAAGCATTCTGAGGAGGAACATGGGATTGACTATCCCAGAGAGGCACTCATGCAGATTATTTTGAGAAAATCTCAGTGATTTGAAACGGTCTTTGAAATGATTGATACAATAGATCAAAACTTTGTAATGCTTTTCTTAAATTCCGTTTTTCTTCAGGGTGACGGCGGAATCTTTGGCATGTTTGGTCAAGGAAGAGGAGCTTTAGGTAGCGATGATCCCATAGTAAAGGGTATGATCCCTACACTTTTTGGCGTGACAGGTTTTGGAATAATGCTGAGCTTTTTCAATTCTGCTGTACGAAAAAAAATGGTTGACCAAACAAAACTAAAACGAATAATGAAAGAGACCAAAACATTTCAAAAGGAAAGAATGGCAGCAATGAGATCCAAGGATCAGGACAAGATCAAGGAGCTTGATAAGAAGTCTGCATATATGAACAAGATGTCAATGGAGATGATGCAGATGAACATGAGACCAATGATGGTTACCTTTGTCCCATTGATTCTGATATTTTATCTCGTATTGCCACATCTGTTCTCATATACTGTGGCATTATCACCGATTCCACTAAATGTCATACCAGGTGATTTTTTTCACCTAACATGTACTGCAGAACAGGCTGCAGATCCCACCAACGTGTGCACTAGAGAAAACGAATTGTATCTATGGGCATGGTATTTTCTATCATCAATCTCGTTTAGTGGAATAATAATGAAATTAACAAAGACTACAATGAACTGATTTTAGATGTGATAGTTTGCTAAAGGTTATGTTCAACAAAGTTCCAGTGCAAGAGAACTTTTCACTTGTTCAATCTGCTTTTGTATAGACGATATGTCCTTGAATCCTCCAGGCCATGGTATTTCCATGATTTTGAATTTGATTTAATCTGAGCAAAGTGTTCTTTGTTGCTTGATCGTAATTTTTCATACACGTGCTCTCCTATAGTCACTTGTCCAGGTTTTGTGACCTGCTGCATTTTGGCAGCTAGGTTTAGCGTCAGTCCAATTAAGTCAATGTGTGATTTGTGCTTGTCAGAACCATACCGGACAATGCTACAGTCGCCATAGTCTACGGTAACCTTGACTTGTAGTTTTGGATAGGAATTATGTTCAAAAACGGGGTTGATTGCGCCATCAACTACTTTAAGCATCATCTTCATGCAAGCAACAATCTTGTTTGCAACAAAGTAATCACTGCGATTAGAAGCAAAGAATCCTAACACAGCATCTCCAACAAATTTTAGGACATAGCCATCAAACTGTTCAATCACATATGCCATCTCTTGGGAGAATGTTCTGATAATTATGTTGAATACACCAGGATCTAATTCTGAGCTCATCTTGGTAGATCCGACAAGATCTACATAAAGAACAAAAAATGGCAATCTTTCTGAATCATGTTTTCTAAGAAATTTCTCAGATCGCAGCATTGCCAAGTGGTGATATTCAAATCCTTTTTCAAATGACTTTTTTATTCTTAGTTGAGACTTTCGTAGAACATCATCCATTAATTTCTCATTTCAACTAATTGATTTAAAGATGGACTACAATTTGGTGGTATGACATCAGTCAAATATGCGCAAATAAGTAAAGGCAATCCGATTGTAGGTGGGTTTGAACTCATTTGTTAATGGGGAGTTTAGACTTTCTGTAGACAAAAAAGTATATCGCCAGTCCTATTACTGCATAGATTATTGAAACAATTTTTGCAAAATCACTTAAAAAATACATCAATCCTATGCAGCTTGCCACGCCCAATATTGGCACGGCAGGGTAGAAAGGAACTCTGAATGGTCTTTGAGTTTTTGGCTCTAATTTTCTCAATTTAATCAAAGACAGATTCACAAAAAGGTAGGTAAAGAGACTCCCAAAATTGACAATTGATGCTATGGTATCTATGTCGTTGTAGAAAATCCCCGCAAAAATAACTATGATTATACCGCCAACAATAATTGAAACATATGGTGTACCAAATCTTTCACTTATCTTATCAAAGTGATGTGGCAGTAAGCGATCACGCCCCATGGCGAAGCTTGCTCGAGTTCCCCCAAGTATGCTGCTAAGAACAACGGATCCTGATGCTATCAATGCGGAAAACGAGATAAAGTCAAAAAACATTTGGTTTGTAGATACAATTCTGGCAATACTTGCTAGCGGATGTGCATCAGCAATTTCATCATGCCAGTCCAGAACACCTATCATGACAAATGCCATGCAGATATACAAGACAAATGTCACTCCAAAAGCAATCATCAGGGCCTTTGGGATTGTCTTGTGTGGGTTTTTCGTTTCCTCAGACATCATAGTGACCGTGTTGAATCCTATAAACACGAAAAAGATTATTGCTGCTCCATTTAGCATGCCTCCAAATCCAGTGGCAAAAAATGGCGTATAATGTGCCATGTCAAAATGTTGAAACAGGTAAAATCCCCCCATCATCAAAAGAAGAACGATTGCAAATACCTTTATCAAAACCATAACTGATGTTGTTCTAGTAGCTTGCTTTACGCCCAAAATATTTAGCACACATAAAACGATTGGTAAACCTACTGCGGCAATTAGAACGGAAGTATTTCCTTTCAATCCAAACAAGGAAGCAAAATATGCGGCAAATCCGACTGATACAGCAGCACCTCCAACCATATAATCGAAGTATTTGAACCACCCAACAAGGAAACTCCAGAATCTCCCAAAAGCTCTCTTGGTGTATGCATAGCTTGCTCCCGTCTCAGTAATGAAAGACGAAAGCTCAGCAGCAGATAATGCTGTAAGAAATGCAATGAAACCCGCTATCAAAAATGAGAGAATGACAGCTGGACCTGCAATGCCTGCTGCAACACCGCTGAGTACAAAGATTCCAGCTCCTATTATGTTGGCAATTCCTACTGAGGCAGCTCCAAATGTACCAACCGTTCTTTTGAGTTCAGTCAACTAGGAACATTCTCAGAGATATTCACGTAATAAAACATATCATCAAATTCGTTTTAAGAAAACCAGATCAGGCATTTTCCCTGAATGACCACTTTAATTCACCTTGGTTTTTTACAAATTCCTCAGGCGAAACCTTATCATGGTCTTTCTTGATGTGTGACACATAGTTTACAAGAGAAAGAAAATCCTGCTTGCAGACTGGACATGTTTTAGAAAAAGTCACATGTATAATTAACAAAGAATTCTTTTAGTAGTTCCTTAACAATGTTAATTATTCTATATATTCATAGGAATTCTTGCTTGGTTATTGAGTAAAAAGCAAAGAAAAATACGAATAATGTCAAGAGGTAATATCATAGCTGTAACTGCTATCGCGTGCGTATTTGGACTGATAGGCTTTGTTGCTTTGAATTCCATTACGCCTGTTAATTCAAACGGTCCCGTTTTTGCACCTATGACCAATGTGTCTCTAAAAGCAGTAAAGTCATCAGCGGGTAGTTATCACTATCAACATACGAAAGGAGGTAAGACACCCCCCATTTCAGAGGGACTATCGCCCAAAATTATAGTTACAGAGGGGAATCTTGTACAGATTCACTTGATAAACGAGGAGAAAAACCAACAAGGCAACCCATCAATGCACAATCTCAACATCGATGAGTTCAATGTACATACAAAAGACCTTAGCTATTTCCAGACAGATAGTGTTACCTTTCTAGCAGACAAGGCAGGCTCTTTTGAATACTACTGCTCAATTCATCCAGACATGCGTGGTACAATCATAATAAATAATTCATAATGCAAAATTTTCTCGTAGTAATTGAATTAGGCATTTAATGAAAATATGTAACATGTCCAAAGTCGTGTAACATTGTTAATCGAAATTTAATAATATCAATTAGTATTGTTATTTGAAAAAGCCGAAGATGAACAATTTTCGTTTTTTCGAGGATAAAAATGAAAACCGGTGAGAAACTTCAACTATCAGTGATTGTGGTACTTTCCATGACTCTAGTGTCAGTACTTGTATATTTGCCTGATTCGCAATCAAGCAACAGCCAGGATGACACTAATCAAAACTTGCTAGCAGAGGCCTCTGCAACATACACAATACAAGAAAGTGAAAACCCCATCAAGAAATACGATGAGACGTATACTAGAATCTATGACAGAGTAAGTGACTCAGTAGTGCAGATTACAAGTACAAGGACAGATGTCAACACGCACATAACCATTAATGGTAATCCACTTAGCCAGCAAAGTGTGGCGTTAGGTTCAGGATTTGTATTTGATGATGCAGGACATATAATCACAAACAATCATGTGGTTGAAGAATCCAAAAATGTGGAAGTTACATTTAACGATGGAAACTCATATCCAGCCAAAATAGTTGGAACAGATTCGTATAATGACATTGCAGTTTTGGAGATAACAGAGAATACAGAGGAACAAATGTTGCCCTTGAGCTTTGCAGATTCATCCATATTGGTGGTAGGCGAGCCAGCAATTGCAATTGGCAATCCCTTTGGGTTAAGCAATACTATGACTACAGGGATAATAAGTCAAACAGGTAGATTGCTGCCAACACAAGAAAATGGTGGTTTTTCAATACCTAACGTAATCCAGACAGATGCTGCCATAAATCCAGGAAATTCAGGAGGTCCATTACTTGATATCAACGGCCAAGTGATAGGAATGAATACTGCAATACAAACCAACACCGGAGAATTTTCCGGAATAGGGTTTGCTGTTCCCTCAAACACAATCAAGAAGATTGTTCCAAGTCTGATTCAGAATGGAGAATATGAGCATCCTTGGCTTGGTATTTCGGGAGTAGACGTAACATCCAAGATTACAAGATCCTTAGAGTTGCCGAAAAATTACAAAGGGGTGGCAGTTGTTAATCTTGTAGAAGACGGGCCAGCCAAAAAAGCAGGATTGCACGAGGCAACATACAATAGTAGACAGGAGATCAAAACTGCCGACATCATAACTTCGATTGATAAAATGCCAGTAAAATCAATGAGCGATGTCATTTATCACATATCTGAAAAGAATGTTGGGGACAAGATCCTAATCACGATAAACAGAGATGGGAAGTTAATTGACATCCAGATTATCTTAGAGGCCAGACCAAATGTTTGATGTTTACTTGTTTCTCAAAACATTTAGTGCAGATCCTGCCTTGAACCACTCAATCTGAGACTGGTTATAAGAGTGGTTGAGCATTATTCTGTCTTTGGTATTATCGCTGTGTGTTATGACGCATTCGACTTGTTTTTGTGGCTCTAGTTCGTTTAATCCAAGGATGCTGAGTCTATCATCTTCTTCTAGTTTGTCATAGTCGGTTGGATCTGCAAAGGTCAGTGCAAGTATACCTTGTTTTTTTAGGTTTGTTTCATGAATTCTTGCAAAGCTTTTAGTGATTACTGCAGCACATCCCAAATGCCTTGGAGTCATGGCAGCATGTTCTCTACTACTTCCTTCACCATAATTATTATCACCTACTATCACCCATCTCATACCATTCTCCTTATATTGGCGAGCAATCTTTGCAAAATTTTCAGTTTGGCCGTTAAGTTGGTTTTTCCCTTCTCCCACTTGATCATTAAAAGAATTTACAGCTCCTAAAAGCATGTTATCGCTGAGATTGTCTAGATGACCCCTAAGTGACAACCACGCACCTGCTGGAGAAATGTGATCAGTAGTACATTTGCCTTTGGCTTTTACCATTATTGGGATGTTTTCAAAGTCTTTTCCATCCCATTTCGAAAATGGTTCTAGCTTCTGTAATCTTTTGCTGTTAGGATCTATTATCACATCTACATTTTGAGAGGTTGTGGGAGGTGCAACGAAGATATCTTTGGGGTGTATGAAACCATCAGCAGGAACCTCAGGTGCAGGTTTTGGTGGTTCTAGCTTGAATTTGGTGCCATCAGCTGCGGTAAGTTCATCTTTGAGTGGATTAAAAGATAGTCTTCCGCCAAGTGCCAGTGCAATTATCATTTCAGGGCTACCAATAAAGTTCAGAGTATTTCGATGTCCGTCATTTCGTCCAGGGAAATTTCGGTTAAAAGTTGTGACAATGGTATTCTGTTCATCTTTATCTAATTCAGGTCTGCTCCACTGACCAATGCATGGGCCACAAGCATTTGCAAGGACGGTAGCTCCAATGTCCTTTAGAGAGTCCATCTGTCCATCTCTTTCTATTGTTCCACGAATTTGTTCAGAGCCAGGAGTCACCAACAAGGGAATTTTTGCTTTGATTCCTTTTGATTTTGCTTGCTCAGCCAGACTTGCGGCTCTTGACATATCTTCATACGATGAGTTTGTGCAACTTCCAATTAATGCAACAGATATTGGATCAACATATTGATTGGACTGTACATCGTTTGACAGTTTAGAAATTGGTCTTGCCAGATCTGGTGTATGAGGACCCACAATGTGAGGTTCTAGCATTGAAAGATCAATCTCAATAATTTTGTCAAAGAATTTTTCAGGATTTCCTTCTACTTCTGGATCAGCAACAAGAAGATCTTTGTTTGCATTTGCAAGCTCGGCTATTTTTTCACGATTTGTATATGTTAGATAAGTTTCCATTCTATCATCATATGGAAATACAGAACAGGTTGCACCAACCTCAGCCCCCATGTTACAAATAGTTGCCTTGCCGGTACAGCTGATGGAATTTATTCCAGGTCCAAAATATTCTATAACAGAGTTTGTTCCACCTGAAACTGTGAGCTCTTCAGCAACCTTTAGTATAATGTCCTTTGGTGCAGTCCACCCATTCAACTGACCTGTAAGCTTGACGCCTATTCTTTTTGGATATAGTAATTCCCAAGGCATTCCTGCCATGGTCTCTGCAGCATCCAGTCCACCTACACCTATGGCAATCATTCCAAGACCTCCTGCGTTAGGTGTATGAGAGTCTGTACCAATCATCAATCCTCCTGGAAATGCATAGTTTTCCAATACGACTTGGTGAATTATGCCAGCTCCTGGCTTCCAGAATCCGCATCCATATTTTGCTGCAGCTGACTGTAAAAATTTGAAAACTTCACTATTCTCATCCAGTGATACTTTCATGTCTGCATCACCATCAATCTTTGCTCTGATGAGGTGGTCACAGTGAACGGTAGTAGGAAGTGTTGATTGAGGTAGACCAGCCTGCATGAATTGAAGCATTACCATTTGTCCTGTAACATCTTGCAGTGCAACCCTGTCAGGCCTCAAGAACACGTAATTTTTCTTATCATCCAGATTATGTTCTCCTACATCCTGTAGATGACCAGAGAGAATCTTTTCAGTTAGTGTCAGTGGACGCCCCACAATTTTTCGGTATTTTGCAGAATTTTCTTTGATTTTATCATATGCTTGAGAAACCATTTCAGAAGTGGTTGCTATTTCCATACAAATTTGTAAACTTAACACAAATTTAATACTATCAACCAAATTCTGCAAAAATTATCAAATTAGTGTAAAAAACTCCTTAACAATTATAAGCGAAAACTAGCTTTCTAAGTAAACGTAGAGGAAATTAGTGGGGTGTGATTATGGTTAACAAAGGTTTTCCAAAATTTGGTATGTCACAAGCTGGTGCATTTGTTGCAGCATTGAAGAATTACAATTTGCCTGACTTTATTTTGGAAATGGTTGCAAAAGAATGTAAATCCGAACTGCTTGAAAGAGGAAGGATAGACGACAGATTGCAGAGCATGAATGACGATGCGTTAGAGTTGTTACACAAAGTTTTTGTTGAATGTGAAGAAGACACTGCAGGAAAATTTGCACAGTACAGATTCTTTGCATATGTCTCTAGTATGTACCACAAATGTGAAGTACTAGTAAACGAAACAATTCCTGGTGCAACCGGAAAAAACCACAAGATTCCAGTTGCAGTAAAAAACAATGGGATGTACATAGCAGTTGCATACAACAAAGCAACAGGAAATCCTGTAAACAAAAAAGAGACTGCAAGATTTTATGAGATGGTGGATGATATTAAGAAAGGAGATCATGGAACGATGCTAACAGATGCAATCTATGGTTCCTCTGTTGGATTTAGAGGAGATGCCCTAGTCGAACTAGAAACACTAAACAAATCAAGGACAAATGATCCTGAAAACAAGCTAGACTTTAAAACAGCAAACTTTGAGAACAATATTTACTCTGTGACAAAGTGCTGATTTTAAAAAAAGAATTAGAATCTTAGATCAGACATATCAATTGTGAGAAACATGGGTTTTGCGTCGGTCTTTTTAAAATTAGAATCGTATTGCTCAAATTCCATCTGATCAAAGAAATGCTTTGACCAGATATCATGGATATCTGCTGTGAATTTTTTGTATCCAACTGAACGCAAAAGCTCATGAGCCAGTTCATGAGATACGGTAGTGCAGTTTTTTTCTGCTAGGAATAATGTGTCATTTGGATCTTTGGGTTCTTTCCAATGAATCATGCCAAAATTTTCGGCATGATAACCCTCACATGTACAGTCTGTCCATAATGGTCGGAAATGGCACAAGTAAAAATGAAAAATTTCTTTTCCCCTATACTCATGATCTCGAAGTAAGGTGTGCGTGTCGAGTTTTTGTAATATGCTTCTTGGTTTTGTAACCAGTTCATCGCATTGTATTTCAAAGTCCTTGCCGAATTTTTCCTTTATCCACACCTTGAAAAATTGCGCCATGTGTTTTACATATTCAAATTCAGGTTTTCGTCTCTGTAGATCTTCTTCTTTTACTACAAAAATAAAATGTAAAATCATAATAAGAAAAAGAGGGTTTTTAGGATTGGCCTTCGATGCCCATCAGAGTCAGTGTGGAACGAATCTTCTCAATCTTTCTGATTTTCCATGTGATTGTTTCTCTGAGCTTTTCAACAGTGTCTGACTCTATCTTGGCCAAGATATCATATGCACCAAAAGTTCCATGAACTTCCTTTACTCCTTCTAGGCCCTTGAGTTGCTGAATAATAGCTTCTTCGGAACCTAGCTCACAGTTTATTAAAACATAAGCTGTTGCCATACATCACATTAAATAAATCGACTATATCAATAAACCGATTTGGCAAGAATCAAGTTTGAGAGAGTTTGATTATTGTATCCCAAATTGCCTTTGGTACAGGCATAACGGACAGTCTAGAAATACGCAATAATTCCCAATCTTTGAAAGACTTTTGCTTTTTCATTTCATCTAGAGTGACAGGTCGTTTTAGTGGTTTTTTGTACTTGACATCAACTACAATAAAGCGCTCGTTGTCTTCATCAGGATTAGGATATGGTTTTGATGTGATCTCCATTATTCCAACTGCTTGTCTTTCATTACCTGTATGATAGAATAAAACGAGATCACTTGGCTTCATTTCTTTCATATATTTTAGGGCAAGGTTGTTGTGTACCCCATCCCAAACAGTTTTTTTTTCTTCTTTTAGATGCTCAAAATTATACCCTCTAGGTCCATTTGGTTCCTGCTTTGCAAGCCAATAGTTTGCCATAGTAAGTGGACGTAACATGTATGTTTTATGTTTTTGAATGATAATGTTCCCCGGTTCTGACTCGCGCAAGATCATTGGTATTTAGCCAAAACCTCCTTGGGTTTTCTAACCGGGGTTGCCCATAATGTAGCACACCTGGGTGAATTAGAAATCACAGGTATCAATACGATCACATCATCCTAATCCGTCTGCGTGCCTGCTCTCGGGCATTAAATGATAGATAATCTTGGCTAAAAACTATTGAGATTAATTTGAAAAGCAACATATCAAAGCGGTTAGATGATGTGGAATTTGTGATATTCTTACAGAATGTCAATTTTGGGTATGTTGATTCTGGTTCTCAATATCACATATCAGTACATTTGCATCTATTACAGATAATTGCATACAAAGCAAACTGTGCAAAAATGATTCATACTCCCAGATTTACCCAAAGATAATTGAAGACTTTGGGCGGGTTTTAGTGGATTAATTTTGAACTTGATTATCAGATATTCCCCAAATCAGTCATTTTTCATTAAGTGATGATTCCAATTACGCCCCTTTAAATTAGACAACAAAGCCAATTTTGTATGTCAAACAATACAAAGGACATTATTTTCATCGGCAAAAAACCGTTAATGACATATGTGACAGCCGCAATACTTCAACTGTCAATATTGCCATCCATTACACTCAAAGCAAGAGGTTTGAGCATTAGCTCTGCCGTAACCGTTGCACAAATAATTTTGAAGAGAACCAATACATTTAAGCTTGGAGACATCAAAATCGACTCTGAATCACTTGACTCTTTAGATGGGAAAAAAAGAAATGTATCAACCATAGAGATTCCAGTCAATAGAATAGAGCAACAAGTTGGGAATTGATACATGGTAATAGATAACGTTAGAAATGGAGGGTTGATTTGTTCACGCTGTGGAAAAAACTCCATGCAAACTGATGATGAGACAGGCGAGTTTTTCTGCAGAAAGTGTGGTTACGTAATTTCTGACAAAGTAGAAGATTCAGGTCCGGAGTGGAGATCATTTTCTAAGGAGGGAGGAGCAGATCCGACCAGAACAGGTGCCCCTTCATCACTTGCAATGCACGATATGGGACTGGCTACTGTGATTAATCCTGTAAACAGAGACTCTACCGGAAGGCCTCTTTCTTCTGCCATGAAAAGTACAATCGAGAGACTGCGAATATGGGATAGTAGAAGTCAAGCACACAAGTCTGAAGATCGAAATTTGCGGCAGGCCCTAAATGAGCTTGGAAGAATCAAAGACAAGCTTGCCGTCTCATCGGGCGTTGTTGAAAAGGCGGCATACATATACAGAAAGGCAATGGAGAAGAATCTTGTCAGAGGACGTTCTATCTCGGCATTGATTGCAGCCTCAATGTATGCTGCATGCAGAAACACAGATACACCTAGAACCATAAAAGATGTGGCAACTGTTGCAAACATCAAACGCAAGGATATAGCAAGATGCTACAGGTTGCTTCATTACGAATTGGATTTAAAGATGCCCGTTATTGATCCCATACAATGTATTTCTAGAATCTCAAGTAAAATTGGGCTTTCGGAGAAGGTTAAACGTGATGCATCAGAAATATTGCGCATTACAAGAGAGCAGAAGGAATCTGCAGGAAAGGATCCCATGGGTCTTGCAGCTGCTGCGCTGTACATGGCATGTGTGAAAAATGGAGATAGTGTAACCCAGCGTGATATTGCCGAGGCTGCAAATGTTACTGAAGTGACCATAAGAAACAGGTACAAAGGTTTGAAGACATCATAAATCGCATATTTTGTAAGCAAAAGCAAATGCCTCATACACAGCCGTTCTGAAAATTAATTTCCAAAATATGTTCCAGATAAGATACGCCCATTTTCATAGAAAGCAATACGGGTGAAGAATCTTTTGCAAGATCAATTTGGTTTGCAGTTTATTGTTTAATTAGAATTAAACACCATAGATCCATGTTTTGATTCAACATGTCAAGAGAATTGTTGATTAATCAAATATCAAGCCAGACAGACGTATTTCAAATCCAACCACCGGAACACGGATCTTGTAGTTTTCGATAGTCTTTGAGCTAATCTCACCTATCATACCAATTGTCTTACCGTTAATCAATATCGATGCAGATCTTCCCTCTTCGAAGATGGGGATGGATGAAGTCCTCGTTTCAATGTTCAATCCAAACCCAGTTTTAAGTGCAGATTGTAATGTTGATTTTATTTCTGTATAACTTGCATCCTGATGAGCAGAAACTCCGGCAAAGCTAATTTGCTCATTAATTGGATTTCCAGCTGAGAAAACAGTTCCTGTCTCGAATAATTTTTGTGGATATGACGCATGAATATTGCGTGAGAGATTTTCAATCAAACCAGGTAAAATTGAATCTCGTAGTATAGTATGCTCCTGGCTCTTTGAATCCAAAACAGAAATAGGGTTGTCCAATTCACGATTTGTCATATCATACAAGATTCTTTTGCTTGTGAGACCTGAATTTAACGCCTCATTGTATCCCAGTCCAATCATCATTAGTGAAAGGGATTTTAGTCGCGTTGAAACAGTACTTGGCTGTCCTATTGTCTGAGAGGGTGACAGCATAGGTTCTAGATTTGCAATGCCATATCCAAGTGCAACCTCTTCAACCAAATCCATTGGTCCAAATATATCAAATCGGTATCTAGGAATATTACATATTACGTTCTTTCCTTTGGATACAGCGCTTATTCTAGACTTTTTGAGGAAGGATACAATCTTTGACACGCTAAGATTCAGGCCCAGTATTTCATTTACAAGAGTAGAAGAAACGGTCATTTTTTTGGTGGCAAGTGCAGGTGGGCTATTTTTTGCACCTCTTATTTTTACAGTTACAAGTGAGAATCCAGCGCTTTGAAGAATAACTGCAACAATTGAAAGCATGTCTTCTGCATCATCTTTGTTGATTCCGGTAACCTCAACAAACAGATTCTTTGTTTTTGATGTAACAGTTGTTACTGCTGCATTAATAATTGGAGGAAATGATACTGTTTGCTTTTTTGAGTCAATAATGAGTGGAACATGAGAAGAATTTCCAAGGATACCTCCGTATGATTTTCCAACATCAGTAGAGGCAAGAATTTCAGACATGGTAAGCTCTTTTTCAGAGTTTAATGGGACAAACTTGTGGTCTCTGCTTGCTGTAGTGTATGTAAGCGGAAATAATATCTTGTCAAGATCATGTATTCCTATAGAAGATTTCTTTCTCTTTCTTCCGATGCCAAAATGAAGATCCTCTTGCATGGCCATCAGTTGTCGAATCATTCTATCATCAACTTTTCCATTTCTGGCAACAATACCAGTAACATATGGCCTTACTTTAGAGACAGCAGACTTCACGTCAATGTTGTAGTCATTTGAATTTTTGACCTTCAAATCAATAGTTCCAGTTTTAATTCCAAGTAAACCTTGCAGTCCTAGTGCAATCCCATGATCAGTTGAATAGTCAGGTCTGTTGGGACTGTATTCTACGCGTACTAGGTTACCATCTACAGACTCTATATCCAAACCAAGAAAAGGTAGGCTATCAGCAATTTGTTTTTTTGAGACCTTACCAACCAACTTTTGTAATTGAGAAAACGACAGGTCGACTACTGGCAATTCGTTACACTCCTTAACCAGTTGAGATCATTGTTGTAAAACTCTCGGACATCATCAAGGCCAAACTTGAGCATTGCAATACGTTCAATTCCTCCACCCCAGGCCAAGACAGGCTTGTCAATTCCAAGGGGTTTTGTGACTTCGGGTCTGAATATTCCCATTCCAAATAACTCAACCCATTTTTCCAATCTATCATTGTACACCATAGTCTGCAACGATGGTTCTGTGTACGGGAAAAATGTTGGCCAAAACTTTATTTTCGTAATTCCAATTCTTTTGTAAAACTCTCGTTGGATTCCCATCAGATCGCGGAGTGTGGTATTTTTTCCCACCACAACTCCTTCCACTTGATTAAACTCCACAAGATGTTTGTAGCTGACCTTCTCGTTTCTAAATACGCGTCCTAAAGAGAATACCCGAGCTTCATCAGGTTTGTGTTCTGCCAAGTGTCTGATTGTCACGCAAGTTGTGTGAGTTCGCAATACCATCTTCCTTGCCTCGTTGATATCCCACAAATACCGCCATCCTTTCTTGTGAGACTTGGAAACATTTCTTATTTGTTCAGCGGTCGCTATGTTTTTTGCATTCACGTTATCAAGATAGAATGTGTCCTGAAGTTCTCTTGCAGGATGATCTTGGGGAGTGAACAAGGCATCAAAATTCCAAAAGCTGGACTGGGCCATATTACCAACTATTTCTGAGAATCCAAGTGCTACGAAAATCTCACGTATCTCATCTATTGTATCCTTGAGTGGATGAGTCCTTGCAACAAATATCTGAGGGGTACTTGCCTCCACATCTATCGCACCAGAAGAATCATCTGTAATTTTTATTGATTTTGCCTCTTCGGAAAGCGAAACTTCTTTGGATTTTATTACATCCTCAACAACAAATTCAGGTCGTTTGAGAAGAGGGTTCAAATCTTCACCAATTTCATTTTTTGGTATCTTACCATTTCCTATTTTTTGCAATGCATTTTCTCCCGGTAAATTGGCAGGACAGTTGCCAACGGAGATCATGTCATTGTTTGTCTCAATCCAATTATTCTTTCTAGCAAGTCCCATAGCGGGGCCAAAGACAGGTCCAAGCTCCTTTTGCAGGTCTTGGATTTTTTTTGGATCTTTTTTTAAAAGGTCAAGTAGTCTTCTTTCAGGCAATCCTTTTTCAAATGACTCTAGGCCATTTTTTCCAAGTGAAATGAGAGTTGTATGTGACTCATCTATGGTTGCAAGGTTTTTCAAGCGTAACCATTCTATCCCCCTCCTCACTTGATCAGAAGAAAGACCAGTGGATTTTTCAAGAGACTCAACGGATTGTTTTTGATTGTCCTGTAATGACAAAATAATTTTTTTTTCAATTTCATGGAAAACTTGAGGCAACAGCAGAAAGTTCGAAAAAGACTTTTTAAACCTTAACCTAAGTCAAAATAAATGCCAGACGCTGACTTTATCGTGACCCCTTGGCATGTTGAAGGAGATATTGACTATGATAAATTAATTAAAAAATTTGGTACTGAAAAAATTTCAAAAGCAATCCTAGACAGAATGCAAAAAATAACAGGAGAAGATCATTTTATGCTCAGACGGGGTATTTTCTTTTCTCATAGAGAAATGAATAGGATATTAGATGACTATGAAAAAGGAAAGAAGTTCTTTCTATATACAGGCAGAGGTCCGTCAGGTCATACACACATAGGTCATTTGGTACCCTGGGTGTTTGCAAAATGGTTACAGGAAAAATTTGGAGTTAACATGTACTTTCAGCTTACAGATGATGAGAAATTTTTCTCAAAACAAAATTTGAGTCTAGAGGACACCAACAAATTTGCATATGAAAATGCACTGGATTTTATCGCATTGGGCTTCAAACCAGAAAATACAAAAATAATAATTAATACAAGAAATATTCAAACATTATATCCAATTGCAGCACAAGTCGCAAAAAAAATAAACTTTTCAAATACAAAGGCAGTTTTTGGTTTTACAAATGAGACAAACATAGGAATGATCTTTTACACATCGCTGCAGTCTGCGCCATGTTTTATTGAAGACAAACCTGTATTGATTCCACTTGGAGTTGACCAAGATCCCCACTTTAGATTGACTCGTGATATTGCGCCAAAGATTGGAAAACCAAAACCGGCATTAATGCACAACATAATGATTCCAGGACTGCTTGGTCCAGGAGGCAAGATGTCTGCATCGGATGAAAACGGGACTGTTTACACAACTGACTCTCCAAGTGTTGTAAAAAAGAAAATAAACAAATATGCATTTTCTGGAGGTCAGCCCGACATAGAACAACATAGAAAAATTGGAGGAAATCCAGACATTGACGTTTCATATCAGTATCTAAGGATATTTTTTGAGCCAGACGATAACAAGTTAAAAGCAATTTATGACGACTATAAATCAGGAAAGATGCTGACGGGTGAACTGAAGGCTATTTTGATTGATAAAATCAACCAGTTTTTGACAGTTCATCAGGAAAAAAGAGAAAAAGCAAAAGAACGTATTAATGAATTTCTTTTGGAGAACAAATGAAGATTACAATAAGCTGTGAAGACAAATACGAGGCCCAGAAACTAGCCAGCCTTATTTTCATCAAGGATGCAAAGGAGACATTCATTACTTCAATTCTCAATATAGTAGAAAATGAGATTGTTGTTTCGCTAAGGGACAAGTCTGCTCACAGTATTCTTCTAAAAGATAGCACTCACGTAGAAAACTTTGCTGACTTTATCCAGTCCGTAATAGACAAGGAACACAAAATAATTGAAACCGCCATCTCCGAGCAAGATGTGGAAATTGTCAAAGGTTGACTCTATTTCAGAAATGCAAAGTATAGAGAGACTATTCCAACCAATGCAATTAAGCTTAACCCTAATGCCTTAAAGTCGCCATTCATAATTTATCGACGAAATTGTTATAATTAAAGTGTTAATAAATTCTCAGAAATGAAATTCCCAATCTACCTTGGGAAGTAACGGCTTTTCTTCTTAGGCTTTTCAGGATTCTTTTTTATTGGCTCTCGAATTTCGTTGCAGTTAAGGCATAGCACACGTATCTCCTTCTTTGCCAAGTCTGGATCGGAGATGTACTTTCCCCAAGACGAAGCAAATCCGCCCCTCCTTACACGATCAAAGGCTTCAGAATCATAAACATGACTAAATCCTAATGCTCTTTCATCCCTAAAGCCACAGCTGGAACAGACCTTGCCTCCCAGAATCACGAATAATTTTTCCTTTAGTGACTCATAAAACTTTTCAGAACCATTTGAGTAAAAGTTGTCCATCTTTTTTTGAGATTTTAATTTTCGGGGTTTTGTGCTAAAGGATTTTTCAGCATTGTCATAGTGCCTTGCTGGCGGTCTTGAAAAGGAAGAATTTCTTGATTTTCGCGGTTCGTTTTTTTCGAAACACTGGCTGCAGTAGACAGGCTTGTTAAATTTTGGTTCAAATGGAAGCTCGCAGCTTTGTCCGCAATCACTGCAGGTTGATGTAAAGGTCTTTTTCCTTTGATTGTTGGTGCGAGGATTGGAATTTCTAAAAGAGCGGCGTTTTTCATCGGAATATTTAGACCGGTCTCCTGACTTTGAATCTTTTTTTGGTTTTCTTTCTGAAAACTTTGCCTTGTAAAATTCCATTCCTAACTAATCATATCAAGACGAATATAGATAGTTAGGGATAGTGGTCGTGCCTAGATGCTCAGACAAGCGACTTGTCCATTTCAGTGGAAAGTGTTTCCTGAACCCTAAGGAAATAGAGTTTTGTTGAGGATGGCATGTTGTCAAGGTTATTGTCTACGGCAATCATAAAGTAACGAACTGCGCGTTTTGATATATCCAGGTTAAACTTCATTGGAAGGATAGCGTCCTGATGTACCTTAATTTTGTCCTGCAGCCATGGGGGAGCCATTTCAATTGTCTCTTTGATTATCTTATCATACCAATAAGACAGGCTGTTTGGATGCAAGCCATGCTGGAGATGTGAGATGTCAGAATTAATCTTCTTCATCATATTGTTGATTATGGCCATCAACAGAGAATGGGAAAATGTTGTTTTATTCGGATTACTAAAAAATTGACAATCATCTAGTCAACTCAAATTCCCATTGGAATCAATCTCAGAATTTTTTATTCTGGTTGTGGATATGCGTGTACCGTCCTCTGCCAAGACCATTGGTACCGTGACTATCCTTACAGGAGGAAGGTTCCTTTGTGCTCGAAGATCATTCAATACAGAACCTTGTTTTTCCGTTTCGTCACTAACAACAAGTGCCTCAACTCCTTGCTCCAGCACTGCAGGGCCAAAATCATTATCCAGCTTGCTTATCTGGTAGGCAGTGCCAGGAAAGTTTTTCTTGATTAGGCTTTCCAGAGACTGTAACCTCTTTTCAAACGAATTAACAGGTTGTTTGCCTCTTCGCTTTGCAAGCTCATCACCAGTAAGACCGATAATCACACTTGAAGAGATAGAAAATGCCTTTGAGAGTAAAGCGATGTGGCCTTTGTGGAGTATATCGAAGGTTCCACCCATTGCTACCAAGTGAAACTCTGGCATAAGATGATCAGAACTTGTTTGAAAATAAACCTATTAGCTTACCAGAATTATGGCTACGGGTCCTTGATCAGCTATTGGAACGTTATTTCTGTCCCAAACAAAGGTCTCAACAAAGAACAAGCCTTTCTTTTCAGGAATCCAATCTACTGATTGAGATTGCTTGCCTTCCCCCATGTATCGCCCATCGTATTTTCCTACAAACTCGACAAATGGTTTCTCGCCGGTCTCTTTGACTTGAACAAAGTACCTATATGGAATTTCACTTGATGTGTAATCTGGGGACAGTTCTATGATGGAGTTGCTTCGTATATTCACGGTAGAACCAAGTTTTATTTCAGAAAGAGGCTTTCCATATGTGTCGGTTATGGATACATCAGATATTGTCACGAGTTTTGTGAGCACTTCAGGTGCTGGAATGACCCTCTCGACATAGGCAGAGTAGAACACATTGGTCTCAGCAAACAGGGCCAGTTTAACAGAACTTGGATTTATCTTCTCATTAAAGTTGAATGGAACTTGCTGGTTTGCAGTCATGTTGCCAATATCAACGGACATAATATCCAGTATACGTGGTGGATTAAATCCGTCATAGAATGCCGCATAGACAGTGGCGTTGGTTACTGGAGCAGGACCATTCTTCAACATGCCTGATACCACTAGGTTTTCATCGACGTAGATATCTGACAGATCTACTGACAGCAACTTTGATTTTGATATGGATGAATCAAATTTTTCCAAGAATACAGATGCCTGTGTAATTTGTGGATTGGGGGTTTTTGATTTTATCATATAGGGTGATGTTCCAAGTGAAGGAATTACCTGCAGAACTGTTGTACCCTGAGAAAACTCCAAAGGTGTTGGACTTACATCATCGTAAAAAGTTGCACGGATCTGGACATTTTTGACGGATGTATTTGTATTGGTGTTTTTGACAGAGCCAACAACTATTGTGTATCCATCATCATCGTGATATACATACGGCGAATTGCTTGTAAGCATTACAGACAGCGTAGATGTTGTATCGGTTACCTGTGAGAATGCAGATGAAATAGGCAATAATGTGAGAATCAAAAACAATCCAAGAATTATCTTCATACAGAAGTTATGAAAAACAGTGATTAATGTTGTAGAACATAACATATAGTCAACAAAAAAGGTAGCAACGTTTTACCCACAGCTACTGCTATGAATAATAAAAAGTTAAAAATAGAGTAAATGTTCTATCTTCGTTTCTTCATTGCTGTAATTGCTAACCAGTAAACTAATCCTGGAGCTAATCCAACAATTAGAGGAATCCATACCGGAAATCCGTCCCATTCACTTGCCATGTATTGAGACCAAAACTTATCCTATTTAAATCCATCCAGTAATCTGAATTTCAGAATT
>JAGQHF010000051.1 GCA_020431985.1 Nitrosarchaeum sp. | reverse complement strand
AGATTTTTCATGGATCTACCTATTATTTTTCTTGATAATTCCATTGGCAAGAATAATTCCTCGCATAATCAGAATGAGAAATCATTCTTCTTCTCAGGAGTTAAGACAGACTCAACAAAAATATTCTCAACAAAATAAAACTTCACAAAACATACTTGCAAAAGAGCAAACGACAACAAGATTGGTGTTGGCTGAGCTTAATCGAGGATCGAAAACATTTGGAATGATCCAGAGAAACACAAGACTAGATACTGAAGAGTTAGATAGCATACTAGAAGAGCTGGAAAAAAAGGGACTGTTGCAAGTGCAAGAAAGACAGGGGTTTTTTGGTAAAAAAATTGAGCTGATTCCAACTGAAAAAGGATTCAAAGAGTATTACTCATAACATGCAGAGTGTTGAAATCTATCGTTTCAGTAGCCAGAAAGTCCGGGTGGCTATTCCAGTATAATTTTATGTTTATTCTATCTAGTGGAATATTCTTCTTTTTCTAGTGAGTAGCCACATGCAGGACATTGATAGTGAGTGAGAAACACGTTGCTTGCTTCGGGCTGCCTCTTGTCTCGAGCATTTCCTGTTATCACCATCGTCACTTTGCAGCTAGGGCATTCCATGTATTACCAACAATGTACTTGGGTTTATTTATTACCAAATGCATAGAAAATCATCCTTCAAGAATCCTGTCAGAGTCATGCTCTGCAGGCTTGAGGTTTTTGCAGGATTTAGTCAGTCATCACAATTGAGATACTGTTGAAGTGCTTTGCGTTTATTGTAGCGCTGTAGCTCTTGCACGTGTTTGCCTGCTGTAGCTTCTGGAACTTGATGACTTTTGAATCCAAGTCAGATGTTACGGTAAATGTAGGTGTCTTTACAAACTTGTTTCCTATGCATGCCTTGAACTGGATATAGTGTGAACTTTCTGCAACCTTTGTGTTGTATTCAATTTTGATTGGTCTGGCGTTTGAATTTCGTTCTTCTGCAAAGGCGTTTGCAGAGAATGCAGATCCCAAAAGACAAACGGAAAGTACTGCCACAATTATTGCATGACGGGTTTTTGTAGTTGTGGTGATTGGAAGAGTGTGCGCAACACTTCTTCCAACCACATGGGCGGAGTTGGTAGGGTATGGTCTTAACGACATCAAAACCATATACTGATTGAATTATTAGTTAATGACGAAAGGTTTGTGGCCTGCCTTGTCCACACTAGTGTTTTGTGTCATAACACAAATCGGACGGAAATTCCAAATTGTGTCCAGCTAGTTCCAAGTATTTTTGTGCAGCCTGCATCTTATTCTGATAATCGTTTATGCAGTGGCTTGCATATGCCTTTCCTCTGTAAGCATTGAGTCCATCGGAATTTACGTTGATTGCATCATCAAAAAAGATCAGAGCCTGCCTATAGGAGTTCATTTCCAAAAATATATTTCCGAGTCCAACAAAACCGTTGAATTTTCCATCAGGATACTTTAACGCCTCATTATAGCTGAGTATTGCCATTCCAAGCTCACCCATAGCACGATAGTCGTTTCCCTTTCCAACTATGGCATCTGCCTGCATATTGTCAACTAACAGTGCCTTTTTTCGAAATTCAAGTGCTTTATCATAATCTCCAATAAAATGATAAAATTCTGCTAGGCCGTTTAGTGCATTAAAATGATCATTTCCTTCAACTAGTGCGCGAAAAAAAGCCTTCTTTGCATTCAGTAGGTTTTGTTCAGAGATGTATTCATACTCGCTTGATTGGGACTGATTTGCCAATAGTTGGTACTTGCGTGCCTCATCAAGATAAAGCAGCCCCAAATCAGACAGAAAGAACTTGTTGTTCGAGTCATTGTGCAATGCGAGATTATAGTATTCCAGTGCCTTGGCATTATCATGTTCCCGATGATAAACAGAAGCAATACCACCTAGTGCAGCAGAAAAAGAACTCCCGCAGACATCAAATAAATTTTGATATATCAAAAGGGCCTGAGAGTATCGGGTCTTCTCATCAATGCTTTTATCATCAAGCATGCTTTCTGCTTGTAAGTATTTTGGATCCTGTATTGTGCATTCATAATCAGCATGTGTAAAGGAAAAGTTCACAATCAAGAGCACGGAAATGAGCAAAAACACACCATAATGCATTAGGCTATGAATATTGGGCATGAAATTAATTAAATTTGCTTATATTTGATATTGAAATTTTTATTAATCCATCCAGTTTAGCCTCAATGTCTTGTCTGAATTTGAAGAGTTAGTGCAAAAGCTTCTGGATCAAAAGCCAGAATTGACAAGACAAGACGTTGACGATCAGATAAAGAAGAAAAAAGACAAGATCGGTGCAGGATACCTGACTGACCAAGGCGCATTATTTTTGATTGCATCTGACTATGGAGTATCACTTTCTGCCCCACTGAAAGTAGAGATGGGCCTAAAGGATCTTTATGCTGGTGCAAAGGAGATCTCACTTGAGACAAGAGTGCTTAGCGTTTCACCTACAAAGCAGTACTCTAGAAAAGACGGATCCCCATTTCTTCTTAGAACCATGACAGTTTATGATGCAGACTCTACTGCAAGTGTGAAATTGTGGGATGAAAAAGCAAACCTACCTGGAATCGAGAACCTGAAGCCAGGCGACCTAATTAAGATTATCAAGGCTTATGTAAAATCTGACCTTAACGGCTCTCCAACAATAAACATTGGCTCAGGTTCCAATATTGAGCCTGCAAGTAACGAGAGTGACATTCCAACAATTGAAAAAATTGCAAAGGATGTAAGCGAGATTCAGGAAGGCCAGAAAGACTTGGTTGTAACTGGAGTAATAGACGGAATGGTAAACACGATGAACTTTACAAATTCCCGTGGTGAGCCCGGAAAAGCACTAAGGATGAGGCTAAAGGGCAAGGATGGAACCTCAATGAGAGTTGTTCTTTGGGGAAAAGATGAGGCTGAGCTGCCAAACATGATAGCCCAAGGAGCAAACGTAAAGCTTCTTGGAGTAAAGGCAAGATCAGGAAACCAAGGACTAGAAATTCACGGTAGCGAATCAACTCTGATATCGGTTGATGGTGCAAAGGAGGTAGAGCCAATCATTGCAAGAGTTCTATCAATGAGCACTAATGAAAGCGGAAACAAGCTTGTCCTTGCAGTAGACGCAAAGAAGAACTTTTACAACATTACGGATTACTCGGATTCAACAAGCATCTGCAATGAAGGGGATGTCATAGAATGCATGCCATCAAAGGGATATGGAAACTCCATTACACTTGACAGCAATTCATTTGTGCGAAAGCTCGAAAACGATGTATCAATCCCATCACTTTCACAAAGTAGGACTAGAATCAACGACGTAAAAGTGGACGGGAACTATTGCATTGAGGCAATCGTTCTAAAAGCTCCTGAAAGAAGAGAGGTTCAAACAAAGACAGGAGAATCAATATCACTGTCTGAGCTGTTCGTTGAAGACGATACTGGACAAATTTGGGTAAAAGGCTGGAGAAACCAAGCAAGAATCATAGACAAGTGTGAACTCGGCGAGATAATTTCAATATCAGGTGTAAACGCAAAGGCAGGCCTGGAAGGAAGAATCGAACTTTTCCTAACTCCATTTTCAAAGATTACAAAGAAAAACTAGGAATCCCAAAACCCCCTAGTCACAACATATTGCCTTTCAGCTTCATAGATTTGTCTAAACAAGTGATCCTCATCCACCATATTTCGCAAAATTCTTGCGGCAGTATCGGCTCCTACCCCATATCCTGCAATAACAGTGATTGCAGTCTTTCCAAAGCTTTCAATGAGAGATGCTACCTTCCAGGCACGATCAAACTTGTGTTTTTCTTCGGGTGTGAGTTTTTTGCCTTCATGTTTTTTGCGAATAATCTTGGATAAATCATAGTCAGAATAGAATGTCGCAGTGATCTGTCTTCCCTTGCAGTAAGGGCATATCAAGATGTTCTTGGCCTCGTTTGTTTCAATTACTCTTTCCCACTTGCCACATCGTGCACAGATCAACCTGTGCTTTGTCTTTGCCAGCCTTGTCTTGACTAGGTCAAGAATCCCTTTGTCAAGATTTACAGGAGATGAGTAGTATTTTGTGGTGTGATCTAAAATAGGCTCTGCAAGTTTTGAGAACTTGTCAACTTCAAGCCACTTGACGGAGATTTCATTGTCTCGTATTTTTTGAAGTAACTTGTCCGTTCCTGCAAGGTCATATTTGTCATGAAATAGCTCCCTAAACGCCTCCTTGACAAGCGATGTTTTGTTGTATCTCTCATAGAGAAACCTGGCAGACCTTTTCTCGTAGATTGCTCCCCTTCCAACAATTCCAAATTTTTTTGCTACACACCACGTCTTCCAATTGACATTATGAGTGCCTGCAAGTGAAGCAGTAACAATAGAATGAAGATCATAATCATCTTTTATTATCTCCATGAAGAGTTTTTCGGATATTCTGGATTGTGACGATAAGACTATTCTATAGCCATCGCTTCTCGAGTCAACCATTGAGCCTAGCATGGAAGAAAGCATGGAAGAAAGCAATGTAGACATTGTTGAATTTATCTTCGTTCCAAAACAGGAATGAAGTACAATCGAACCCTGTGACCTGCTTGACTCTACTACAATATTGCTTTCGTTTGGTACCTCAAAGTTTAGCTCATCAATGGTTTTGTTTATGAGAGCAAGGCTACCATTTTTTACTTTGGTCCTGAAAAGTCCAACCTTTCTGGCAGTGTTATAGTCTATTGGAATAGTTTCTCCCTCCCAGTATGGTACTGTAATTCCTCCTCCTCTAAACGGCTCTACGTTTACCGTAAGTGATTTTTCATCAACGTTTAAGATTCTCCACTGAGATCCTTTTAGAACAAAGATATTTCCCGAGTCTCCATAGTCGCCAACAAATCTCTGATCCAGTGTACCTATGATCTTTTTTCCAACACTGTCAAACACCTTGAATTTTAAAATGTCAGGTATTGT